>NZ_JALJRP010000042.1:0-40016 GCF_024519715.1 Pseudomonas sp. Pse35 | reverse complement strand
GCGGAACCCTAAGTGGCCGTTACCGCAGGAATGGATATGTACACGGTCCAACTGTGTTGACTGCCAGGCCGTCTTCGCAGGCAAGCCAGCTCCCACATTGGATCGCGGGGCATCAGTTATATCTGTGTCGGCTGCCAGGCCGTCACGGGAGCAAGCTCCCTCGCCACAGATTTAGCGTCGTGCCGAAGTTGTGTAGATACCTATGGCTATCGCAGGCAAGCCAGCTCCCACATTTTTAACCGCATTTTCACTTCAGGCTTTTCTCAAGCCAGGCTTTTAAGTCCTGGATTTCCGCTTCGCTGATGGTGTGATTCATCCCCGCGTATTCATGAAACTCCGGCTTGAGCCCCAACCCCGCCAGCAACTCGTTCGCCCGTGTGGCCGAGCTGAAGGGCAGCGCCTGGTCCAAAGTGCCATGGCCGATAAAGATCGCCAGCTTGCCCATGGACGCATCCGGTTTCAGCGCAGACCTGAGCACCGGTAGCACGCTGCCACTGAGCGCAGCGATACCGCGTACCAACTCGGGTTCACGCAAGGCCACCTCGTAAGACATGATCGCGCCCTGGCTGAACCCCACCAGGAACACCCGATCACTTTGGGTGTGGTACTTGGCGGTAGCCTTGAGCACAAAGTCCTTGATCAGCCGGGCGCTGCTGAACAGTTCATCAGTCTCGCCGTTGTACTCAGGCTCATCGGTCTTGGTGAACCAACGATAACCTTGCGGCTCCTCCGGCAGCGGCGCGCGCACCGACAGGTAGGTCCAGGTGGACGGCAACGCGTCCTTGATGCCAAACAAATCTTCCTCGTTGCTGCCAAACCCATGCAGGAAGATCACCAGCGGCTGGTTGCGCGCATCACCCTGGGTCTGTTCCAGGTAGGACAAAGGCAAGTCGGTGTGCAAGCCGGAGTCGGCATGAGCGGCGCCGGCCACCAGGGCCAAGGCGAGGGCAAGTTGTTTGAGCATCGGGTTTACCTCAGGGTTTGCGCAACAAATAGGTGTCCATGATCCAGCCGTTTTCCAGGCGCGCCGCCTTGCGTACCCGTTCGATCTCTTCTGCCACATGCGCCACTTTACCGCTGATCAGGATCTCGTCCGGGGTGCCCAGGTAGGCGCCCCAGTAAATATCCAGGTCCTGATCCGCCACACTGCGGTAGGAATCTTCGGCGTCGAGCATGACCACCAGGGTATCGGCATCACTCGCCTGCCCCGCCGCCAACCGGCGCCCAGTGGTGATTTCGATGGACTTGCCAATACGGTTGAGCGCCACCTTGTGCTGCGCCGCCAGGGCTTGCACGCTGGTGATGCCGGGGATCACTTCAAACTCGAAGACACAGCGACCACTGGCAAGAATCGCCTGCAAGATGCGGATGGTGCTGTCGTACAGCGCCGGGTCGCCCCAGGCCAGGAACGCCCCCACCTCACCGTCAGCCATTTCTTCGTTGATCATGCGTTCGAAGGTCTGCTGCTTATCGCGGTTGAGGTCCTGCACAGCGGTGGTGTAGTCGATTTCACCGCGCACACGCTCCGGGCAGTCGGCCTCGACAAAACGGTAGCCGGGCTCGGTGATATAGGTGTCGCAGATTTCCCGGCGCAGGTCGATCAGCTTGTCCTTGCTCTGGCCCTTGTCCATCAGGAAGAACACGTCGGTACGGTTCAGCGCCTTCACGGCCTGCATCGTGATGTAGTCGGGGTTGCCGGCGCCAATGCCGATGATCAGGATGCGTTTCATGGGTTGCTCTCAGTGCGGGGCGTGGATTTTGCCATGATCAACGCATCAGGCGTGAGTTTCCAGGCGCAGGCGCCAGACCGCGTTGAAACGCAGCTCGGTGCGCGACAGCGGTTCGACATCGATCAGGTAGAACATCGATACCGGAAATTGCATGACGTACAGCATTGCAGCGCGGATGACCAAGGGATGTGTAACGGCCACCACATGGCCGGGTTGGCACTCCAGTGACCTCATCCATTCGCCCACGCGCGCGCAAATGTGGTCCACCGACTCGCCGCCATGGGGGGCGCTGGCGCTGTCGGTGAGCCAAGTCATCAATTCATCGCGATCAAGCTGGGCAGTGTCCTGCCCCTTCCAATGGCCAAAATCGCCATCGCGTAACGCGGGCTCAACCACGGCGTGGTCACCGAACAGCGTCGCCGTCTGGCGAGTCCGCGCTTCGGGCCCGCATATCAGGCGCACACTTTTGCGGAACCGATCCGTCAGTGACAGCCGCGCATTCTGCCAATCCATCAGTAACGACTCGTCATCGGGAAACCGCCCCTGCTTTTGCATGGGGGTCACGGCATGACATACGAGAGTCAATCGGGTTGCTTGCATAGGCACCTCACTCTGTTCAGGGACGCGGCGCAGGGAAAACGGCGCCGTATTTCAACCTGTCACAACGAACAGGCAAAGGACTGTGACACATGACGGCTCCCCGCATCAGCGGCTGTAACCCTTCGTATTAAGTGGATACGGAACACCTTCGTACAGAAAAGCCACGAAAATTCGCCACAGAAGGCGCGCTTTTCATAACGATAGACGGAGACTTCCATGACGATCCCGGCAGCCACGAACCATGTTCCACCCTCATCTTCGCAACAAACGCCAACAGGCACCTTTGCGTGGCCGGTCAACCCGGATGAAAGGCTGAAGTATGACATCGCTCAGCAGCCGGAAAATCCTGGTCGATCCGAGCCCGTTTCAAGACGCGCACCAAGTTCGCCTCAATTTCTGCTCACTCAAGGACACGTCAGCACGTTGGTGGAAAAGAGTGATGCCGAGCTGGCACAGCAGCTCAGCGCGGCATTGATGGGCCAGGTCGCTGAGGAGCTCACAACCAACAGACAGTCACTCACCGCCCCGACCCTCACCCAGGTTCCGCCTTTTTCCAGCTTCGGCCAAGCGTGGGCACGTTTTAACCAGGCGCTCAGGGCAGAGCCGTTTGCAACCTTTGCCAAAGCCCATCACATCGACCTTTCCAATTTCAGCTGGAACCCTCAAGAGGGAACCATGACGTGCATGATCAATGACTCCCCCAACAGCTTCACGGAGTTCACCCCTGGCTGGTCACAGGCATCGGCGGACGTCGCCGCAGCGGCCAGAGAGCTGGGCGCCCCGTCGACGACCTGGTTCCGCTACACCGGCGAACACACGCCTCCCAGTTACCTGGTCGGAGACTTCTACGCTATCGCTAGAACCGAGCTTACGCGCAATCCGCGGGCCGTGATCGCGGCACTCCAGCAAGCCGACACATTCCCCTCTCTGGTCATCCCCAACGGCCCCCTGCCATTGGACATCTCGCAACAGACCTTGCGCGCCAGGCAAGCACAACGCAGCGCGAAGGAGACGATCACCCAAGCCACCTTTGAACGCAGCGGCACACTTGCCGACTCCAGTCGCACACCGACGCCCGCCGAACGCGTCGAGGCGGCTGATCGGGAAGTGGCACGGGAGTGTGCCAGAATCCTCACGAGGATCGGCTATCAAAGGCGCATTGATGATCAGTCGCTAACCTTTCTCCCCCTCCTGAATGTGCCTGACGACTCTACCTACGCACACACACGCGAGGCGTTCGGCAAATGCTTCTCCAGCCCCGCTTTCCTGGCGTTTGCGAAAGAACATAATCTCGAGGTTTCATCCTTGTTTATCCACTTGCCGACAGGCCAGTTGGAAGGCTACGTACGAAACCCTGACGGCAGCCGTAAATCGATTGTTTTGCGCACGTCGACTTGCCCCCAATGGGCGGCCCTTGAACCCGACATTTCAAGCGCAGCCCGAAAATACGGGAGAAGCGGCTCGGTCTACGAGGGGCCCGTTCGTACCCAGCAAGCGCTGGATCTCTCTATGATGCTGGACTTTTACGGCGTGACTCGGGAAACCGGCTCAGAGCAGAAGTGGCTCGAACAAGTCGCAGGGCTCATCCGCGATGGCTTCCCCTCCTTGAAAAAAAACAACCCTTCTGCTGACACCTCGCGTGGGATTCGCGAACTGCAGCAGGCAACCCTACAAGCACTTGCAGGCATCAAACCCCCTCCAACACCTACTGTCGTTCAAGCGCCTGCGCCGGTAACCACCGCCAAGCCGCCCGTCGCCAGCCCCGTGAGCGACATCGCCCACCGTCTGTTTAACGCAGGGCCCGGATTGCAATCGGTCGTATCGGGATTACTCAAGGACGCCATCGATGCGTCATTGAACCTCGATGTGGAGCAGTTGGCGTTCGCCGTTCCCGATCCGGACAATCCAGGTGAGCACATTGAAACACCGCTGATGGAAATGATCATCAGCCATGTCGCTGGAGGCGCCGCGCCGGTTTTCGACAGCGCTGGCAAATTCGTCGATACGCGCGAGGACGTGATCGCCCGTACCGGCAAACCTGCGGGTACTGCACTTCCTATCGATAGGTCAGCGCTACAGAAGGCTATGAGCGAGTTGCCCGGCAAGCTGAACGAAACGCTTCGAGCGGCAAAGATCACGTATTGGAATGAGCCGCCGTTCAATGAGCCGGCCCCTGGGCTGAGTGCCGACACAGCGCTCAGTGTCACCCCGATTTACGCGGGTAGTCGGCGGTCAATGCTCGGCCAACTGCTGCACAGCAACCTGCGCCTGGCCAGTTTAAAATCTCCAGGTCTCAATGACATACAGCGCGAAACACTGGATACGGTAGCAAGGTTTCCCCACGGGTACCTCAACCCCACAGACAACTCCAAGACAACCATTCACTTCATGGTCCGCACTGACCCGGCCAACCCAGACAGCCCGAACGTTCAAACCCCTAACCTGTTCATCGAACGCAAGGCTGGGGATCGCACCCTCGCAGTGCTGATGTGCGAACCCAGCGGAAAGGTTACCCCTTATGCTTCCCTGGATGCTGCCCAGCAGGCCTGGGAACAGCAAAACCCCGAGGCGCAACCACCGACCCGCACCAACAAGCCCAGCCTGAAAGCCTTCGACGCTGATGCGTTCTACCTGCAAGCGAACGTCATGATTAACAACGGGGACGCCAACGCCGACACTGATCCCGCGCTGATCGTGGCGCGACCATCCCAAGAGTCCGGGCTCAAGCGTCCCGAATGGTCGAAAACCGCCTCGGATGCCAATCGCTTTATTTACCATGACCTGCTTCTGGAGATGGCGGGCTTCGAGCGCCGGCACAAGGGCAAGAGCTTTGGCAGTGATATTCCGGACATTAGCACTTATATCCAGGAACAGATCAAAGCCCTCAACCCTCCACTCTTTCACTATGACATCAAGGATCTGGAAGTCATCTTTCACACTCCCTATGGCGCCCCGGCCAGCGGATTCGGATCAACCCAAACCACCACCCTGTCCTTCACCGAAACCTTTGTACGCAACCTTTCAGGATTACCAAAAGGCCGGGTGGAGGTGCGTCACAAACCGACGGGCATTCATCTAGCCAAGCTCGGAAGAGAGGGCGAACTGGGTAAGTTGATTCAGCAAATCGATGCCGGCAAGAACTACCCCGAATTAGTCAGGCGCGAGCTGCTCGACGATCCTGAAAAACAAACCAGGCGCCAAGCGCTGTTCGCCGAGCAAGTCCCGATTGAACTGAAAATGAGGGCCCTGGAACTTACGGCCAAAGGCGAGGCTGGCTTCGATAACGCCATGGGTTTTCGTTACCTCCAGGCAATACTGGATCCAACGCCAGGGAAGAAGTTTGTCAATGGCAACGAAATCACCGTGCGCCCCTTGGCGCTCATGCGCCTGCCCGGCGCGGTGCCCGATGTGGTCGAAAACATGTTCCTGATCGAACCCAAAGACACCACAGTCGGCCCGCACATTCTTTATCGCCCGTTGAATTCCAGCGCCCCCCTGCTGCAGTTTCCTTCGCGCCAGGCGCTAATGGAGTCTGTCCAGACACAGAAGGAACTACAAAAAGACATTCTTGCCTGGCTGCCTGATGAGACAACCCGCGCCGTCTACAGGCACGATGGCTTTCGCGAACCGCATATGCCGACATATACGCCCGTGTTCACGCCTGCGCCGCCCACACTGGCGACTCACGACCTGTCGTCCGAGCTGCAAACCGGGCAACTGATGAACTACTTGTATGAAGCCAATTCAAGGGCGCTGACATCGCTGGCCGAACACCAAGCCGTATCCAACGGGGAAAGTCGCTGGGAAAGGATTAAAGAAGGGGCAGGCCTATTACTCAATACGGCATTTCTGTTCATGCCAGAGAGTGCCTTTTTAATCGGTATGCCGTTTCAGGCAGACAGCATCATAAGTGATATCAAGACGCTTGCCGGGAGCAGGGAAGGAAACAAAGAAGCAGCCGCAACAGATTTATTCATCAACATAGCGATGTTAATGCTTCACCTCGCAAGAGCACACCCCACTCAAACCTCCTCACGTACTGGAGTCGCGGCCATTCATACGGTACCGCAGGAAACACGCGTAGGTGATTTACCGGCGGCGCCTTCGCCTGAGTCAGCATTACGTGAAGTGATTCGGTTGGGCGGTCCATGGAGGGGTTTCAAGGCCATCGATGGCGACATACAAACCTTCGAGGATATTTACAAAGGCGCCCCACGACTCAATATATTCGGACATGGGACTGAACCGGCCATCGGAGAGCCCGCGAAAGTCGTAGGCGCAAACGGCAAGTTCTATTCGGCGCAAGACATCGTCAATAAACTTCGTGCGGAAAAAATTGACTTCAGCAAATATAAAAACATTGTGCTTCGCGTCTGCTATTCCGGCGCAAACGGCCCGAACTCGCTGGGTGATGAAATCTCCAACCTGACCAACATACCCACCAAGTCATTCGCAGGTCCTGTGCACATGGATTATTTTTTGGGCAAAGACCCAATAGGCCTGTTCAAAACGTACTATCGGGAATTCAAAGCGAAATACCCCACGCTTTCTCCACGCGACATAAAGTTGCTCGCTGACTCGAAAGTGAAGTTGGATTTTGCCAAGAACAACCACCTTAATACGGTGGAAAAGACATCAGGAACGCTGCTGCGATTCAATATTGGCACCCAGAAAGAGCCTGAGATGGTTCAAGAACTTGTCGATTACCGGCCACATTACTCCTACCCTGCCCGGGACGCGGCCCACGTGTTGCCAGCCAATTCAGCCCGATAGCCTGTTGCGGCAGGTTTGCCAACACAACCCTGCCGTTTGATTACCAATATGCAAACACGGCGTCAGGCCAGCGCCGTTTTCGCAGACGCCACCCTAGGCGTGGCACCGACCACGAAGTCCTCCTTGCGCAACACCACCAGCGCTACCAACGACACCACCCCGGTCGCTACATAGAAATACCACGGCGAAGTAATATCGCCTGTCACCTTGATCAGCCAGGTGGAAATCAACGGCGCACTGCCGCCAAACACCGCGACGGGCACGTTATACGCCACGGCAATCCCAGTGGAGCGAATCCGCGTCGGCAACAGCTCACTCATCAACGCATAGGTTGACGACGCGTACAGCCCGAACAGAATCGCCACCGCCATCAACGGCGCGAAGAAGGTCGCCGGGGTGGCGGTAGGGGCGGATTTGAACAGCCAGAACATCGCCAGGGTCGCCAGCGTGCCGATCACCATCAGGAACGGCTTGCGCCCGTATTTATCGGTAAAGGCCCCGCCAAACGGCATCACGAAAGCCGCCGAGAAGCTGGCGACGAACACGTAGAGCAAGGTGGTGCCGCTGTCGAACTTGAGGATCTTGGCCATGTAGGTCGAGGCGAACGTCAGCACCAGGTAAAAGATCGAGCTGTGCAAGGTGATGATAAAGAACACCAGGGCAATCGCCCGCTTCCACTGCCAGACCTCACGCAGCGGCGCCCGCGAAGTTTGCCCGGCGCGTTGCAGGGCGAGGAACTCGGGGCTGTCTTCGAGCTTGAGGCGAATGTACATGGAAATAAAGCCCAGGGGCGCGGCGATCAGGAACGGTACGCGCCAGGCCCATTCCTGCATGACCTCGGCGCCCAGCACCCAGGTCATGCCGTTGGCCACGGCGCCACCGAGCAGCAGGCCGAGCACGGCGGTGACCATCAGCCAGCAGGTGGCAAAGCCACGGCGACCGGGGCCGGCGTATTCAGAGATGAAGCTGGTGACCGTACCGATTTCGCCGCCCGCCGAGAAGCCCTGCACGCAGCGCACCAGGATCAACAGGATCGGTGCGGCGATGCCCAGGCTGGCGTAGGTCGGCAACAGGCCCAGCATCACCGTGGAGCCGGTCATCATCACCAGCGCCATGATCAGGGTTTTGCGCCGGCCGATCTTGTCTGCCAGCGGGCCGAAGAACAGCCCACCCAAAGGGCGGATAAAAAAGCTCAGCGCAAACGCAGCAAAGCTGGCCAACAGGCTGGTGGTGGGGTCATCGGAGACGAAGAACGCCTGGCCGATATAGACCGCGAGAAAGCCATAGACGCCGTAGTCGTACCACTCGATCAAGTGGCCGGAGGTGGCGCCCAGAAACGCACGGCGGCGCTTGCGGACGGTGTCTTGTGCGGGATTGCCCATCGTGGGGACTCCTTGTCTGATTATCGATCCATGTTAAAGCGCGGCGATACTCGCGGTTTGCAGCCAATGCCGCAAGTCGGTCTTGAGAATCTTGCCGTAGCTGTTCTTCGGCAAATCGCTGCGCCACACATATTTTTTCGGCTTTTTGAACGAGGCCATGCGCGCCAGGAACCACGTCGTCAGCTCGCCTTCGTCCAGCGGCTGGCCGCTGCGGGTCACCACGAAGGCCACCACCGACTCACCCCATTGCGCGTCGGGCTCGCCCACCACGCACACTTCGAACACCTCGGGATGCTGGGCCAGCACTTCCTCGACTTCACGGGGGTACACGTTGCTGCCGCCACTGATGATCACGTCCTTGGAGCGATCCGTCAGGGTCAGGTAGCCGGCCGGGTCGAGGTAGCCGATGTCGCCGGTCAGCAGCCAACCGTCCACCAGCGTCTGGCGCGTGGCCTGCGGGTTGCGCCAGTAGCCCTGCATCACCGTGGCGCCACGCACCGCGATTTCACCGCGCTCGCCGGTGGGCAGTGGCTGGTGCTCGGCATCGAGAATGCGGATCTCGACACAGGCTTGCGCGTGGCCCACCGAGGCGGCCAGGGTGGCCCAGTCGGGGCGCTGGCGCTCGGCGATCAAGGCGCGGGGCAAGACGCTGATGGTCATCGGGCTCTCGCCCTGGCCGTAGATCTGCACCAGGCGCGGGCCGAAGGTGTCGACTGCTTCGCGCAGGTCGGCGAGGTACATGGGGCCGCCGCCGTAGACGATGGTCTTGATGCCGGCGCCGTGATAATCCTGGCGCCGGGCCTGTTCGACCATGCGCTTGACCATGGTCGGCGCAGCAAACAGCGACACCTGGCCCATGTGCTCGGCCAGCCCGAACAGCTCGGCGGCATCGAAGCCATGGGAGGCCGGCACCACATGGCGGGCGCCGCAGCGCACATGGATGAAGTTGTACAGGCCGGCGCCGTGGGACATGGGCGCGGCATACAGCGCCGCATCGTCGGCGCTCACTTGATCGACATCCGTGGCGTAGCACAGCGACATGGCGATCAGGTTGCCGTGCGACAGCATCACGCCCTTGGAGCGCCCGGTGGTGCCAGAGGTATAGAACAGCCAGGCGAGGTCGTGATCCTGGCGGGGCACCGGCTGTTCCAGGCTGGGCCAACCATGGCTGGGCGGCAGCGGGTGGCCGTCCAATTCCGTGCAATGCGCGGGCAAATCCCGCGATGAAAACACCTGGCCGCCGTCGGTAAAGATCAACCGCGCCTCGGCATTATCGGCAATCCACGCCGCTTCGCTGGGGTGCAGCTTGGCGTTGATCGGCACCGCCACCCCGCCCATCCACCAGATGGCGTAGAGCAGTTCCAGGTAGTCGCAGCTGTTTTTCATCAGCAGCGCCACCGCGTCTCCCGGCACCAGGCCATGCTGCTCCACCAGGTGCGCGGCGCGTTGGCGCACGTGGGCGGCGAAGGTGGCGTAGTCGGCCACTTGCACGCTGCCGTCGAACAATGCCGGGCGTTGCGGGGCCCGACGCTGGGTGTCGTGCAGCCAGTTGGCAATGTTCATGACTCAGCTCCGGCGTGCCTGCAGGACCGAGGCGTAGTTGGCCACCGCCATGCCGCCCATGTTGAACACCAGGCCGAACTCCGGGTTGGGCACCGCCAGGCCAATCGGCTCGCCGGTCAATTGCCGGAACGCCAAGGCATGCATGGACACCCCCGTGGCGCCGACGGGATGTCCCTTGGCCTTGAGCCCGCCGGAAAGGTTCACCGGCAAGCGCCCGCCGGCGCGCACCACCCCGCTGTCGAGCACGCGATGGCCTTCGCCCTTGGGCGCCAGGCCCATGGCTTCATAGATCAGCAACTCGGCAATGGTGAAGCAGTCGTGCACTTCGGCGAAGCTCAGGTCAGCCAGGGTCACATTCGCCCCGCGCAGCGCTGCATGGATCGCGCGTTGCGGGCCCTCAAAGGCGAGGATGTCACGCTGGGCGATGGGCAAGGTGTCGTTGACCTGGGTCATCGCCCGGATTTGCACCTCGCGACGGAACGCCCGCGCACGTTTGGGCGAGGCGAGGATGATCGCGGCGGCGCCATCGCTGATCAGCGAGCAATCGGTCAGGCGCAGGGAGTCAGCCACGAACGGGTTGCTTTGGGACACGTTGTTGCAGTGTTCGAAATTCATCTCCCGATGCATCTGCGCCAGCGGGTTGGCCATGGCATTGGAGTGGTTTTTGGTAGCGATGGCCGCCATCGAGCCCAGCGGGCAGTGGTAACGCTCGGCGTATTGACGGGCGGCGCGGCCGAACAACTGGGGGAAACTCAGGCCGGCTTCGGCCGGGTCGTTCTGGTAGCCGGCCCCGGCCAAGGCTTGGGTGACAGCGGCGGTGCTGGTGTGGGTCATCTTCTCGGCGCCCACCACCAGCACCAGCTCAGCACTGCCGGAGAGGATCGCATTGACCCCCGCCTGGATCGCTGCCGAGCCGGACGCACAGGCGTTTTCACAGCGAGTAGCCGGTTTGAAGCGCAGCCCGGGGTCGGCTTGCAATAGCAATGAAGCGGCAAACCCGTCGGGCACCAGCCCCGAGTTGAAATGGCCGAGGAACAACGCATCGATTTGCGACGCATCAATCTCGGCGTCGCTCAGGGCTTCTCGGGTAACCTGGACGATCAGGTCTTCCAGCGTCGTGCCTTCCAGGCGACCAAAGCGGGAGTGACCAGCGGCAACAATGGAGACGCAATCAGCAGGCATAATCAATTTCTTCTGTTCTTGATTCGGACTTGACTTACAATGACCCACCCCTGATCGTGCGCCAATTCGTGTAACTACTTACACGGGTAAGTAGCGCCCCAGGGCATTGAACAACGAGGCAGGATGCCCCATGACCGCGCTAGCCCAGCAATTTCCCGACCTCGAACGCCTGGCGTTCAAGCTGTCCCCTGCCCCGCAGATCGTCACCAGCGACCGCGTGATACTGGACTGCAACGACGCTTTCCTGAAGCTGTTCGGCTATACGCGCGACGCACTGGTCAACCAGCTGACTCTGCTGATCTACCCGTCTCAGGCCGACTACCACGCCATCGGCAAGCGCAGCCATGACTGGCTGCTCGACAGCGACAACGGCTTTTATTCCGATGAACGCTTCATGCAGCACCACAACGGCGAAGTATTCTGGGCCAAGTCCCACGGCTACACCCTCACCCCCAAAGACCCGTTCAAGCTGATGATCTGGCACTTCGAACGCCTGGACCGCATGCACCAGGGCACCGGCGACCTCACGCCCCGGGAGCGGGAAATCGCCATGCACATCGTCAACGGGTTCAAATCCAAAGAAATTGCCCTGCGCCTGGCGATCTCCCACCGCACCGTTGAGGTGCACCGGGCGCGGTTGATGAAGAAACTGCAGGCCAAGACGGTGGTGGAGTTGGTGTCGAAGATCATTATGGTGGCCTGACAGATAAAGGCTGTTTAACCGATGCCCCGCCATCCAAATGTGTGGGCAGCTCCAATGCCGAACAGTTAAGCGAACGCAATGCCCAACGCAACGAAGATCAAATGTGGGAGCTGGCTTGCCTGCGAAAGCGGTCGTGCAGTAATAGATGCAGTGACTGAAACGTCGTCATCGCAGCATAGGTACCTACGCAGCCACCGGTAACTACGATGCGAAGCGAGCCGCTCTTGATCTGCTTTTGATCTTAATCTCAGGCGCCCCGTTAAACCACGCTGGCCGAACGCAGGCTTGAATTCGTGGGTAACCCGGCAGGACGCCGGGTTAGCCGTCCTGGGCCAAGGATGGCCCATGACGGCGGCCCACGGATTCAAGCCGGAGTGAGGGCACACCGAGCCTAAGCGAGGTGCCGAGTGGTGGGGCAAGAGCGTTTTGCTTACTTTTGCGCTTTTCAAAAGTGAGCCGCTGTAAAAGCGGAACCATAAGCAGCCATGACCTAAATAATGGATATGTACACGGTCTGATCCAAGATTATGGTCGGCTCTCAGGCCGCCTTCGCAGGCAAGCCAGCTCCCACAGTTTGATCGTGGGGTGTCAGCTAGAGAAGCGTCGGCTGGCTGGCCGTCATCTCAGGCAAGCCAGCTTCCATATTTGGATTGAGGGGCGTCAGGTAGACAGGCGTCGGCTTTCTGGGCCGCTTAGCTGAAACGTTCAACCGAGCACGTCCATACAATTCCCCACCGCCCTGCCCCCCTAACCTCACGGCTTTCGAACCCTCAGAAGCGCTGGAGAACGGGCATGGGTAACACAGCAACCAAGGTATCGCTGGCATTGACGCTGCTGGCAAGTGCGATGATGAGCAACGCGTTTGCCGCCACCCCGAACGTGGCCGTGGCGCCGCAGTACGACACCAGCCATGTGTATGTGGCACCGGCCGATGTGGACCGTTTTGCCCAGAGTTTCCTCGCCACCTTCGGCGGCAAAAGCACGCCCCAGGTCGTGGTCAACGTGCTGCCGGTGCCGAGCAGCACCACCTCGCAATTGCTCCAGACCCCGGCGGGCACCGTGTCGTTGTTCGGCTTTACCACCCCCGTGCCTCACCCGTTCGGCCAGGAACGCAACGGCTATCTGGTCAAGGACATGGACGTGGCCCTCAAGGCCGCGCGTGAAAATGGCGCCGACGTAATCGTCAGCGATTTCCCCGACCCCATCGGCCGTGATGCCGTGGTGCAATGGCCGGGCG
This sequence comes from Pseudomonas sp. Pse35, assembly GCF_024519715.1. Lineage (NCBI taxonomy): Bacteria > Pseudomonadati > Pseudomonadota > Gammaproteobacteria > Pseudomonadales > Pseudomonadaceae > Pseudomonas > Pseudomonas sp. Pse35. Next base: position 26,846 of record NZ_JALJRP010000042.1, on the reverse strand, counting down.
GTGTGAACATGCAGCTCTACTGGCACACCAAGACCCCGGATTACGCCGCCTTCGACACCGTGCCGGAAAACCGTGTGTATGTGTCCAACGACAGCGCCGAGCGGTTTATCAAGGCATTCCTGGGTTTCTCCCACGGCAAGGTAGTGAGCGACGACAAGCACGCCCCTGGGGTTGATGTCGGCCAGGCCGGCGGCCACTACCGCCGCGTCGAGATCGAATCGCCGTTCGGGCGCATGGCGGTGCTGGTCTCCAACGGCCAACTGCCCTACCCGTTCGGCCACGACACCACCGGTTACCAGGTCAACGACCTCGCCGCCACCCTGGGCAAGGCCACTGGCTCTGGCGCCACAGTGCTGGTGCCGGCGTTCGACAGCAAAGGTCGGCGCAGTGCGTTGGTGGAGTTCCCGGGCGGTTATGTCGCAGAAATCCACCAACTCAGCGCGGCAAAATGATTCGTCACGCAGGCTGGAGCCTGGCTGTGCTGTGGCCGTTGCTTGCTGGCAGCGTGCAGGCCGACGACCAGCTGGTACGCCCGGCGATCAAGGCCAACCGCTGGCAGGAAGACTGGTCTGTGCTCAAGGACCCGGCATTGCGCACGCAACCGCTGGACAACCTCAAGTACATCCCACTGTCCGCCGCCAACCCGTTCACCTACTTGTCGTTGGGCGCAACCTTGCGTGAACGTTTCGAGATGAACGACGCCAGCGGGTTCGGCGTGCGGGATGTACCGCGTGACCGCTACCTGATCCAGCGCTTTCAGGTGCACGCCGACTTGCACCTGAACGAACACTGGCGGCTGTTCACCCAGTTGGAAGATGTGCGGGCCTATGACAAGACCACCATTGGCGGTGCCGACCAGAACCGCGTCGACCTGCGCCTGGCCTTTGCCGAATACGTGAAGACCTTCAGCGCTGGCACCTTCAAGGCACGGGCTGGCCGCCAGGATTTCGCCTTCGACTTGCAGCGTTTCATCTCGTCACGGGACGGCCCGAATGTGCGGCAGTCCTTCGATGCGTTGTGGGCGGACTGGGAAACGCCGCAATGGCGCTTCATCGGGATCGCCAGCCAACCGGTGCAGTACCAGGATGGCCGGCATTTCGACGATAAGTCCAACAGCGACGCGCGCTTCCACATGCTACGGGTCGAGCGACTGGTGGGCGGCACCAATGAGCTGTCGGCCTATTACGGCGTGTACGAGCGCAGTGCCGCCCATTACCTGGACGCCGATGGCGAAGAGACGCGCCAGTTGCTGGACGCCCGCCTCGGTGGCGCAGCCCAGGGTTTCGACTGGGACGTCGAAGCCATGCTGCAACGCGGCTCGGTGGGCAGCAAGACGATTCGCGCCTGGGCCGGTGGCAGCCGCACCGGCTACACCTTTGACACGCTGGCCTGGAAGCCGCGTATCGGCCTGCAACTGGATATCGCTTCCGGTGACTGCCAGGCCGGTGACGGCCGGGTCGGCACCTTCAACCCGCTGTTCCCCAATGGCTATTACTTTTCCCTGGCGGGCTATACCGGCTACAGCAACCTGATCCACGTCAAGCCGTCGATTACCGTCAAGCCCCTCGCCAAGCTCAGCGTGCAAACCGCTGTCGGCCTGCTGTGGCGGCAGACCACCGCAGACGCCGTCTACACCCAGCCCAACCTGCCCGTGGCTGGCACGGCGGGCCAAGGTGAGCGCTGGACCGGCGCCTACGGCCAACTGCGCACCGACTACGCCTTTACGCCCAACCTCAGCGGTGCGGTCGAGGCCGTGCACTACGCGATCGGCCAGACCCTGCGCGATGCCGGTGGGCACGACAGCAATTACCTGGGCATGGAGCTCAAGTTCAGTTGGTGAGACAAGCACACCCATACAAGCCTGAGCTCAGGTTTACGGCAATAGTGATGCGGTTTTTTCACCGCCCTTTTTCAGCCCTGCAAGGAGTTTCAGATGAGCACATTCGTTGCCAAAGACGGTACCCAGATCTACTTCAAGGACTGGGGCAGCGGTAAGCCCGTGCTGTTCAGCCACGGCTGGCCGCTGGATGCGGACATGTGGGAATACCAGATGGAATACCTGAGCAGCCGCGGCTTTCGCACCATTGCCTTTGACCGTCGTGGTTTTGGCCGCTCGGACCAGCCATGGACCGGTAACGACTACGACACCTTCGCTGACGATATCGCCCAGTTGATCGAACACCTTGACCTACAGGACGTGACCCTGGTGGGCTTCTCCATGGGTGGCGGTGACGTGGCGCGCTACATCGCCCGCCACGGCAGTGCCCGTGTCGCCGGCCTGGTGTTGTTGGGCGCGGTCACGCCGATCTTCGGCCAGCAAGCCGACTACTCCCAAGGCGTGCCAGGCGAGGTGTTCGATGGCATCAAGGCCGGCCTGTTGAAGGATCGTGCGCAGTTCATCAGCGACTTCAACACGCCATTCTTCGGTCTCAATAAAGGCCAGCACGTTTCGGAGGGTGTGCTCAGCCAAACCCTGCAGATCGCCATGCTCGCGTCGCTCAAATCCACCGTGGATTGCGTCACCGCGTTTTCGCAAACCGACTTCCGCCCGGACATGGCCAAAATCGACGTGCCGACCCTGGTGATCCATGGCGACGGCGACCAGATCGTGCCGTTCGAAACCACCGGCAAGGTGGCTGCTGAAATGATCAAGGGCGCGCAACTGAAGGTGTACAAGGATGCGCCTCACGGGTTTGCCGTGACCCACGCTCAACAGCTCAATGAAGACCTGTTGGGATTCCTGAACCGTTGACATCTTGATGCCCCTGTAGGAGCGAGCTTGCTCGCGAAGAACGTCAACGATAACGCGTGCTTGCTGAATGAACGCGGCGCCTATGCGTTTTTCGCGAGCAAGCTCGCTCCTACAGAAGGCAGAAGGCCGGGCGAGCCCGGCCTTTTTTGTTCAGGCAAAGCGCTGGCTCAGCACCAGCCGCCCCGGCCCTGCGATCAGCACGCTGGTAAAGATGATCAACAGCAGCCAGCCGAACTGCCCTTCGAACAGCGTCCACTCCGGGTGCACCACCAGCAACGCGATGACCAGCACCGCCAGGATCGGCAGGCACGCCAGGCGCACCAGCACGCCCGCGACGATCAGCAGCGGGCACAGCACCTCGGCAAAGATCGCCAGCAGCAACGTGACATGGGCGCCCAAGTGAAACGGGTCCTCGATCAGCTTCAATTGCTCGCTGTAGTGGAGCAACTTGGGCAACCCATGCACCCACAGCAGGAACAACGCCCCGCTGACCCGCAGGAACAACAACCCGATATCCTGATTTCTCGCTTCGTTCATACGCCACCTGTGTCCGTCAAAAATGAGCGGCAGCCAGTGTGTCCGAAGCCACGCCGACGCACTTGCAGGCTTGTGCTGAAAGCCTGCGTTTGCATTGCCCGAAGAACCCGGCATGATCTTGCTGAACTGCCGACCCCGCGCTACGGTCCCAACCCATACGCTCATCGCTACAGGAACTTTTCCATGACGCTTCCACAAGAAATGACCCTGATCGAAATCACCACCCCTGGCGGGCCCGAGGTCTTGCAGCCGCGCAGCGCCGACGTGCCAGTGGCCGGGCCGGGCGAGATTCTGATTCGCGTGCACGCCGCCGGGGTCAACCGCCCAGACGCCTTGCAGCGCGCGGGTAAATACCCGATGAAGCCCGGCATGAGCCCGATTCCGGGGTTGGAAGTGGCCGGTGAAGTGGTGGCGCTGGGCACTGGCGTGAACGAATACAGCCTGGGCGACAAGGTTTGCGCCCTGACCAATGGCGGCGGCTATGCGCAGTATTGCGCGGTGCCGGCCAGCCAGGCGCTGCCGATCCCCGCAGGCATGGACTGGATTCAGGCCGCTGCCGTGCCGGAAACGTTCTTTACGGTCTGGGCCAACCTGTTCGGTCTCGGCGGTGCCCGCAAAGGCCAGCGCGCCTTGATCCACGGCGGCACCAGCGGCATCGGCACCACCGCGTTGATGCTTTGCCAGGAGTTCGGCATCCAGGCATTCGCCACGGCGGGCAGCGCCGACAAATGCGCGGCGATTGCCAAGCTCGGTGCCGAGCCGATCAACTACCGCGAACAGGCATTTGCCGAGGTCATCGCCAAACAGACCGATGGCAAAGGCGTCAACGTGATCCTCGACATCATGGGCGCCTCGTACCTGAACAATAACCTCAAGGCCCTGGGCATGGACGGCCACCTGGTGATCCTCGGTTTCCTCGGTGGCGCCAAGGCCAACGACGTTGACCTGCTGACCATCCTCGGCAAACGCGCGGTGATCACCGGCTCGCTGCTGCGGGCCCGCACGCGGGAAGAAAAGGCCGAGATTGCCCAGCAACTGCGCGAACACGTGTGGCCGGTACTCAGTGCCGGGCGCTGCCTGCCGATTATCGACCAGGTCTACGCCTACACCGACGCCGCCCAGGCCCATGCGCGGATGGAAGGTGGGGATCATATCGGCAAGATTGTGTTGCGGGTGGAGTGAGGCGATTCGACTTGCCCGCGAAGGTGGTGTGTCAGTCACTGTATCTGTTACTGCACGACCGCTTTCGCAGGCAAGCCAGCTCCCACATTTGATCTTCATTACTTCGAGCATAGCGTTCGTTTAACTGACCGGCGTTAGGGCAAGCCTCCTCCCACCCTGGATAAAACACAGGCCATCATGGGCTATCACGGCTGTTGGGCATACACCGGATAATCCACATACCCCGCCTGTGTCCCGCCATACAAGCCTTCGGCCTTCAACGCATTCAACGGCCAGCCATTGAACAGCCGCTGGGGCAAGTCCGGGTTGGCAATGAAGGGCCGTCCAAAGGCGATCAAGTCCGCCAACCCGGCCTCTACCAGCCGTGCGCCGCGCTCGGCGGTGTAGCGCCCGGCGTAGATGATCCTGCCGCTGAAGGTGGCGCGCACGGCCTGGCGAAATGTGTCGGGCAGGTCGGGGGCGTTGTCCCAGTCGGCCTCGGCAATGGACACATAGGCGAGGTCCGACGCTTCCAGCACTTTGATCGCTTCGATATAGGTAAGGTGCGGGTCTTCTTCCACCAGGCCGATGTAGACCCGGTCCTGATCGGTGCCACTGAACAGCGGCGAAAAGCGCACGCCCAGGCGTTCCGGCCCCACCACTTTGCACACCGCTTCGACAATCTCGCGCAGCAAGCGCAGGCGATTGTCCAGCGAGCCGCCGTACTCATCCTCACGGAGGTTGGAATGGGCCGAGATGAACTGGTTAACGAGGTAGCCGTTGGCCGCGTGAATTTCCACGCCGTCGAACCCGGCGTCCAGGGCATTGCGCGCAGCCTGGGCGTAGTGCCCGACCAGCTCTTCGATTTCCAGCGTGGTCAAGGCACGCGGGACGGGTGGCTGCACCAGTTCCCCCCTACCCGGCCCGGTTTCAATGAAGGCTTTGGCTTGCAACGCCGGCAGCGCAGACGGGCCCACCGGGGCTCCACCGTCAGGTTGCAGCGCGTTATGGGACACCCGCCCCACGTGCCATAGCTGGGCGAAGATTACACCACCCTCGGCATGCACCGCTGCAGTGACTTTGCGCCAACCCTCGATTTGCGCCGGTGTATGAATGCCCGGCGTCCAGGCGTAGCCCTGGCCCCGAGGTTCGATCTGCGTACCCTCGCTGACCATGAACCCGGCACTGGCCCGCTGACGGTAATACTCGGCCATCAGGTCGGTGGCGATATTACCCGGCTGGGCGCTGCGCTGGCGGGTCAGCGGTGGCAGTACCACACGGTTGTTCAAGCGGTGATGCCCCAGCTTGATCGGGGTGTTCAAGATGCAGTCAGGCACGGCGATATTCCAAATTCAGGACGAACGAAAACCGTGGCGACTCCTGGGAGTCGCCACCGCGTAGATCGGTTGATTAATTTAAGCGCAGAGTGTCAGCAGGGCCTTGGCCACTTCGCTGGAGCTGCCTGGGTTTTGCCCAGTCACCAGCAAACCGTCGACAATGACGAAGGATTGCCAGTCGGCGCCCTTCTCATACAGGCCGCCCAATTTACGGAATTCATCTTCAATCAGGAACGGCACGACCTCGGTCAACTGCACAGCGGCCTCTTCCGAATTGGAGAACCCGGTGACGCGGCGGCCCTTGATCAACGGCTCACCGTTAACTGCCTTGACGTGACGCAAGGCACCCGGTGCATGGCACACAAAGCCAACGGGCTTGCCGGCCCGCTCGAAAGCTTCGATCAGCGCGATGGACACCGGCGACTCCGCCAGGTCCCACAGCGGACCGTGGCCGCCTGGGTAGAACACGGTGTCGAAGTCGGCGGCATTGACCGAGTCCAGCTTCACGGTGGTCGCCAGGGCTTGCTGCGCAGCCGGGTCTTTGCCGAAGCGCTCGGTCTGCTCGGTTTGCGCATCCGGTTCATCGCTCTTGGGGTCCAACGGCGGCTGGCCGCCGGCCGGAGAAGCCAGCACCACTTCGGCGCCAGCGTCCTTGAACGCGTAATAAGGTGCGGCGAATTCTTCGAGCCAGAAGCCGGTCTTGCGCCCGGTATCGCCAAGCTGGTCGTGAGAGGTCAGTACCATTAATACTTTCATTTTCCAGTGCCTCGATCGATGTGAATAACAGGGTTTTCAGGGCTGCCCAACAACTGTTGGGTCAGCAGCAGCGCCTCGGTGAACGGCGCGGTGGTACGGGTGATCTTGCCCATGACGCTGGTTCCCAACCATAGCGCATACAAACGCCTAGCCAGGCTTTCGGGGGCCTGCTCGAACCTGAGCGAGCCGTCTTCGACGCCGCGTTGAAGGGCCACGGCAAGCAAGTCGATGGTGCGCGAAGTACCGCGTTGCAGCGCCAGCCGCATGGGTTCTGACAGATCGGAGACCTCCGCCCCAAGCTTCACGGCCAGGCATTTGCCGGCGTCGGTGCAGCCGGTGTGGTTGTCGATCCAGCCTTGCCAATAACGCATCAGCTTGGCGTGGTGGGTCAATCCCGGCTGATCGAACAGCTGCTGCATGCCCTCGACGTAGTGGTCGAAATAGGTATCGAGTAACACCACGCCAAAGGCATCTTTGGAGTTGAAGTAGTGATAAAACGAGCCCTTGGGCACTTGCGCCGCTTGAAGGATCTCGTTCAAGCCCACCGCCGAAAACCCCTTGGCCCCGACAATGGATTGCGCCCGTTCAAGAATCGCTTGCCGCGCACTGCTGCTTGCGTTGCTCATGCTTGCCCCTCTGCGATTAGACCAGTCGTCTAGTGCGTTGGGCTCATGTTAGGCAGCGCGGCATTGGCTCACAATGTCATATCCGCAAGGATTCCGGACACGCACGAAAGTCGGTTGCCGTTTGCCCGGCACACGCCGACAATCGCCTCTCCCCTGCCCCTTGGAGAGATGCAATGCACAGCGTTGCGCTGATGGTTTACCCGAATTTCCAGTCGTTGAGCCTCAGCCTGGGCTCGGTGTTCGAGTGTGCCAACCTGCTGCGCGGCGAGCCGGCCTATGAGTTTCACCTGGTGTCGGAAAGCGGCGGCGCCGTGATGACCTCCCAGGGCTTTTCGGTGAACACCAGCGCGCTGCGCCCAGAGGGCTATGACACCTTGATTGTCAGCGGCTACCTGGAGTTTCGCCTGCCGGAAGCCAACCTGCTGGAACTGGTCAAGGCCGCGTCCGCGCAGTCGCGCCGGGTGGCGTCGTTATGCATGGGTATCTTTGTGCTGGCCGAGGCTGGCCTGCTGGCTGGCAAGCGCACCACCACCCACTGGATCCACGCACCCGCGTTTCGCAAGCGTTACCCGGATATTCGCCTGGAAGAAGATAAGTTGTTCATTGTCGACGGCCAGGTGTGGACCGGTGCGGGCATGAGTGCCGGGGTCGACCTGGCGCTGGCGATGGTGGAGGACGACCTGGGCAGCGACCTGGCCCGTCGCATCGCACGCAAACTGGTGATTGCCCAGCGCCGTGGCAGCGAGCAGTCGCAACTGTCCGCCTTGTTGGAGCTGGACCCCAAGTCCGACCGCGTGCAGCTGGCCCTGGCCTATGCCCGTGAAAACCTCACCCATGATTTGTCGGTGGACGCACTGGCCGACGTCGCCCGGCTCAGCCCACGCCAGTTCAGCCGGGTGTTTCGCGAAGAAACCGGGCAGACCCCGGCCAAGGCCATTGAGGCCCTGCGGGTGGAAGCTGCGCGGGCAATGATGGAAACCAGCCGGCACCCGGTGGAAGTGGTGGCGCGCGAAACCGGGTTTGGTGATCGCGAGCGCATGCGCCAGGCGTTCCTCAGGGCCTTCGGGCAGCCGCCCCAGGCGATGCAGCAGGTGCTGTTCAACCCGGGCTAGGCCCGTGACGGCCTGACAGCCGACTCCTATCTACCTGAAGTGCCATGATCCAAATGTGGGAGCTGGCTTGCCTGCGATGGCGGCCTACCAGCCGACACTTACCTACCTGACACCCCGCGATAAAACTGTGGGAGCGGCTTGCTCGCGAAGGCGGCCTGGCAGTCGACACAGTTGGATTGCGTACATATCCATTCCTGCGGTAACGGCCACTTAGGGTTCCGCCCTGACGGCGGGTCACTTTGGAAAAGCCCCAAAGTAACCAAAGGGCTCTTGCCCCACCACTCGGCACCTCGCTTAGGCTCGGTGTGCCCGTAATCCGCCAGGGATTTGGGGGGCCGCCGCCACGCGCCATCCATGGCGCGGGGCGGCTAAACCGGCATCCCTGCCGGTTTACCCCCCAAATCCCTGTCGAATTCCGGCCAGCGTGGTTTGACGGGGCGCTTAAGATCAAGGTCAAAAGCAGATCAAGAGCAGATCAAGAGCAAGATCACGAGCGGCTCGCTTCGCATCGTGGTTACGGGGTTGATCGCCACAGCCTTGTTCAGATATCTATGCTCATCGAGAGAAAGCCCCAGCCCCTCAATGCAACGAAGCCCGGGTAATCAGGTAACTCACCAACTGCGGATCATCCTCCAGTTCAATCATCTGCACCGGACGCGGCAAGTTATCCAGCACGGTGCGCCAGAACGCCTGGGACACCTCGTCCTGATCATAGAAACGCACCAACCAATTGGCCGCGCCGCTGCACAGCACCTGGCTGGCAATGGCACGGCCGATGCCTTTGCGGCGGTAGCGCTTGAGGATGAACAGGTCAGCCAGTTCCAGGGCATCGATGCCCGGCAGTTCGCTGCTTTCGATCAACAGGAAACCGGCGATATAGCCGTCTACCAGCAACAGGTTGGCGCTCCATTGCGGGTCGCTCCAGTAGCGGGCCAGGTGTTCGTCATGGATGTAGTAACGCCCATCGGCCTCGACATCTTCCTGTTCCCAGTCCGAAGACTCATAGGCGTAGTACTGGTAAAGATTGCGGATCAGTTCAGCTTCTTCAGGGCCGGTCTGGATCAATTCGACGGTGGTTTCAGGCATGGGGCTCTCGGTGGAAAAACGCAGGGCGCCATTGTTCACAAAAGTGCTACCCACGCCAATGGCCTGGCGAATCCTTTCTATTAGCTGAACCGATTGCAAATAGCGGTTGCCCTGGCCGAAATCCTGAAACATTTAGAATAAACTTCGCCGGTTTCCCCCTATTGCTCAAGGACACGTATTTTGACCAACGTCTGTACCGCCGGCCTGGATGTGGGCTTTGCCTCCCTGGATTACCTGCAGATCTTCATCCTTGGGGTGATCCAGGGCATTACTGAATTGCTGCCGGTGTCGTCCACCGCCCATATGCGCGTTGTGCCCGCCCTGCTCGGCTGGCAAGACCCCGGCTCGGCGTTTTCCGCGGCCATGCAATTGGCGGCGCTGGCGGCGGTAGTCAGCTATTTCTGGCGCGATGTGCGTCAGGTCACCACCGGCAGCATCAGTGCGGTGCGCCGGGGCGACTACAACGATCGCTGGTTCAAGCTCGCCGTAGCGATTGTGCTGGCAACCGTACCGATTGGCATCGCCGGCCTGGCGTTGTCGTCGACCTTGAATGCGTGCAACTCACCCTTGCGCGGGCTGATGGTGATCGGCATTTCCTGCGTGGTAATGGCGGTATTGCTGGCCCTGGCTGAAGTGCGCCATACCCGCGACGTAAGCCTGATGCGCTTGCGCGATGCGCTGATCGTGGGGGTCGCGCAGATCGGCGCGTTGATTCCCGGCGTATCGCGTTCGGGCTCCACGTTGACCGCGGCGCTGTTCCTGAACTTCAAACGCGAAGAAGCGGCGCGGTTTTCCTTCCTGTTGGGCTTGCCGGCCATCGCCCTGGCCGGCTTGAAAGAGTTGTGGGTGCTGCTGCGCGCCGACCTGCCCGCCCACGCCTGGCCGCACTTGATCTTCGGCCTGGTGGTGGCCAGCGTCTCGGCGTTTTTTGCCATCTGGGGCCTGATGAAATTTCTGGAGCGTTTCTCCACCTGGCCGTTCGTGATCTACCGTGCGCTGCTGGGGGTGTTTTTGATCGTGGCCGTCAGCACCGGCCTGCTTACCTGACCCTTGTAGGAGCGAGCTTGCTCGCGAAAAACGTCAGCGATAACGCGGGCATTCTGTATGTTCGCGGTGGCCTTGGTTTTTTCGCGAGCAAGCTCGCTCCTACAGGTTATTGGCGGTCGGCCAGCGCTTCGAGCAAGTCGGCCGAGGGCACGAAGAACAGGCCGCCGGTCACCGCCGTGCTGAAGTCGAGCAAGCGGTCGTAGTTACCCACCGGGCGGCCGACGAACATGTTTTCCAGCATCTGCTCCAACGGCTGCGGCGAGCGTGCGTAGCCGATGAAATAAGTGCCGAATTCCCCGGCGCCTGGGCGGCCGAAGGGCATGTTGTCGCGCAGGATCTTTACTTCTTCACCGTCCTGGTCAGTGATCACTGTCAGGGCGCTGTGGGAGTTGCTCGGCTTGGCGTCTTCGTCCAGTTCGATGTCCGATAATTTGGTGCGCCCGATCACCTTCTCTTGAGCCTCCACCGTCAACCCATTCCACGCGGTCATGTTGTGCAGGTATTTCTGCACCAGCACATAGCTGCCGCCTTCGAACTCAGGGTCTTCATCGCCCACCAGGGTAAACGCCTCGGCCTTGCGCCCCACCGGGTTCTCGGTGCCGTCGACGAAACCGATGATGCTGCGCATATCGAAGTAGCGAAAGCCCTGGACCTCGTCGACCACCTTCACACTATCACCCAGGGCCGCCATCAGTTGGGTCGCCAACTCGAAACACAGGTCCATCTGCTCGGCACGGATGTGCAGCAGGATGTCGCCGGGGGTCGACACCGCCTTGCGCCCTTGCACACCGAACTCGCGAAACGGATGCAAGGCCGCCGGGCGCGGCGCGCCGAACAGGCGGTCCCAGGCATCCGAGCCAAACCCGCAAACGCAAGTCAGGTTGCCCGAGGGCACGCGCTTGCCTACCGAGCGCACCAGGCCTGCGATGTCGGCGCACCAGGCACGCACGTTTTCAACCGCATCGGGCGCCAGGGTGGCGACCATGAAGATCGCGCTGCTGGTGATCGGGTGGCACACCGATTGCGGTTCGAGCGGAGGACGGACGGGGCAGGTTTTCATGGGCGTTCCACAGGCTGAGGGCGATTTGAACCTGCGCAGATTAGCAGATCATCGAGGGCAACTGGCCCACACCTGGCGAATCAGGGCTTTGAGCTTGAGCGCCTCGGCCCAGCGATCGGTGAGTTCGCGCCCCTGTGCGTCGGTAATCGCATAGGGTGGCGGGCCCAACTCGCAAGTGAAGGACAAGCTCTTGGGGGTGTCAGCGCGGCCCAGCCAGTCTTCTATCCCATAGCGCCACCAGCCGGTAAACCGCTCGACCCACGGTTGGTGCTGGGGAAAATCCAGACCAACCTGCACCTGTTCGCTGCTGGCGATGCGGCCATGAAAGCCCCAGCTGTGACGCAGGATGGTGCGTATCTGTTCGTCGTCTTCCACACTGCCGGGCTCGGGCAACTCGCGGCCAACCACGTAGTGGGAAAGGTCTGCGAGCAGTTTCAGATCGGGCATCTGTGCCAGCAGGTCGAGGGTGAACAACAGGTCGTTGGTGAGCCGGTACCGGTGGGTTTCCAGCAGGATCGGGAAGTCCACCTGTTCGGCCAGGCGTTGCCAGCCGTCGATCAGCCTGGCCGCCTCGGCCTGGGTACGCGGGCGCACGTCGGCTTGCAAGGTGAGGTGGTGACAGCCGTGACGGCTGATCACCTCCAATGCCCTGGCTAGATCTTCCACCGATTGCGGGAACAGTTGCCCTTCAATCTGCAAGCCCCTGGCCGTGGCCGCCGCGTGCAGGCGCTGCACCGATGCAGGTGCCCAGTAATGGTCGGTGATGCCGTCATAACCGGCGGCGGCGATGCGGTCCAGTTGCGCTTCGAGGCTGCCGGGCTCGGTTTGCATGGCCCACATCGATTGGAATACTAACAACTGGTGCATGGTCAGCCTCGCAATAACAGCTTCAGGGATACCTCAGGGTCGGCCAGGCTGGCCGGATTGAGCGGGATTCGGGCAGTAATCAAGTGCTCGCACAGCTTGATGTCCTTGGCTGCGCGGTTACCCAAGGCCCAACTGCAGGCGCCCTGCAAACGGTGATGGTCGTCCAGGTAGAACAGCAGCTGGCCGCCGTCTGGCAATTCCCGGCGAACCATCAGCGCCGTCATCACCCCGACGGTGTGCAAGCCCCACGCGTATTGATCGGACCAGAAACCCGGGATCGTCTCGAACGCCAACTCCTGCCCTAGCAGGTTCAACGCCGCGAGACGGCCCTGGGCTTCGGCGTTGCGCCAGGTTTCCTGGCGCTGATAAAGGCCCGCCAGGCGAAACTCGCACACATCCCCCGCCGCGTAGATATCCGCCGCACTGGTGCGCAACTGCGCGTCGACACGAATGCCCTGCCCGACTTCCAAGCCCGCCGCCGCGGCCAACTCGATGTTAGGCTGCATGCCAATGCCGACCACCACCAGGTCGCAGGGCAGCCGTTGCCCGTCGACCAGTTGCACGGCGTCGGCGTGGATGCACTCCAGGGCGACGTTCAAACGCACATCCACACCCTGCTCACGGTGCAAGGCCAGCAACGCGTCACTGATCACCGACGGCAAAACCCGCCCTGCCAGCCGTGGCCCGGCTTCCAGTAGCGTCACCTCGCAGCCCAGGCCCCGTGCGGTCGCCGCCACCTCCAAGCCGATAAAACCACCGCCGACCACCACCAGCCTGGCGCCAGGCTTTAATTCATTGCGCAAGACCAACGCGTCGTCATGGGTGCGCAGGTAAAACACGTTGGCCTGCTCCTGGGGTAAGCGTCGCGCCCGGCCTCCGGTGGCCAGCAGCAGGCCGGCATAGGTCAACCATTGGCCATCGGCCAATTGCAGCCGGTGGTGCTGGGGCTCCAGGCGGCTGACCGGGTTGGCGGCGATATGCTCGACCCCGAGCACCGCCAACTGCTGGCTGTCGCACAGGCTGCATTGCGCCAGGTCGCTCGAACCTTGCAGCAAGCCCTTGGACAACGGTGGCCGTTCGTAGGGCAGATGCGCTTCATCGCCGATCAGGATCAGGCGCCCGCTGTAGCCTTCTTCACGCAGGGTCAGTGCCGCACGGCCACCGGCATGGCCGGCGCCGACGATGATCAGGGGGGCGTTCATCCTTCGGCCGTGACGGCGAGCAGCACCCGCCCCGCATCCACCCGCACGGGGTAGGTCTTGAGGTTGACGCACACCGGCGCGCCCAAGGCCTTGCCGGAGCGGTAATCAAAGCGCCCGTTGTGCTTGGGGCACTCGATCACATGGTCCATCACCAGGCCGTCGGCCAGGTGGATTTTCTCGTGGGTGCACAGGCCGGCGGTGGCGAAGAATTCGTTATCGGCTGAACGGAACACCGCATAGGTCTGCGCGCCGTGGTCGAAGCGCAGCACGTCTTCTGCTTCTATTTCGCCCACGGCGCAGACGTCGATCCATTGATCGTTCATACATTTATCTCCAATGACTGGCTCTTACTCTATGGCGAGCGAGCTTGCTCGCGCTGGGCTGCGAAGCGGCCCTGGATTCGTCTGTACGGTGTAGGTCTGAAGGGTTATTGGGGCTGCTGCGCAGCCCAGCGGGAGCAAGCTCCCTCGCCACGGGTGGGGCGTTGGACGAAATAGCCGGGGTCGCTGCGCTGGCGCCAGATCGTCGGAATGATTTCCTGGTAGGCCTGCCACAAGTTGGCATACGGCGGCGGGCAGTCGCTGCGGATCTCTTCGTGCAGTTGACTGAGCGCGTGGTAAGGCACCATCGGGTACATGTGGTGTTCGAGGTGGTAGTTCATGTTCATGTAGATAAAGCGCAGCACGCGGTTCATGTAGATGGTGCGGCAGTTACTGCGGTGGTCGAGCACATCTTCGGCCAGGCCCACGTGTTGGCTGATTCCAAACAGGTAACCGAGCCAGGCGCCATAGAGGCTGGGCAGGCCCACCAGCATCAGCGGCAACCAGCTGTGCAGGTACAGCGCGGTGCCGATGATCAGGGCGTAGAGGCCGACCCAGATACGTGCATCTCGGTACACCTTGGGCCACTCTGATTCGGGGATGAAGTCCTGCTCCTGGGCGCTCATTCGCCCGAGCGCATGGCGGGCCACGCCGCTGAAAGTCTTCCAGGCCAGAGGCAGGTTGAACAGGCTGAGGGCCATCATCCATAAGCTTGGCGGGCGCGGTTCGACGATCTCCGGGTCACGGCCGACGACGATGGTGTCGGTGTGATGACGAGCATGGCTCCAGCGCCACACGTGGGGTTCGAAGAGGCACATGAAGCTCGCCACCTGATACAGCGCATCGTTCATCCAGCGGGTCTTGAAGGCGGTTCCGTGGCCGGTTTCGTGCCAGCGCGGGTTGGAGGCCGTACCGTAGAGCACACCGTAGGCGATAAAGAATGGCACGCAGGCCCAAGTGCCCCAGAACCAGTAGCCGCCGACACCGGTGGCCAACAACGTCGAGAACCACAGGGCGGTGTCGCGCAAGGCCGGGCCGTCACGGCGTTGCATCAGGGCTTTCATGCGATTGCGCGGGATGGGCGACTGGTACCAACGGGCCGAGACCAGGCCCTTGTCGGCGGCGCGGGCCGCTTCGGGGCCGGTGAGGCTGTAGTCGCGCCGAGCGCGGTGAGCGGTGTGTCCAGGCATTGTTATTGTTCTCCGCAAGCGTGGGTTTCAGGGGCTTTGCGAAACCAACGATAGAGCGCGGTTAAATCACCCTCAAGGCCTTGAATCCATTCCCTATCAAGCTATCATCCAGGCCCAGCGGGGCTTGATAGTTTTCTATCAAGACGCTCAAGGGGCCTGCCATGCACAACAACAAACGCCCAACCATCGCCACCGTTGCCGCCCACGCGGGGCTCAGCGTAGCCACCGTCGACCGCGTGCTGAACGCCCGCGCGCCGGTCAACCCCGGCACGGCCGAACAGGTGTTCCAGGCCGCCGAAGCGGTGGGCTATTTCGCCGCACGGCTGATCGGCCAGCGCATTCGCGAACGTCGGCCCACCTACCGTTTCGGCGTGCTGTTGCTGGGCACAGCCCAAGCCTTTTATGCGCAGTTGGCCCACGCCATCAGCGAGGCAGCGCAGCATCACGCCACCGCCAACCTGAGCTGCCAGTTCGACTACATCAACGACCGCACGCCCTCCGCCATCGTCGCGCAAATCGAACAACTGGCCGTGCAGTGCGACGCCCTCGCGGTAGTCAGCTTCGCCCATCCGTTGATCAACGCCTGCCTGGCGCAGATCCGCACAGCGGGCGTGCCGGTGGTTGCCCTGCTCTCGGACATCCATGAACACGCTGCCGAACCCTATGTAGGCCAGGACAACCACGTGGTCGGGCGCACCATGGGCTGGCTGCTGGCGCGCACCTGCGGCGCACGCAAAGGCAGCGTGGGCATCCTGTTGGGCGGCCATCGTTTCCTCGGCCATCAGGCACGGGTCGAAGGCTTGCACAGCTACCTGGCCGAACACGCGCCGGGGCTCAAGCCGTTGGAGCCGCTGATCAACCTGGACAACTGCGACATCACCGAAGAAGCCACGCTCGACCTGCTCAGTCGCCATACCGATTTGCGTGGGTTATGCGTGGTGGGCGGTGGTGGCGACGGTGTGATCAATGCCCTGGCGCAACTGCCCAAGCGCCCGACGCTGTGCTGCATCCTGCAAGAGTCCACGCCCTTGTCGCGTCAGGCATTGAGCAACGGCTTGATTGATGTGGTGATGGACTCGCAGCCACGGCAGACGGCCGTGGCGCTGGTGGAGTTGCTGGTGCGCTTGCAGAGTGATGAGGGGTTTGACCCATTGAGGCACCGCGTGCATATACCGCCGCAGATAGTGACCCCGGAAAACCTGTGCAGCTGATCGGTTTGGCTTGAGGTTTCAGCGCTCACGGAAATCGGCGGCGCTCAAGCCAAACCGACTCATCTTGTTGTACAGACCGCCCCGCGACACATCCAGTTGCTGTGCGGCCAGACGAATGTTGCCGCGGGTGCTGGTGAGCGCGGCAACGATGGCGTGCATTTCATGGCTGCTCAAATCCTGCGCGGGCTGGGGCTGGTAGGCGCGCAACGTGGTGCGTTGCGGGGTTTCCAGCGGCAAGTCGGTCGATTGAATCAGCTCGCCCATCGCCAGGTTGGTCGCCCGCTCAATGACATTCTCCAGTTCCCGCACGTTGCCCGGCCAGCCATGGGCTGACAGCAACGCCAACGCATCCGGCGCGAAACCTTGCACCGCTTTACGTAGCGAGCGGGCACAGCGCTGCAGGAAGTGCCGCGCCAGCAATGGGATATCGTCACGGCGCATGCGCAGTGGCGGCACGCTCAGGTTCAGCACGTTGAGTCGGTAGTAAAGGTCTTCACGAAACGCACCCTCGGCCACCGCCTGGCTCAGGTTGCGATGGGTGGCGGCGATGATGCGCACGTCAACTTGCCGCGATTGCTTGGCCCCGACGCGGGTGATTTCACCCTCCTGCAAAACCCGTAGCAGACTGACCTGGGCATCGAAGGACATGTCGCCGATTTCATCCAGGAAGATGGTGCCGCCATCCGCCAGTTCGAACTTGCCTGCCGCCCCACCCCGCGCCGAGCCGGTGAACGCGCCTTCGACGTGGCCGAACAGTTCGCTCTGCACCAGGTCCCGTGGGATCGCGCCGCAGTTGACCGCCACAAACGGGCCGTTGCAACGCTCGCTGCCGTTATGAATGGCCTGGGCAAACAGTTCCTTGCCGGTGCCGCTTTCGCCGAGGATCAAGGTGGTGGACTCGCTGCGACTGGCGATACGCCCCAAGTGCAGTGCGTCTTGTATGGCCCGCGAGGTGCCCAGGATGGTCTCGAAGGTATAGCGGGCCTGGGTGCCGATAATGCGCCGGGTAATCTCGCGGATACGGCGGTTTTCGCGCACCGACACAATCACCCCACCCTGCTCCAGTGGGCATACCGAAACCAGGCAGGCGAGTTGGCTGCCGTCGTGCAAGTGGAAGGTGCAATCGCGGTCGCGCACAGGCTCACCCAGCGCGTCGCTCAGTTCACTGCGGCCCAGGCGCTGGAAAGGACTGCCGATCAACTCACGCCCTACCCCGAACAATTGCCGCGCATAACGGTTGAGCGCCTTGATGCAGCCACGCTCATCGAGCACCACCAAGCCTTCGTTGAGCACTTCGAGTACGGCCTGTTGTTCTTCCAGCAACACCTGCAGCGCCATCTGCCGCGACACCGCCTCGGCCGCCGCTTGAACGGTGCCCAGGGTATGGAAATGAAACCAGCCGGGCTCGGCGGTCAGGGTGAGCATGGCCAGGGTCTGGCCTTGGGCATCTTTGATCGGCGCGGCGGCGCAGTGCATGTGGCGCTGGCGCAGGCCGCTGGCGAAATTTTCTTCAGCCAGCACATACACCAGACGATCTTCGGCCAGGGCCAGGCCGGTGCAGTTGGTGCCTTGCACCGATTCGAGCAAGCGACTGCCCACCGGGGTGATGTCCAGCCCGCAAAAATACAGAGTCGTGCCCTCGGCATCCGTGAGGTTGATATGCCCCCGCGGGTTGTAAGCCAGCAATCCATGCATGACCTGCGCGGCGGCGGCGATCAGGGCGCGATGGTGGGCCAGGGTCGCCGCCAGCGCATGAGGCGCAACAAAGCGGTAGTCGCTGTTACCGGGCTCGATACCCGCCTCGACACTGCGTCGCCAGGAATCCCAGATGACTTGGCGTACGCCGTCGGGACGCACGACTTGGCCAGCCAGGCATTGGCGCCACGCCTGTTCCAACGCGGCAATGGGCCCGTCGTTCAGCGCGGCAGGCCCCAGGTTCGTGAGGTATTCGAGGTCTTGCACACTGAACGCCTGGGTCATTGCGGTTATCCATGTTCATATTTTCGACATGTCAGTATAGACATGTCACAAATATGAACACTTTTTGTTTAATTAAAATAATAACCCGATATAAATCAGCTAGTTATAAATTGGCACAGGCTTTGCTCCTGCCCCCATGTCACCCAGGACGGTCCTGGGGGCCCACAACAACAAGAGGGGTCGTTTCATGAGTACACAGAACATCCGCCTGGGCTTGATCGGTGCCGGCCGCATGGGCAGCTTCCATGGCCTTACCGCCGCACGCCACATCCCCGGTGCCTGCCTCGCCGCCATCGCCGATCCCGTCCCAGGCCAGGCCGCTCGCCTGGCAGCAGAACTGGGGGTGGACAAGGCCTACACCGACCCGCAACAGCTGCTGGACGACCCGGACATCGACGGCGTGCTCATCGCCGCCCCTGCCCGTAGCCACGCGGAGCTGGTGATCAACGCCGCACGCGCCGGCAAGGGTATCTTCTGCGAAAAACCCATGGCGATCACCCTGGACGAAGCCGACCGCGCCATCGCCGCCGCTGTCGATGCACGGGTGCCGTTGCAGGTCGGCTTCAATCGGCGCTTCGCCAGAAGCTTTCGCACAGCGCACCTCGACGTCGTCGCTGGACGTATTGGCACGCCGCAGCTGCTACGCTCGCTGACCCGCGACCCGGCGCTGAACAACCCGGCCAACTCGCCGCAATGGGTGATCTTCCTCGAAACCCTGATCCACGACTTCGACACCCTGCGCTACCTCAACCCTGGGGCCGACGTGGTACAGGTGCAGGTGATGGCCGACGCGCTGATTGCCCCGCAATTCAAAAGCCAAGGTTTGCTCGATACCGCCGTGGTCACCCTGCGCTTTGACAACGGCGCCATTGCCACCGCCGAAGCCAGCTTCCAGGCCGTGTATGGCTACGACGTGCGCGGCGAAGTGTTCGGCAGCAAGGGCATGCTGAGCATGGGCAGCCTTAACGACTGCGACCTGGTGCGCTACCTGGCCGAGGGCATCCACGCAGACACCCAGCGGATGGACACCGACCTGTTGCGCGACGCCTACATCGCCGAGCTCAACCACTTTGTCGACTGCCTGCGCAGCGGCGCCAAGCCCCTGGCCAACGGTGAAGATGCGCGTGCAGCCCTGGCAATTGCCCGCGCCTGCATTGAGTCGTACCAAACCGGCAAGACCGTGGCCGTTCAAGGAGCCCTTTGATGATGCCGTTCAAATTGGCCGTCAGCGCCGAAATGGTGTTCCTCGAGCTGCCCTTCATCGAACGGGTCAAACGTATTCATGCCTTGGGCTTCAGCGCCGAAATCTGGAGTTGGGCCGACAAGGACATCAATGCCTTGGCGGCGACCGGCGCGGACTTCACCTCGATGACCGGCTACCTCACCGGCACCCTCACCGAGCCCGACGGCATCCGCCAATTGCTCGACAGCGCCCGTGAGTCCCTGGGCATTGCCGAGCACCTCAATTGTCCCAGCCTCAATCTACATGGCACGGGCCTGGGTGAAGGCGGCCTGCCCGTGCAGCCCGTCAGCCACACCACCGGGCGCATGTGGCTGAGCGCTTGCAAGAGCCTGGAAAAAATCGCGCGCCTGGGAGAAGACGCCGGCCGCGTGTTCCTGCTGGAAAACCTCAACACCGCCGTCGATCACCCAGGTACGCCATTCGCACGTGCCGACGACACCCTGGCCCTGATCGAAGCCGTCGGCAGCCCGCATCTGAAGATGAACCTGGACCTGTACCACGCGCAGATTGGCGAAGGTAACCTGATCGAATTGATCCAGCGCGCTGGCAGCGCCATCGGCGAAATCCAGGTCGCTGATGTGCCTGGACGCAAGGAGCCCGGCACGGGCGAAATCCACTACCCGGCCATTGCCCGGGCCTTGCACGCCATGGGTTACACCGGTGTGGTCGGCCTGGAGGGCTGGGCCAGCGGCGACAGCGAGTCGGCCCTGGAGCGTTTCCGCCAGGCATTCACCCTATAACAATAAAAGGAACAGCCTCATGCACCGTTATTCATTACTAGTGGCCGCGCTGTTGTTGGTGTTCAGCCAGTGGACCTTCGCTGCCTATCGCATCGGTGTGAGCATTGCCCGGGTGGACGATAACTTCATGACCTATGTGCGCACCGGCCTGGAGGCGGCAGCGAAACACCAGGACGTGCAGATCCAATTCGAAGACGCCCAGGGCGATGTAGTGCGCCAGCTCAATCAGGTCGAAGGCTTTCTCAACCAGAAAGTCGATGCGGTGATCGTGCTGCCGGTAGACACCGCCGCCACCGCCAACATCACCCGCGCTGCCGTGGCGGCGAAGACACCGCTGGTGTACGTCAACCGCCACCCGGATGAGCGTACGCTGCCTGAGGGCGTGGTCACCGTGGCCTCCGACGACATCGAAGCGGGGCAATTGCAGATGCGTTACCTCGCCCAAAAACTGGGTGGCAAGGGCAACGTGGCGATCGTCATGGGCGACCTTGCGCAGAACGCCACCCATGCCCGCACCGAGGGGGTCAAACAGGTGCTCAAGGACTTTCCGGGGATCAAGATCGTCGAGCAACAAAGCGCCGAATGGCAGCGCAGCAAGGGAATGGACCTGACCAGCAACTGGTTGCTGGCCGGCACCCCGTTCAATGCCATTGTCGCCAACAACGATGAAATGGCGATTGGCGCGGCCATGGCCTTGCAGCAAGCGGGCAAGGCCAAGGGCGAGATTGCGATTGTCGGCATCGACGGCTTGCCCGATGGCCTGGCAGCGATCAAGCGCGGGCTGCTGGCGGGCTCAGTGTTCCAGGACCCCAAGGCCCAGGCTGCCCAGGCCGTGCAAGCGGCGGTGCGGATGATCAAGGGCGAGCAAGTTGACGCGCAGGTGTGGGTGCCTTTCGAGCTGATCACGCCTGAGCAGGTGGGGGTGTTTGAGCAGCGCTACAAATAACTCGAACAATCAGCTGGATACTATCGAAGGCAGAAGCGGCAACTGTGGCGAGGGAGCTTGCTCCCGCTGGACTGCGTAGCAGTCCCAGCCTTTTTAAACAAAGAGCGGGGCCGCTTCGCGCCCCAGCGGGAGCAAGCTCCCTCGCCACGTGGTTATCGTATCAATCCAGGTCACTTGCATCATGGCGCTCGGGCAACTGATCATCCCCCGACACCCGGTTCACCCGCCGCCCACGCTGCACCGCCGGCCGCGCATCAATCGCATCCGCCCAGCGCATCACATGCTTGTATTCATGCACCGACAAAAACTCTGCCGCACCATACAAACGGCCTTTGACCAACCCACCGTACCAAGGCCATATGGCGATATCGGCAATGGTGTATTCATCCCCGGCGATGTATTGGCTGACCGCCAGGCGCTTATCCAGCACATCCAGTTGGCGCTTGGTCTCCATGGCGAAGCGGTTGATCGGGTATTCCATCTTGCTCGGCGCATAGGCATAGAAATGCCCAAAGCCGCCCCCCAGGTAAGGCGCGCTGCCCATCTGCCAGAACAGCCACGACAGGCATTCAGCCCGTGCGACGGGCTCCGTGGGCAGGAACGCACCAAACTTCTCGGCCAGGTACTGCAAAATCGCGCCTGATTCGAACACGCGAATCGGTGTGGCGCCGCTGTGGTCCATCAGCGCAGGAATCTTCGAGTTCGGGTTCACCGCCACAAAGCCACTGCCGAACTGGTCGCCGTCGCCGATCTTGATCAGCCAGGCGTCGTATTCCGCGCCGCTGTGCCCCAGCGCCAGCAGCTCTTCCAGCAGGATCGTGACCTTCTGCCCATTGGGCGTGGCCAGGGAGTATAACTGCAGCGGGTGCTTGCCCACCGGCAGCGGCTTTTCGTGAGTGGCGCCGGCGATGGGCCGGTTGATGCTGGCGAAGGTGCCGCCGCTTTCGGTGTCCCAGGTCCAGACTTTGGCAGGTACGTACTCGGTCATAATCAATGCTCCAGAGGCGCTTGCGATCAACTAAGCGCTCCAGACTAAACCAAAGGTCGATGATTCGTCACACCTATCAGCATGGAAGATCCGGCATGAATGATCGACTCGACGACCTCCTCGCCGACCACTTGCACGTACTGTTCTGCGGCATCAACCCTGGCAAGGGCTCGGCAGCCCTCGGCCTGCATTTTGCCAATCGCAGCAATCGTTTCTGGCGCACCGTGCACCTGGCCGGTTTCACGCCCAATGAAATTCGCCCGCAAGACGGCGCCACCTTGCTGCACTACGGTTGCGGATTGACCACTTTGGTGGCACGGCCAACGGCCAGTGCAGGCGAGTTGGCGCGGCATGAGTTCCAGGACGCGGCTGCGGCGCTCGAACATAAAGTTCGCCGCCATGCCCCGCGTTTCGTCGCGTTCCTCGGCAAGCCCGGCTATAGCGCACTGACCGGCCAGCGCGAGGTCGCCTGGGGTTTGCAAGCGCAGCTACTGGGCGACGCCTGGGTATGGGTGCTGCCCAACCCCAGCGGGCGCAACCTGGCGTTCAGCCTGGATCAATTGGTGCAGGCGTATCGGCTGCTGCACAACGCCGTTGCGCAATCCAGGCCCGCGCCCTTAATCTCGTGAGCCCAACACCCTGTAAGCAATGGAGGCTGCATGAAACTGGTCGGAATGCTGGACTCGCCCTACGTACGCCGCGTGGCTGTTTCCCTGGAGTTATACGGGGTGGACTTTGTGCATGAACCGCTGTCGGTGTTCAGCACTTACGCTGAATTTGCCCAGATCAACCCGGTAGTCAAGGCCCCTTCCCTGGTGCTGGACGATGGGACGATGCTGATGGATTCGAGCCTGATCCTCGATTACCTGGAAGCGCTGGCGCCGGCTGACAAAAAGCTGCTGCCCCAACAACCGGCGGCACGCGCCCGCGACCTGCAACTGCTTGGGCTCGCGCTGGCGGCCTGTGAAAAAAGCGTGCAGATCGTCTATGAACACAACCTGCGCCCCGCTGAAAAATTGCATGCGCCTTGGCTTGAGCGCGTTACCGGGCAATTGCTGGCGGCCTATACGTTGCTGGACAAGCAACTGGCGGGCAACGAGGCGCTGACCCAGGCCTCCCTCACCGCAGCGGTCGCCTGGTCGTTCAGCCAGTTCACCGTGGCCTCGGTGGTGAAGGCCGATGCGTTCCCCAACCTCAAGCGCCATGCCGAACGCCTGGAGCAGCACCCGGCGTTCAAGCGTTACCCCATCGAATGAACTTGCCCTAATGTGTAGGAGCGAGCTTGCTCGCTCCTACAGGGAGCCCTGTTGGTGTCGCTACACCCAACCGCCGTCGACGATAAAGTTCTGCGCCGAGCACATCGCCGAGGCATCCGAGGCCAAAAACAGCGCCATGTTGGCGATGTGTTCCGGCATCACGCTGCCGGGCAGGCACTGACTGCGGGCGATGAGCTCCTTGGCGGCGTCGTCGACCCACATGGCCAGTTGTTTTTCGGTCATCACCCAACCCGGCACCAAGGTGTTGACGCGGATATGGTTGGGCCCCAGTTCACGCGCCAGGGCTCGGGTCATGCCGTGGGCGGCAGCTTTGCTGGCAGCGTATACGGGGTAGCCGGCCGAGGCCATCATCCAGCCCACCGAGCCCAGGTTGATGATCGAGCCGCTACCGGCCTCCTTCATCATGGGCACCACCGCCTTTGCGGCAAAGAAGGCGTGCTTGAGGTTGACCGCAATCAGTTGGTCGAACATGTGCGAGTCGATTTCTTCCAGGCTGTGGCGCACATCGTTCGCTGCATTGTTGACCAATACCGTGATCGGCCCCAGGGAGTGCTCGAAACGCCCGATCGCCGCACGGTAGCCGATCTCGTCGGTGATATCGCAGCACTCGAACTCGACACTGTGCCCTTTGGAGTTCAGCAACGCCGCCAGGCGTTCACCCTGGCTCTGTGCACGGTCCACAAACGCCACCTTGGCACCCTGCGCGGCGAAGGCCCGCACCATGAACTCGCCAATCCCCGAAGCCCCGCCGGAAACCAGCACGGTTTTGTCCTTGAGGTCGGGATAAATCGCTTGCTGGGTAGTCATAACAATCAGTGCTCCGCTTAATTAGTCTTATTTTATTTTGCAAGAACGGCGTTAAAGGCTATAAATCTGCTGTCATATCGACAAAATATCTCAAATTAGTAGAACTATTCCAGCAAAACAACAAAAGGAAGTTCGACCATGAAGCACCCTCGATACCTGCTGTCCGGCCTCGCGCTGTCTATGCTGATCGCCAGCGGCGGCGCGCACGCAGCCGGCCTTAGCAGCGAACACAAACCCTTCGGTAAAACCAACGATGGCACCGCCGTCGAACAATACGTGTTGCGCAACAGCCACGGCATGCAAGCCACGGTGATCACTTACGGCGGTGTGCTGCAGTCGCTCAAGGTGCCGGACAAACACGGCAAGCTCGACGACGTGGTGCTGGGCTTCGACGACGTGCAAGGCTATCAAGGCGGTACCGCGTTTTTTGGCGCCACCATCGGCCGCTTCGGCAATCGCCTGGCCGGCGGCGCCTTCGAACTCGACGGCAAACGCTACCAGGTGCCACTCAACGACGGCCCCAACTCATTGCATGGCGGCGCCCAGGGCTTCGACAAGCAGGTGTGGCAAGCCAAATCGGTCAAGGACAAAGACTCGGTGGGGGTCACCCTCACCTACCTGTCCAAGGACGGGGAAATGGGCTTTCCGGGCAACTTGAAGACCGAGGTCACCTACCGCCTCAACGACAACAACGAACTGCACATCGACTACACCGCCACCACCGACAAGCCCACGGTGCTCAACCTCACCAACCACAGCTACTTCAACCTGGCCGGCGCGGGCAATGGCGACATTCTCAAGCAGGTCGCCACCTTGCACGCCAGCCACTACACACCGGTGAATGCCACCTTGATTCCCACCGGCGAACTGGCGCCGGTCAAGGGCACGCCCATGGACTTCCTGAAGCCTACCGCCATCGGCCAGCACATCAAGGACGACCATCCGCAGCTCAAATTCGCCGAGCCCAAGCAAGGTGGCTTCGACTTCAACTGGGCGCTGGATACCAAAGGGGACGTCAAGCAGTTGGCCGCCGAGGTGCATGATCCTGAATCAGGACGGCGTTTGCAGCTCTACACCACAGAGCCTGGCGTACAGTTTTATACCAGCAACTTCCTCGACGGTTCGGTGAAGGGCAAAGGCGGCAAGACCTATCAGCATTGGAGTGGGTTTACTTTGGAGACCCAGCATTTTCCAGATGCGCCTAACCAACCGAGCTTTGCCTCGACCCGCTTGAATCCTGGGCAGACTTACACCCAACACACTATTTTCAAGTTCACCGCTGATTAAATTGTGGGAGCTGGCTTGCCTGCGATAGCGGTGGCACAGGCTACACAATTATTGCCTGAACCAACGCTATCGCAGGCAAGCCAGCTCCCACATTGGTTTTTCACAGCGCCTGGGCTCAGCGTTGTTTCATGCGGTCGATGACCACGGCCAACAGCAGGATCGAACCACGGATCACATACTGGTAGAAGGTATCGATGTTCTTCAGGTTCATCGCATTCTCGATGATCGCCAGAATCAACACCCCGGCAATCACATGGCGGATCATGCCGATACCGCCGCTCAGCGACACCCCACCCAGCACGCAGGCCGAGATCACCGTCAGCTCGAAGCCCTGGCCGATCATCGGCTGGCCGGAGGTCATGCGTGAAGCCAGGATCACTCCCGCCAGCGCGCCAATCAGGCCGTGCACGGCAAAGATCAGGATCTTGGTGCGGTCAACGTTCACGCCCGCCAGCAGCGCCGCCTCCGGGTTACCGCCGATGGCCATGGTGTTGCGCCCATAGGTGGTGTAGTTGAGCAGCCAGCCGAAGAACAGGAAGCAGACAATGGTGATCAGGATCGGCACCGGCACACCAAACAATTGGCCGTTGCCGAACACGAAGAATTGCTCCTGGGACACGCCTACCGCCTTGCCGTCGGCAAAGATGTAAGCCAGGCCGCGCACGATTTGCATGGTCGCCAGCGTAGTGATCAAGGCGTTGACCCGCAGCTTGGCGATCACGATGCCATTGATCAACCCCACCATCAGGCCCATCAGCAGCGCTGCGCCAATGCCCAGCATCACGCTGTCGGTATCGCGCATCACAATCGCCGCAACCACGCCGGCGCAGGCGATCACCGAGCCTACCGACAAGTCGAAGTGCCCCGAGGCCAGGCAGAACAGCATGGTGCACGCGGCGATGCCCACAGTGGAAATAGCCAGGCCCAGACCGCGCATGTTCAGCGGCGAGAGGAAGTTATCGATCAGCAGCGCGCACAGTACGAAGATGCCCACCGCCGCCAAGAGCATCGCCCAGTTATCGAGCAATGCGCGCATATCGAGGGGTTTGCGTGCCGAGGGCAGCGCGTTGTTTTGGATAGTCATGGTCGTCTCTCAGTTCGCCAGGCCGCGTGGCAAGGCCAGTTGCAGCAGGTTGGATTCAGTCGCGTGCTCGCGCAGTTGTTCGCCGCGCAGGGCGCCTTCGCACAGCACCAGGATGCGGTCGGAGATGCCCATCACTTCCATCAGGTCGCTGGACACCACGATCACCGCTATACCGCTGGCCGCCAGGTTATGGATGATCTGGTAGATCTCCGACTTGGCGCCGATGTCGA
>NZ_JALJRP010000041.1:0-40432 GCF_024519715.1 Pseudomonas sp. Pse35 | reverse complement strand
CGAGCTTGCTCGCGAAAAACTCACAGGCGCCGCGTTCATTCAGGAAGCACGCGTTATCGTTGAAGTTTTTCGCGGGCAAGCCCGCTCCTACAGGGGGTTAGCGGCGACCGTTCCAGTAGCCGGAAAGTTGGTGCCAGGATTTGCCCGCCGTCAGCAGCAGCGGGCGAATCGCGTCCTTGCCGATGATGGTGGGGCGGTGAATCGAGCTGACCAGGTCATAGCGCGCCGAGCCTTCGCTCATGCCTTCGGCCAGCACCTTGCAGATGATGTGGCTGGGGGTGACGCCAAAGCCGGAATAGCCCTGCACGAAAAACGCGTTGCTGCGCCCCGGCAAGGTGCCCACCTGCGGGAACAGGTTCGGGCTGCACGCCATTGGGCCGCCCCAGGCCAGGTCGATTTTCACGTCCTTGAGGTAGGGGAAAATCTTCAGCATGAGGTTGCGGTTCCAGGCTTTGAGGTCGCCGGGAATGTGCTCCACCAAAGGCGTGGCGGCACCGAACAGCAGGCGGTTCTCGTTGGTGACGCGGTAGTAGTCGATCACTGGGCGGATGTCGCTATAGGCTCCACGGATCGGGCTGATGCGCTGGATCAACTCCTCGGACAACGGCTCGGTCATCATCTGGAACGCGTAGGTGTTGATGGTCGAGCGGTGCAGTTCCGGCTCCAGCTTGTTGAGGAAGCTGTCACAGGCCCACAGCAACTTGCTGGCGCGTACCGAACCGCGCCCGGTGCGCACGGTGATGCGCTCGCCGTAGCTGACGTCCAGGGCCGGGCTGTTCTCGAAGATCTTCACGCCATGGCTGGCCAGTGCGGTGGCTTCGCCCAGCAGCAGGTTCAGCGAATGCACATGCCCGCCACCCATGTGCAACAGGGCGCTGGTGTAGGCGGTGGAGCCGATGATCTGCTGCACATCGGAGCCGCCGAGAAAGCGGATTTCGTGCTGGCTGTTGATCGACTTGAAGTCCTTCTCCCAGGCGCGCAGGGTTTTTTCCTGGCGGGCGTTGAAGCCCATATAGCCGTAGCCGTGGCAAAAGTCCGCGTCGATGTTGTACTTGGCGATGCGGTTCTTGATGATGTCGGCGCCCAGGTCGCTGATCTCGAACACTTGGCGCAGGCCGTCTTCGCCCACGTCCTTCTTGATCTTCTCCAGGTCATGGCCGATGCCTGCCATGATCTGCCCACCGTTGCGGCCCGTGCCGCCAAAGCCCAGGTAGCGCGCTTCAAGCACCACAATGTTGGTGATGCCTTTTTCCGCCAGCTCGAGGGCCGTGTTGATCCCGGAAAAGCCGCCGCCGATGACCACGACGTCTGCCTCGATATCCTGTTCCAGGGTGGGGAAGCTGAGGTTGTATTTCTTGGTGGCGGTGTAGTACGTGGGGGTTTCGATGTTGATCATGGCGCAGCCTGAAAAAGTGAAGGAAGGCGCTAAAGCGGATGCCTCCATTAGGGCCCCTGGCGGGCGGGAAGTCTTGATCCTGCGTGCCCGGGTTTTTGATTCAGCGCGCCACGGGCGAGGGCACCTACAAGTTATAGCGCGGTCGCCGGCCGGGAATGTTAGAGTTTCGTTAAACTATTAACTAAATACTTCGTGACCCTGAGCCCTATGTCCACACCTCGACAATCCCTGACCCTGGCCTTGCTGCAAGCGCGCGAGGCCGCGATGAGTTTTTTCCGTCCTTCCCTGAATGAACACGGCCTGACCGAACAGCAATGGCGCATCATCCGCATCCTTGAACAGCATGGTGAGTTGGAGATCTACCAACTGGCGGAACTGGCCTGCATCCTCAAGCCGAGCATGACCGGCGTACTGGTGCGCATGGAAGCGGCCGGCATGGTGCACCGGCGCAAGGCCGAACAGGACCAGCGCCGGGTGCTGATTACCCTGGCGGACAAGGGCAAGGCGAGTTTCGAGTCCATGAGCCAGTGCATGGAGGCCAACTACCAGCGTTTGCAGGATCAGTTTGGCGAAGAGAAATTCCAGATGCTGTTGGGGTTGCTGGATGACTTGAAGAACATCAAACGCTGAACTAATGACTGAACCACCACCGGTCAACTGTGGGAGCTGGCTTGCCTGCGATAGCGCCGGGTCAGCTGGCTTATCTGTCGCTGATGCACCGCCATCGCAGGCAAGCCAGCTCCCACATGGATTTCAGTAGACACCACCGGTATTGGCAGCCACCGGTACGTCTTTGAACTTCCCGGCCAGGCTTTGCAGCCCCCGCATCAACACCGTGGTATCCACCCCCACCGCCACGAACGTCGCCCCCAACTCGATATAGCGTCGTGCGAGATTTTCATCCGCACTGAGAATCCCTGCCGCCTTACCCGCCTTGACGATACGCACGATGGCGTCCTCAATCGACGCCTGTACCTGCGGATGCCCCGGGTTACCCCGATGGCCCATTGACGCGCTCAAATCTGCCGGGCCGATAAACACCCCGTCCACGCCTTCGACGGCGGCGATGGCGTCCAGATTGGCCAGGCCCTCGGCATTCTCAATCTGCACCAGCAGGCACATCTGCGCGTCGGCCTGGTCGAGGTAGTCGGTGATGCTGTTCCAGCGCGAAGCACGGGCCAGGGCGCTGCCGACGCCGCGAATACCCTGGGGCGGGTAGTGCAGGGCGCGCACCAGTTCCCGGGCCTGGGCAGCGCTTTCGACCATGGGCACCAGCAGCGTCTGCGCGCCGATATCCAGCAGTTGCTTGATCAGCGCCGTGTCGCCGATCACCGGGCGAATCAGCGCCTGGCTGGGGTAGGGTGCGATGGCCTGTAATTGCGCGAGCATGTCCCCCAGCTGGTTGGGCGCATGTTCGCCGTCGATCAGCAGCCAGTCGAACCCGGCGTTGGCGGCCAGTTCCGCGCAGTAGGCGTTGGCAAGGCCGAGCCACAGGCCGATCTGTACCTCGCGGTTGTGCAGGCGTTGCTTGAAGCGGTTGACAGGCATGTCCATGAAAGCACTCCTGGGTTCAGACGAAGCGGCAGGCAATCGAGCCGAGCAGGTCGTAGTCGACGTGGAAGGTATCGCCAGGGCGGGCTGCCACGGGGCGGGTAAACGAGCCGCCGAGAATCACTTGGCCGGGCAGCAGGGTGACGTCATAGGGCGCCAGCCTGTTGGCCAGCCACGCCACGCCTTTGGCCGGGTGGTTGAGCACCGCCGCCGACACCCCGGACTCTTCGATCACGCCATTGCGATACAACACCGCCGGCACCTTGCGCAGGTCGATCTCGGTGGGGCGCACGGCGCGGCCGCCGAGGACCACACCGGCGTTGGCGGCGTTGTCGGAGATGGTGTCGAACACCTTGCGGGTGGCGTTGGTATGCGGGTCGACCTGCTGGATGCGGGCGTCGATGATTTCCAGCGCCGGGATCACCCACTCGGTGGCGTCGAGCACATCGAACACCGTGCAGTTTGGTCCTTTGAGCGGCTTGCCGAGGATGAAAGCCAGTTCCACCTCCACCCGTGGCACGATGAAACGCTCGAAGGGAATGTCGCTGCCTTCGTCGAAAAACATGTCGTCGAGCAGGGCGCCATAATCGGGTTCGGTGATATTCGACGACACCTGCATGGCCCGTGACGTCAGGCCGATCTTGTGGCCCTTGAGCGTGCGCCCGTGCTTGATCTTCTGGGCGACCCATTCACGCTGGATGGCGTAGGCGTCCTCGATCGTCATATCGGGGTAGCCGAGGGAAAACTGGCGCACCTGTTCGCGGCTGCGTTCGGCGCGGTCCAGGTGGGCGGCAGCTGCGAGGATTTGCTGGGAGTCGAGCATGGCAACGGTCTCTAGTGTGGGTTGACGATGGCGGCCTGGGTGCGCAGCACCAGCAAGCCACCGAGGGCGATAAACAGGGCGAGTACGTACAGGGCCAGGCTGGCGCTCTGGGTGGCGTCGCGCATCCAGCCGATCAGGTACGGCGCGAGGAACGCGGCGATGCTGCCGAACGAGCTGATCATGGCGATGCCCGCCGCCTGGGTGGTGTGGGAGAGAAACGCCGGTGGCAGTTGCCAGAACATCGGCAGCGCGGCACTGGCGCCCATGCCGGCGACCACCAGCCCGCCCATCACCAGCAGCGCGTTGGCGGGCGCCAGGCCCGCGACGGCGATGCCGAGCGCCGCCATCAGCAATGGCACGCACAGGTGCCAGCGGCGTTCGCGGTGGCGGTCGGACGAGCGCCCGCAGCCGAGCATGAAGAAGCAGCCGGCCAGGTACGGCACGGCGCTGAGCAAGCCGACCTGGCTGTCACGGCCGATGCCGGCGCCGTGGATCAGGGTGGGCATCCAGAACGCCAGGGTGTTGACCGCCAGCATCACCGCAAAGTACACGGCCACCAGCAGCCACACCTGCGGGTCACGCAGGATGCCGCCGAACGAGGTGATGGTCTTGCGCTGTTCCTCGTTGCTCAGTTGGGTGTGCAATTGCTGTTTTTGCTCGGCAGTCAGCCAGTGCACCGACTCGAAACTGTCCGGCAGCCACTTGAGTACCACCAGCCCCAGCAGCACCACGGGCGCGCCTTCGATCAGGAACATCCATTGCCAGCCGCGCAGGCTGCCGACGTCGTGGAAGTTCTCCAGGATCGCCCCAGAAATCGGCCCGCCCAGCACTCCGGCCATGGGCACCGCAATGGCAAACAAGGCAGTGACCTGGGCGCGACGGCGTGCCGGGTACCAACGGTTGAGGAATACCAGGATCCCCGGGAAAAAACCGGCCTCGGCCACACCCAGCAGAAAGCGCAGCACGTAGAACCCGCGTGCGCTCTCCACCCACAACATGCCGGTGGAGAGTAGACCCCACACCATCATCAGGCAGGCGATCCAGCGCCGTGGTCCGACGCGGTCCAGGGCAATGTTGCTGGGCACGCCGAACAGTGCGTAGGCAATGAAGAACAGGCCGGCGCCGAAGCCATACACGGTGTCGCTGAAGTGCAGGTCGCTGCTCATCTGCATCTTGGCAAAGCCGATGTTGATGCGGTCCAGATGGGCGAACAGGTAACACACCAGCAACAAGGGCATCAGGCGCCAGGTCACCAAACGATGGGTACGGTCGTGCTCGGCAAGCCGCAGGCTTGCAGTGGAATGGGCTGTGCTCATGGCGTTGTTCTTTTTGTTGTAGGAGCGAGCTTGCTCGCGAAAAACGTTAACGAAAACGCAGCGCTGCCGGTGATCCGCGGTGCCTGTGGGTTTTTCGCGAGCGAGCTCGCTCCTACAGGGGGGGCGGGGCCGTTTCAGCTTGCCGGGTTGTTCAGGAACGCATGCACATTGTTCTGCTTGAAGTTGAGCTGCGGGTGCAGCTCGATCATCTCGAACGACAGCGCCAACAACCGTTGCGCCTGCAGCTCGGCGAAGTGTGCGGTGATCACCGCGAACACCGCTTGGGCGACTGCTTCGCGCGTCGCCAGGTCGCGGCCATGGCCGACCTTGAGGGTCATGTGTACAAAGGCATAATCGTGCTTGCCGTCGGCCATGCGCCAGGTGTCCAGGCGCACGCCGCGACTGCGAATGCCGCCCAATGGAAACACACCGCTGTCACCCAGCACGCGGTGGACTTTTTCAAACAGGCCGGGCAAATCGGCCTGCTGTTCGAGGTTGTCGGTGTACTCAGCGATAAAGTGCGGCATGGTGTTCTCCCAGGGTTAAAGCGGGAAAATCGCGTTGATCTGGCCGGTGCCCGAACTGCCGAACGGCGGCGTGATGATCTCGGTCGGCTTGGCATAGTCCGGCCCACCCAGCAGGCCCAGGAGCATGGCGGTGTCGTGCATCTTGCCTTCGCCAAAACAATGTTCGGCGTAGTCGGGCAACATGGCGCAGAACTCCTTGAAGCGACCTTGCTTCCACATTTCCACGACATGCAGGTCCACCTGCTTGTCGAATTCGCGGGTCCAGTTGTGGATATTCGCCTCAGCCTGGCGGTCGTCCGAGAACCGATGGGACAGCGAGCCGGACGCCAGCACCAGCACCTTGCGGTCGCTCTTTTCGATCGCCCGGCGCACGGCGGCGCCGAAGGCAAAGCTGTCTTCCAGGCGATGCCAGGCGCACCAGGCAGCGATGGAAATGACCTTGAATTTCTCTGCGTCGGGCACGCCCATATGCATGTAGCGCATGGGCACCAGGGTGCCGTATTCCAGCTCCAGGCTCGGGATGTTGTGGGCCATGCTGCGCACGCCAGCCAGGTTGGCTTCGGCGGCGATCAGCTCGCCCAGCTCTGGGCAACCGGGGTAGGCGTAGTCCATGTTCTTGATGAAATGCGGCAGTTCGTTGCTGGTGTAGGTGCCCTGGAACTGCTCGCCGCAATTGACGTGGTAGCCGCTGTTGACCAGCCAGTGCACGTCGAACACCACCGCAGTGTCGGCCCCCAGTTCGCGGGCACGCCGGCCGATCTCCTTGTGCCCGGCAATCGCCGCTTCGCGACAGCCGTGATGCTTGCCGGGCAGTTCCGACAGGTACATCGACGGTACGTGGCAGATCTTCGCTGCCAGAACCACTTGGCCCATGATGACTCTCCTGAATAATTATTCTTGTATGGCCTGTGAGGTCCCTGTGGGAGCTGGCTTGCCTGCGATGGCATCGACTCGGTGCGGCTGAAGGACCGCGGTGTCTGCATCGCGGGCAAGCCCGGCTCCCACAGGAGGCTTGTTTGAGCCTGGGCTACACGCCCCAGCGCGGAATGTGATGACTGCCCATGGAAATACACACGTTCTTGATCTCGGCAAACACTTCGAAGCTGTACTGGCCGCCTTCACGCCCGGTGCCCGAGCCTTTGACTCCGCCAAACGGCTGGCGCAAATCCCGTACGTTCTGGCTGTTGATAAATACCATGCCCGCTTCGATACCGCGCGCCAGGCGGTGGGCCTTGCCGATGTCCTGGGTCCAGATGTAGGAGGCCAGCCCGTATTCGGTGTCGTTGGCCAATTGCAGCGCTTCAGCTTCGTCTTTGAACGGGATCAGGCACACCACCGGGCCGAAGATTTCTTCCTGGGCGATGCGCATCCGGTTGTTCACGTCGGCAAACACCGTCGGCTGGATAAACTGGCCGCGGCTGAGGTGCGCCGGCAGGTTGGCCGGGCGTTCCAGGCCGCCAGCCAGCAGCGTGGCGCCTTCCTCCAGGCCGATCTTGATGTAGCCGGTGACCTTATCGTAGTGGGCCTGGGTGATCATCGAGCCGACCTGGGTGTTCGGGTCCTGGGGGTCGCCGACGATCAGGCGCTTGGCTCGCGTCGCGAACTCGGCGACAAATTGCGAGTAGACACTTTCCTGGATAAAGATCCGGCTGCCAGCGGTGCAGCGCTCGCCGTTGAGGGAAAAGATCGTGAACAACGCGGCGTCGAGGGCGCGTTCCAGGTCGGCGTCTTCAAAAATCAGCACCGGCGACTTGCCGCCCAGTTCCATGGAGTACTTTTTCAGGCCGGCGCTCTGCATGATTTTCTTACCCGTGGCGGTGCCGCCGGTAAAGGAAATCGCCCGTACATCCGGGTGGCGCACCAGTGCATCACCGGCGGTGGCGCCGTAGCCCTGGATCACATTGAGCACGCCGTCGGGAATCCCGGCTTCCACCGCCAGGCGCCCCAGTTCATTGGCGGTCAGCGGCGACAGCTCCGACATCTTCAACACCGCCGTATTGCCCAGCGCCAGGCACGGCGCGGTCTTCCAGGTGGCGGTCATGAACGGCACGTTCCACGGCGATACCAGCCCGCACACGCCCACCGGCTGGTACAGGGTGTAGTTGAGCATCTGGTCATCCACCGGGTAGGTGTGGCCGTCCATGCGGGTGCAGACTTCAGCGAAGAAATCGAAGTTGTGTGAGGCACGCGGGATCAACACGTTCTTGGTCTGGTGGATCGGCAGGCCGGTGTCCAGGGTTTCCAGCTCGGCCAGGTGTGGCACGTTCTGTTCGATCAGCTCGCCCAGTTTGCGCATCAAGCGCGCGCGCTCCTTGGCCGGCGTATTGGCCCACTTGGGGAACGCCGCCTTCGCCGCCGCTACGGCTTGCGCGACTTCTTCGGCGCCGCCGCTGGCGACTTCGCCGATGGCCTCGCCGGTGGCCGGGTTGTAGTTGATAAAGGTGTCTTTGCTTTCGACCTCACGGCCGTTGATCCAGTGTTTGATCATGGTGCTCAAGCCTCTTTGCGCGCGGAGAAAAACTCCGTTTCACTGACAATACGGTTGACCAGGCGGCCCACGCCTTCGACTTCCACCACGACCTCATCCCCCGGCACCACATCGGCCAGGCCCTCGGGCGTGCCGGTGGCGATCATGTCGCCCGGTTGCAGGGTCATGAAGCTGGACAGGTATTCGATGAGGTAGGGGATATCGAAAATCATGTCTTTCGTGCTGCCTTCCTGGCGCAGTTCGCCGTTGATCCAGGTACGCAATTTCAGGTTGCCTGGGTCGGGCACATCGGCCACGTCGACAATCCACGGGCCGACCGGGGTGGTGGCGTCGCGGTTTTTCACGCGCAGGTTGGGGCGGTAGTAGTTTTCCAGGTAGTCGCGGATCGCGTAGTCGTTGCACACCGTGTAACCGGCCAGGTAGTCCAGGGCGTCGGCGCGCTTGACGTTGCGCGCGGTCTTGCCGATCACCGCCACCAGCTCGCACTCGTAGTGCATGTAGGCGACGTTGTCGGGGCGCCAACTGACTTGGCGGTGACCGGTGTAAGTGCCCACCGATTTGATGAATGCCAGCGGTTCGGTCGGCGGCGTAAAGGCCAGTTCGGCGGCGTGGTCGGCGTAGTTCAAACCCAGGGCGAACATGTTGCCGGTGGCGGGTGGCAGCCATTGCACCTGGTCTTCGGCCAGCAACCGCCCATCCTTCAGGCGCACGCTGCAGTCGGCTTGCACCAATACGTTGTGGGTTGCACCTTCAAAGTGGATACGTGCGCGTTTCATGCCGATGCCTCCGCTGCAATGGTGTTGCTCAGGCGGCCAATGCCGGTGATATCGACCTCAACCTGGTCGCCTGGCTGCACATCCACGCGGCCTTGCGGGGTGCCGGTGATCAGCACATCGCCGGGGTACAGGGTCATGAACTCGCTGATCTCGGCGATCAATTGCGGGATGTCGCGTACCCAATCGGCGGTAGAGCTTTCCTGGCGCAGCTCGCCATTGACGAACAGCTTGAGGCTCAATTGATTGGGGTTGGCCACTTGATCCCGCGCCACCAACTGCGGGCCCAGGGCGCAAAACCCATCGCGGCATTTGGCTTTGACGGCGGGGCGGTAGTAGCTGTCTTCCGGCAGGCTGAATTCATTCACCACCACATACCCGGCCACATGCGCCATGGCGTTCTCCAGGCTGACACGGCTGGCGCGCTGGCCGATCACCACACCCAGCGCCGGGCCCGGCTGCAGGCGCTCGCCCGCAGGCTGCAGCACTACGCCGCCATGGGCATTGCGGGTGTTGGGGGTTTTGATAAACAGCACCGGCTTGGTCGGCGGCTGCTGGTAGGGCGGCTGTTGGAAGGCGGCGAGATGCTGGTCCAGCAGGCCCTGGTAGTTCAGCGCAACGCCGAACAGGGTGCCGCTGGCAACATCATGCAGGGTTCGGCTCATGCGTTTCTCCTGGCGGTGACGACGGCTGCACAGGCCGTTCGTTAAGTTGTTAACGTTATAATTAATATGTTAACTACCGTCAAGCGTGGCACACTGCGCTGGCCTCACAACAACAAGAAGAGAGCCCCGTGAAGCCGATTCCCAACATCAACATCGGGCAGGTCTACGACCAGCGCTACAGCGACGCCGAGGTGCATTACGACAAGCTCGGCAACCTGGCGGGGTTTTTCGGGCGCAATATGGCGGTGCATCGCCATGACCGGTTTTTCCAGGTGCATTACGTCAAGAGTGGTGCAGTGCGGGTGTATCTGGATGACCGCCAGTACGTTGAATCGGGACCGATGTTTTTTCTCACGCCGCCCACGGTGGCCCATGCTTTTGTCACCGAAGCCGATGCCGACGGGCATGTGTTGACGGTGCGCCAGCAGCTTGTATGGGGATTGATCGACGCCGACCCCAGCCTCGCCTCCGGCGCCGCATGTGTGGCCTTGACTGGCGACGCTGAGGGCTTGGAACAACTCTTCGAGGCGCTGTGCAGTGAGATCAACGCCGAACGGGCAGGGCGCGCCGCCGCCCTCGACAGCCTGACGCGGTTGATCATGATCCGCCTGCTGCGCCTGTGCGCCCACGCCCAGCCGGCACGCCCGACAGCCCACGAAGACCTGCGCATCTTCCATCGTTTCAACGAGCTGATCGAAGCCCACTACCTGGAACATTGGCCGTTGGCGCGTTATGCCGAGAGTATTGGCGTGACCCAGGCGCGGCTCAATGAAGTGTGCCGACGCATTGCCGACCTGCCGTCCAAGCGCCTGATCCTTGAACGGCTGATGCAAGAGGCCAAGCGCCTGCTGTTGTTTACCGGCAGTTCCGCGAATGAAATCTGCTACCAGCTGGGGTTCAAGGACCCTGCGTATTTCAGCCGGTTTTTTTTGCGCTATGCACAGATGACACCGGGGGAGTACCGGCTGCGGCAGTCGGGGTTGCGCTGATATCCCAGGCGCCACCCAGTGCGGTATACAAATTCACCTCGGCGACCAACTGCGCCAGCCGGTCCACAATCAGCGCCTGTTGCGCGCTGAACAGCGAACGCTGCGCATCGAGGAACGTCAGGTTGCTGTCCACGCCGCTGCGGTAACGGTGCTCGGCCAGGTCATAGTAGTTCTGGTTGGCGGCGACGAAATCCCGTTGCGCCGCCAGTTGGTCGTTGAAGGTCTGGCGTGCGGCGAGGCCGTCGGCAACTTCCTGGAAGGCGCCCTGGATGGATTTTTCGTACTGGGCCACCGTGATGTCCTTCTGCAGCCTGGCGTAATCGAGGCTGGCGCGCAGGCTGCCGGCGTTGAAGATCGGCAGGTTGATCTGCGGCTGGAAGGTCCAGCTACCCGAGCCGCCCTTGAACAGCCCCGACAGCTCCTTGCTGGTGCTGCCGGCGTTTGCCGTCAGGGTCACGGAAGGAAAGAACGCAGCACGGGCCGCACCGATATTGGCGTTGGCCGCCTGCAACTGGTATTCGGCCTGGAGGATATCCGGGCGGCGTTGCAGCAGGTCCGAGGGCAAGCCGGCGGGCACGCGGGCGACCAGATCGTCGGCCAATGGGCGCGCAGGCAGGTGTTCATCCACCGGGCCACCCACCAGCAGCGTGAGGTTGTTGAGGTCCTGGGCCACCTGGCGTTCATAGCGGGCTACGCTGGCGCGGGTACTTTCCACTGCTGTGCGCGCTTGCACTACGTCCAGCGCCGAGGCTTTGCCTGCGCTTTTACTGCGGCTGGTCAATTGCCAGCTGTGGTCGTTGGCGACCAGGGTTTGCTCGGCCAGGGCCAGCAGTTCCTGATCGGCGCGCCAGGTCAGGTAGGCATTGGCGACGTTGGCCACCAGGCTCAATTGCGTACTGCGCCGCGCTTGTTCGGTGCCCAGGTAAGTGAGCAGCGCCTGTTCGCTGAGGCTGCGCACGCGGCCGAACAGATCCAGTTCGTAAGCGCTCAGGCCCAAGGTGGCGGAGTAATTGGAGGTTATCGCTGACTTGCCGGTGCCGGTCACGCTCCCCGGCAGCTTCTGGCGCTTGCCGGCGCCTGTGGCAGAGATCGCCGGGAACAGATCCGCGCGCTGTATTCGGTACTGGGCCTGGAACGCTTGCACATTCAGGGCCGCCACTCGCAGGTCGCGGTTGTTGACCAACGCATCATTAATCAGCTGTTGCAGCGCCGGGTCGCGGAACAGCTGCTGCCAGTCCGAGTTTTGCGCCTGGGTGCCGGCCTGTGCCAGGCGGTACACGCCGCCTTGGGGGTACTGCGCAGGCGTCGGCGCGGCTGGTCGCTGGTACTCGGGAATCAGCGAGCAACCGCCGAGCATCCAGGCCATGCCGACGGTGCACAGTGCTCGTGTGTTCATCAGGCGCCCACCATCCATTTGGCCAGGCCATGCCGGCCGCTCACGCCCAGCTTGGCGGCGGCGCGCTTGAGGTAGGTCTCGATCGAGCTGTTTTTGACACTGAGTTTCTCCGCGATTTGCGGCACGGTACCGCCGGTCAGCAGGCCCAGGCACACCTCCTGTTCCCGCGCCGAAAGGGTGATGTCGCTCAAAGACAAGCGTTTGTAGAACTCACGCTGCAACTGCGATTGTTCCAACACGGTATGGGCCGGCTCAGTCTCGGCGTGCGGCGCCTGGCGCAGGCTCTGGGCGTGCCGTTCCATCAACGGCAACAGCGTGTCCGACAAGCACTTGAGAAACGACAACTCAGCCAGGGAGAACCCCTGCTGCGTCGGCGGGCGGTAGAACGAAATCACACAGCGTCGATTGCCCTGGCGCGATACCAGGTTGCACTGGTGCGAAGTACCGCGCGGATGCGCGCTGTTGGCCTTGGCGTTCATCTGGATCAGCAGCGGGTCTTGCATGTGCAGCATCTGCCGCAGCAACGGGTGGTCGTTCAGCGCATGCAAGGTCTGGGGCACCGACAAATCCTTTTTTACCCCGGCGCTGCCCAATAACTTGATGTCCAGCACGCGGTCACGCAGTTCATCCAGGGCCCATTCGCTGAGGTCTACCAGGTGAATCGGTACCCACTTGCCCACCAGTTGCAACATCGTGGCGGCGAAATGTTCGTCGCCGCTGTTTGAAATCAACTCGCCCATTTCGGCATAAAAATGCGGGCCGCAGGTGTCGCCAATACTTGGGGTCAGACTCATAGCCATCTCATCCTTGATGTCGAAAACCGTCAACGGTTGCCCAGGGCCTGTGCAGGGCACTCCGTACTGCTTGAACGTAACTCGGCGTTCGAGATTTTATTTAGCCATAGGGATTTGTCCTACGTATGTAGCGGAAACGAGGGACACAAGCTGCCATAAAAGCTGCGCCATTAATCCGACGTTTCTCGTGAATTAAGCCGGCTACGTACAGGTGTAAGTTGTTTTTATTTTTAGCTAAGTTATTGATGTAAATAATGAATTATTAAAATCAACGGATTATCCAGAGGCTCGGCATGGATGAGCTGTAGCCAATCTCCTACAACGCTTTAATCGTTTCAGCCATGAACCTTTGACCAAGGCCTATCCATCCATTTGAATGTCCGGGTTTCGGGTGTCAGACACCCCTCGGCGCCCATGCTCCAATCCGGCAACTTCGGCGTAATGGGCCACCTCTGCGCGGCCAGTGCCTGACCCCCATGAGAAGGATCTTATGCAGTATTCCTCCAGCCAGCCGGCCCGCTTCCCCCTCACTGGCGCCCAACAAGACATTTGGCTCGACCAACTGCGCGTGGGCGATTCGCCGCTGTACAACATTGGCGGCTATCTGGATTTTGCCGGCACCGTCGAGCCCGAACGCATGCAGCATGCTGTCGCACTGCTGGTGGCCCGTCACGATGCACTACGCACCCAACTGCACACCGACGCCAATGGCCTGCCTGGGCAAACATTCGCCCCGGAGCTGAAGGTGGAAATGGCGCTGCATGATTTCTCCGCGCTGCCCGACCCATCCGCGGCAAGCCAAACCTTGATGCAGGCGCAAATGGCTCGGCCCTACGCCCTGAGCGGCGAGCCACTGTGCCGTTTTTTCCTGGTCAAACTTGATGATGATCACTACCGCCTCGGTACCCAGGCTCATCACCTGATCCTCGACGGCTGGGGCTTCGGCCAGATGCTGCAATCCCTCGCGCAGCTCTACAGCGCCCTGGAGCAGGGGCGCACCACCGAGCCACTGGCGCCTTCCTACATCGACTTTATCGACACCGACCAACGCTACCTGCAATCGGCCCGCTACGCCCGCGACCGTGATTATTGGCTGGGCAAATACCAGGTGCTGCCCGAGCCGCTGCTCACCCCCAGGCACAACACCAAGACGTCGAGCAACACCTGGGTGCAAGGCTTTCCGGTGCAGTTGCAGAGCCGCA
Source organism: Pseudomonas sp. Pse35 (assembly GCF_024519715.1). Classification (NCBI taxonomy): domain Bacteria; kingdom Pseudomonadati; phylum Pseudomonadota; class Gammaproteobacteria; order Pseudomonadales; family Pseudomonadaceae; genus Pseudomonas; species Pseudomonas sp. Pse35. The sequence continues at coordinate 26,512 of NZ_JALJRP010000041.1, read as the reverse complement.
TGGAGCAGGTTGCCAACCACTACCAGGCGTCGGCCTTTCATGTGTTGCTGGCGGCGATGTATGTGTATTTCACCCGCACCAGCCAACGGCAGGAATGGGGAGTGGGCCTGCCGATTCTCAACCGCTCCAACGCGCGTTTTCGCGCCACTGTGGGCCTCTTCACCCAGGTCAGCGCGGTACGTTTTGCGTTCAGCGAGGGCGTGTCTTTCGGTGCTCTGGTACGGGGCATTCGTGATCAACTCAAGCGGGATTTTCGTCATCAGCGCTTCCCGTTGAGTGAGATGAACCGCGAGCTGGGCTTGCGCCGAACAGATCGCGGGCAACTCTTCGACGTGTCGGTATCGTTCGAGCAGGACGACCACGACCTGCGCTTCGGTCAGGTCCAGGCCCGCGCGATCAAAGTCTCCAATCACCATGAAGCGCTACCGCTCGCCATTCACTTGCGCAGCAACCGTTACCAGGACAATGCGTGGCTGCATTGCGTCTACAACGAGGCGTATTTCCAGGCGCACGATGTGCAGGCGTTGGCCCAGCGTTTCATCGGGCTGCTGGAGCAGGGGTTGGAGGACACTGCGCTGCCCATCGGCGAGTTTTGCATGCTTCTGCCCGAGGAGCACGCCCGACTGCTGCACTGGAACGCCACCGCGCAGCCCAACGCCACGCCGCAAACCCTGCACCAGCGTATCGAGGCCCAGGCCGCACGCACGCCCCACGCGATTGCGGCGGTGTATCAGGACCGCTCACTGAGCTACACCCAACTCAACCGCCAGGCTAATGCACTGGCCCATCAATTGGTGGCATTCGGCGTACAGCCCGATGACCGTGTGGCGATCCTGGCCCGGCGTGGCCTTGACACCCTGGCGGGGCTGTTGGCAATCCTCAAGGCCGGCGCCTGCTACGTGCCGCTGGACCCGGCCCATCCCGGCGAACGCCTGGAGTACCTGCTGCACGACAGCGCGCCCGTGGCCATCCTGACTCAGCGCGATTTACGCCAGCGTCTGCCCGTCTCGACGGTACCGGTGATCGCGCTGGAGCCTGGCAGCGCATCCATCGACAGTAACCCTCAGGTTGCCGTCACGCCGTCGAACCTGGCTTATGTGATTTACACCTCGGGTTCCACTGGGTTGCCCAAGGGTGTGATGGTCGAACATCACAGCGTGTCGAACCTGGTGGACTGGCATTGCCAAGCGTTCGACCTGCATGCGGGCAGCCACACTGCCAGCGTCGCCGGCTTCGGTTTTGATGCCATGGCCTGGGAAGTCTGGCCGGCGTTGTGCGTGGGGGCGACCTTGCACCTGCCACCGGCCCATGAAGGCGCGGAAGATATCGACGCGTTGCTCGGCTGGTGGCGCTCGCAACCATTGGATGTGTGTTTCCTGCCCACGCCTGTGGCCGAATATGCGTTCAGCCAGGGGCTGGGGCATCCCACCTTGCGCACCTTGCTGATCGGCGGCGACCGCCTGCGCACCTTCACCCAGGCGCAGACGTTTGCGGTGGTGAACAACTATGGCCCCACCGAAGCCACCGTTGTGGCGACCTCGGGGCGCGTTGAGGTGGGCCAGCCGTTGCATATCGGCGCGCCGGTCGCCAATGCCCGCGTCTACCTGCTGGACGCGCAGCAACGCCCGGTGCCGATTGGCGTGGCGGGGGAGTTGTATGTCGGCGGCAAGGGCGTGGCGCGGGGGTACCTGAACCGTGCCGAGTTGAGTGCCGAACGGTTTATCGACGACCCTTTCAGCGGCGGTCGCATGTACCGCACCGGCGACCTGGCGCGCTGGCTGCCAGACGGCAATCTCGACTACCTGGGGCGCAATGACGACCAGGTAAAAATCCGTGGCGTGCGCATCGAACTGGGGGAAATCGAGTCGGCCCTGGCCAGCCATCCGGCGCTTCAGGACGCGGTGGTGCAGTTTCGCGACGGGCAATTATGGGCGTGGTTTGTGCCCCGTCAGCCTGTGGAAATCGAAGTGCTGCGCACTCACCTGCAAGCCTCGCTGCCGGACTACATGCTGCCGGCGGCTTACGTGTGCCTCGACGCGTTGCCCCTCACCGCCAACGGCAAGCTCGACCGCCGAGCCTTGCCGTCACCGACCCAGGAAGCCTTTATCACCCGCCGCTTCGAAGCGCCACAAGAGGGCGTGGAGAACACACTGGCGCAGATCTGGGCCGAGTTGCTGAATGTGCAGCCAGTGGGCCGCCATGACCATTTCTTCGAGCTGGGCGGGCATTCGCTGTTGGCGGTGCAACTGGTGCAGCGCATGCGCGAGGCCGGCCTGCGCGCCGATGTGCAAGTGCTGTTCGGCCAGCCCACCCTGGCGGCGCTGGCGGCGGCGTGTGTCGGTCACGAACAGGCGGTGCCGGCCAATCGAATCCCGGCCGGTTGCACCCATATCACCAAGGATTTGCTCGTTCTTGCCGAACTTGACCAAACCAGCCTTGACCGCATCGTCGCCGGCATCCCTGGCGGCGCCGCCAACGTGCAGGATATCTATCCGCTGGCGCCGTTGCAGGAAGGGTTGCTCTACCACCACCTCACCGATGCGCACGACCCGTACCAGCAACAAGCGCTGTTCAGCTTCGCGCGCCGCGAGCAGCTGGATGCCTTCGCCAGTGCCCTGCAACAGGTGATCGATCGCCACGATATTTTGCGCACCAGCCTGGTGTGGGATGCCCTGGAACAACCGATGCAGGTGGTGTGGCGCCAGGCGCAGCTGCGAGTTGAAGTGCTGCGCGAACCGGCGCAACCCCTGGACTTGCGCCAGGCGCCGCTGATGGCCCTGGATTACGCCGAGGAGCCCCAGCACCAGCGCTGGGTCGCCAGGCTGCGCTTTCATCATCTGGTCAACGATGCCACGTCGACCACGCTGCTGGTGGACGAGATTCGTGCCCATCTGCTGGGTCAACAGGCGCAGCTGCCTGTGCCCGTGCCTTATCGCAACATGGTCGCGCAGGCCCGCTCAACGGCTCGCCAGGCGGCGCACGAGGCGTTCTTTCGAGAGCGTCTGGCGGATGTCGATGAGCCGACCTTGGCGTTCGGCCTACAGAAGCGTCAGGCCCTGCGTGCCGAGACCGAAGAGGCGCAGCGCTCGCTCAGCGACGCGCTCAATCTGCGCCTGCGCAGCCAGGCACGAGCCCTGGGGGTCAGTGCCGCGAGCCTTTTCCACCTGGCCTGGGCTCAGGTGCTCAGCCGTGTCGCCGGCCGCGAAGATGTGGTGTTCGGTACCGTGCTGCTCGGCCGCTTGCAAGCCGGCGAGGGGGCCGAGCGGGCCTTGGGCATGTTTATCAACACCTTGCCGCTGCGCCTGCGCCTGGCCGGGAAAAACGTGGCGGATGCGCTGCACGATACTCACGCGCAACTGAGCGCTTTGCTCGCCCATGAACAGGCGTCCCTGGCGTTGGCCCAGCGTCGCAGCGGCGTGCCGGAACTGTTCAACAGTTTGCTCAACTATCGTCACACCTCGGCGGACCCTGGGCTGAACCTTGTGCCGGGCATTGCCTTGCTTAGCAGTGAAGACATCCTCAGTTACCCGTTGATGCTCACGGTGGACGACACGGCCAGCGGCTTCCGGCTCAAGGTCATGGCCCCGGACACAGTGGGCGCTGAACCTGTCTTGAGCTACTTCGACACCGCGCTGAACGGCCTGCTGGACGCATTGGAAAGCACGCCGGATATGCCGCTGCGCGGTATGCAGGTGCTGCCCGCGAGCCAGTTGCACACTCTATTGGTGGACTTCAACGCAACCTCCACCGACTACCCACAAACGCTGACCGTGCAAGCGCTGTTTGAAGCCCATGCGCGGCGAAACCCCGATGCCATTGCGGTGCAGGCGGGTCAGCACGCATTGACCTACCGCCAACTCAACGAACGTTCCAACCAACTGGCTTTTCACTTGCGTGAGCACGGCGTACAACCGGACTCGCGGGTGGCGTTGTGCGTGGAGCGTGGGTTGGACTTGGTGGTGGGCTTATTGGGAATTCTCAAGGCGGGCGGCGCCTACGTGCCGCTCGACCCAGGTTACCCACGCGAGCGCCTGGCCTACATGCTCACAGACAGCCAGCCAGTGGCACTGTTGGTACAAGCTGCCACTCGCGAAGGGGTGGGCGATGTCTCGATCCCGCTGATCGACTTCGACCACTGCACCTGGAATCAGGCGCCGATCGACAATCCAAGCGTGCCAGGCTTGAGCGTCGCCAATCTCGCCTACGTGATGTACACCTCGGGCTCCACCGGCACGCCCAAGGGTGTGATGATCGAGCACCGTGGCCTGGGCAACCTGTTGCATTGGAGCTCGCAACTGTGCCCGAACGCCGAAGGCGGCGCCTTGTTGCAGCGCGCGCCGTTCAGCTTCGATGGTTCTGTGTGGGAGCTGTTCTGGCCGTTGAGCAACGGCATGCGCCTGGTTTTGGCGCGGCCCGATGGGCACCGTGAACCGGCGTACCTGGCCCAGGTGATTCGTGAGCAGCAGATCAGGGTGATCCAGTTCGTGCCCGCCATGTTGCAGCAGTTTCTGGACCTGGACGAATCGGCCCTGTGCACCAGCCTCACCGATATACTGTGCGGCGGCGGCGAACTCACCGCCGCCTTGGCCCGTGGCGTGCAGGCGCGCTTGCCCACGGTGCGCTTGCATAACGTGTACGGCCCCACCGAAGCCACGGTGGACAGCTGCGCCTGGACCCTCGAACCCGGCGCGCCGGTGCCCGCCTTGCAACTGCCGATTGGCCGCGCCATCAACAACACCCGCCTGTATGTCCTGGACGCTCATGATGCGCCGGTGCCCATGGGTATCAGCGGCCAACTGCACATCGGCGGCGTCGGCGTTGCCCGTGGTTACCTGGGCTTGGAACAGCTGACCGCCGAACGTTTCATCGAAAGCCCCTTCGTGCCCCGCGACCGCCTGTATCGCACCGGCGACCTGGTGCGCTACCTGCCAGACGGCACTCTTGAATTCCTTGGGCGTAACGACTTCCAAGTCAAGCTGCGCGGTGTGCGCCTGGAGCTGGGAGAGATCGAAGCACACCTGGCCGCCCACCCGGCGCTGCACGAGGTGGCGGTATTGATTCGCGATGAGCGCCTGGTGGCCTACTTCACCCTGCGCGGCCAGGCGCCGAGCCTGCAAGCCTTGCGTGACCATGTGCTGGAGCACCTGCCGGAATACATGGTGCCGGCCGCCTTCGTGCAACTCGACGCACTGCCCCTCAACCCCGCCGGCAAACTCGACCGCAAGGCCCTGCCGGCGCCAGGGCTGGAGGCCGTGCTTAGCCGAGCCTACGAAGCGCCAGTGGGCGAGGTGGAAACCCTGATGGCCGGGATCTGGGCCGACGTATTGAAGCTCGAACGGGTAGGGCGCCATGACCACTTCTTTGAACTGGGCGGGCACTCCCTGTTGGCAGTGAACCTGGTAGCCCGCCTGCGCAAGGCCGGGCTGGACGTGGACGCACGCACCTTGTTCAGCCAGCCCACGCTGGCACAACTGGCCGCGAAAACGGCGGTGCAGGCCCCGCGCGTGGAAGCTCCCCAAGCCGCCATCCCCCAACTCAACCGCCGTCGACGGATTTAGCTGACTTGTGGTGAGGGGAGCTTGCGGTGGAAGCGGCTTGCTCGCGAAAGCGGCCTGACAGCCGGCATTGATCCAACTGATGCCCTGCGAACCCATGTGGGAGCTGGCTTGCCTGCGATGGCATCGACCCGGTGCGCCTGAACTACCAAGGTATTTGCATCAATACCACTGTAGGCGCGAGCTTGCTCGCGAAACACCTCAACGATAACGCGGGCTTTCTGAATAAACGCGGCGCCTGTGAGTTTTTCGCGAGCACGCTCGCTCCTACAGAGAGCGATCCACCGTAGTCTTGGCAATCGCCTACAAATGCCACACGGCCAGCATCTTCGCCCGCCCTGGGCTATCCAACAACTCGCCACAATCGAGCGCCGTGGCCGAAGCGCTGTCGAGCAAGCTGGCGGTGCAAGCCTGACGCTTGTCAGTTGAGACTGACCCGGTCACTGTGGCGAGGGAGCTTGCTCCCGTGACGGCCTGACAGCCGACATTGAATCAACTGATGCCCTGCCAACCCATGTGAGAGCTGGCTTGCCTGCGATGGCATCGACTCGGTGCGCCTGAACTACCAAGGTATTTGCATCAAAACCACTGTAGGAGCGAGCTTGCTCGCGAAACACCTCAACGATAACGCGGGCTTTCTGAATAAACGCGGCGCCTGTGAGTTTTTCGCGAGCAAGCTCGCTCCTACAGAGAGCGATCTACCGTAGTCTTGGCTATCTCCAACAAGTGCCACACGGCCAGGTTCTTCGCCATGAAAAAAGGCCAGCAAGCAACAGTACCTCAGCGTATCCCCGGAACAAACGCCACACTCCCTCCCTCACGCGCCTTGAACAACCGCTCCCCATTATCCGGTTGCGTCGTCACCACTTGACGATCCACCCCCAGGAACGCCAACGGCGCGGGCTCGTCCTTGGAATACTGCGCGACGATTATCGTGCGTTGCGGATCAAACCCCTGGCCGTTGGTTTTCTCCAGCCAGGCCATGAATGCGGCGCTGTCGCCCTGGCGCGGGAAGTCCTGGCTTTCGCTGACGTAGTAGAAAGGTTTGCCGTGGTTTTGCAGGTACATGGGCAGTTTGTTGTCGACCTCCACCAGCACCAGTTGCCATTGGTTCCAGGGTGCGCTTTTTTCTGCCTGGGCTTGCAGGTCGGCGGCGAAGCGGGTGACGCCGCCGTTGCCGTTGGTCCAGGGGTAGATCACGCCCAGCACCAGCAAGAGCAGGCCTGCGCTGAGGCCAATGCCTGTTTGCCAGCGCGGCCAGCTCGAAGGTTTTTTGTGCAGGCGTTCACTCAGCCACCAGGCGGCGAGCAGTTGGGCGAAGGGCACCAGCGGCAACACGTAGTAGCTGCGGCGGCTGCCGCTGGCGGTGAAGAATACAAACAACAGGCCCAGGCCCCACACCAGCCAGCGTACGTTGGGCGGCGCCTTGCGCCAGTTGCGCACGGCCAGCCACAGGCCAAGTAACCAGCAGGGTGCCCAGGGCAGGGTGTAGACCGGCAAGTAGATCAGGTAGGTGTAGATCGGCCCCATATGGTCGAAGGGGTCGAAGAAGCGCACCACGTTTTCGCGGAACACCAGCTCCAGGCCGCTCTCGCCGTAAGTGGGGGCGCCGTAGCGGTGGGACAGTACAAAGGGAATCGCGTACACGATGCCTGCGATGAGCAGGGCCAGCACCAAGCGCAGGTTGAGGTGGCGTTTGTAGCGGTGTTCGCTCAGCAAGTGTGGCAACAGCACCAGGCCCGGCAGCACCACACCGATCAAGCCCTTGAACAGTGAGGTGGCGGCCAGCAACAGGAAAAACACCGTGTAGCGCCCCAGCCGCGTGTCATCCGGCCCACGCCAATACCACCACACCGCTGCCAGCACGCCGCACACGGTGAGGACATCGGCGGTGGCCACGCGGGCCCAGAACAGGAAGTAGAAGGTGGTGGCGAGCATCCACCCGGCAATCAGCCCGGTGCCTTTGCGAAACAGGCGTTCACCGATCAGGTACACCAGCCAGATGCTCAACCACGCGGCAATCACCGATGACAGGCGCAGCGACCACGGGCCGAGGCCGCCCAGCAGGTGGGCAAACCCGGTGATCAGCCAGTAGGAGGGCAGGGGTTTGTCGTAATACGGCGTGCCTTTGAGGTATGGGTCGAAATAGTCACCGCTTTGCAGCATCTGCAAGGCGATATTCGCCCAGCGCGTTTCCGGCCCCCACAGGTCGCGGCTGCCCAGGCCCAGCAAGAGCAGCAAGGCCGAGGTACCCAGCAGTAACACCAGAGCGCCGCGTTCGGTTTTCCAGAAACTCATGGGATGTTCCCCGTGGCAGGCGCTGCATTCAAGGTTGTTGGGAGTAAATCGTCAGTACCAGGTTGCCCTTGCGATAGCGTTTGCCGCCGGGCGGCAACTGCCCTTCTTCACGGTGTTCGCTGGTGCTCTTGACCTGCATCAGCACGCCGACCGACCCGTGTTGGCGGGCCTCGGCCAACCAGGCCTGGACACTGTCCGGCGTGACCTTGCGCTGTGCCGCGTCTTGGTAGTTCAAGCCATAGCGCAGCTCGCCCTGGGTGTTATAAAACGCCACATCGGGCCGGCGCAGGCGCCAGGTCAAGGCCGATGCCAGGCCCAGGTCATTGCTCAGCAAAGCACGGGTAGGTTGCAGTTCGTCCAGATGTTCCAGCACGAACTGGTCGGGCATTTCGTTATCTTCGATCAGGGCCGGCATGCCCGCCGGTAGCAATGCCACCAGCAAACCAATGCCCAGGGCAGGCATCGCCCACAACGTCAGCGGGCGCACCGCTTGCAACAGGTTGGCGAGGATCCAGCCCAGCAGCACGATAAACGTCAGGGACAGGTTGAACATCTCCGCATGGCTATTGCTGTACAGCGGGCGGGTGATTTGCAGGTAGATCAGCACCACCATGGCCGTCATGCCAAGCACGAAATTGAGCGCGCCGTTGATGACTAGCGTGCGCGCCTTGCCTTGCTTGATCAGGTCGATCAGACCGTGGCCCATTAACAAGGCCAGGGGCAACAGGCACGGCATGATGTAGGTCGGCAATTTGCCTTTGCTCAGGCTGAAAAAGCCCAGGGGCAGCAGCAGCCACAGGGCGAGAAAGGCAATCGCCGGCTGGCGCTTTTCCTGCCAGGTTTTTAGCAGGGTGCCGGGTAGCAAGGCAGCCCACGGCAGGCATGCCACCACCATGATTGGCAGGAAGAACCACAGCGGCCGAGCATGCTGTGCGTTGTCGGCGGCAAAGCGGCGGATATGCTCATGCCAGAAAAAGAAATGCCAGTAATCCGGTTCGCGCAGGTGGATCGCCAGGGCCCATGGCAGGCACACCAGCACGGCAACCAGCACCGCCAGCGGCCCGTAGCGCATCAACTCACCGACGCGCCGCTGCCAGACCAGATAGGGCACGGCGATCAACACCGGCAACAGCCAGGCCAGGAACCCTTTGGTCATGAACCCCATGGCGCAGGCCACGCCCAACACCGCCCAGGCACCCAGGCGTTCCCATGGCGAGCGGCAGTCCAGGGCAAACCACAACGCCACTAGGCTCAGGTTCACCCACAGGGTGAATTGCGGGTCGAGGTTGGCATACCCGGCTTGCCCGGCCACCAGGCCAAAACTCAGGTAGAGCAGGGCGCAGGCAAAGCTCTTGCGCGGCTCGTTCCACACGCGACGGGCGAGCAGGTAGGCCAGCACCACACTCAAGCCCGTGCTCAGCACTGAGGCGATACGCACGCCGAACAGGTTTTCACCGAACACCGCCTGGCCAAGGGCGATCAGCCAATAGCCGGCGGCGGGCTTCTCGAAATAACGCACGCCCATGAAGTGCGGCGCCACCCAGTTACCGCTCATCAGCATTTCCTGGCTGACCTGGGCGTAGCGGGTTTCGTCCGGCGTCCATAAACCGTGAAAGCCCAGGGGCAACAGGAAGAACACGGCAACGCCCAGCAATAGCCAGGACACAGGGTTTATGCGGGGCATGCGCACATCGCTCCATAACGTTCAAGTACGGGCAATGGCGGTATTAACTTAATAGGGCGAAGCATCGTAAGGGTCACTAAGTTGTTGTTGGAGAGCATAACTAACAGGCGCGGCTAAACATGCCAGAGTGGGGCTGTCGTTTTGCTGAACGTCTCAAGGCTTAATATGTAAACAAGTGTAATTAAAGTTGTTTAAGTGCGGCGGTCCACTCTTCGCTGTTCATGGTGCCCATGGCCTTGAAGGTGCCGTTGGGCAGCACCTTGACGAACAGTGCGCTGCCGTACTCTGCAGCGGCTGCGTGAGGGAAGCCGAGGCTGGTCTGGAAGTCGCTCATGCAGGCGCTGTGGGTGATCAGCATCAGGTTGCGTCCCGGCTGTTTGTGGCCGAGGATTTCACCGCCCATGGCGTCGCCGCAGATGGCCAGCGGGCCGGGGGACAGCTCGGTCTTGCCGAACATGAACAGTGACGTCTGGGCGGTTCGCGTGGTGGGGCTGCTGAGCACGTCGGTCAGAGCCATGCCCAATGAATCAAAGGCTTTGCCCAGTTCAACGGCGCGTTCAGTGCCGTTGATGGTCAGGCCATCGGCAGGGCCGAAGCAGGGGTTGGCCGAGCGGTCGCAGCGCTCCTCATGGCGCACCAGCACCACCAGCTCACCCTCACGCCAACTGGCGAGCACCCCGGAGGTCACCAGGCGATTGCCCACGCCCAGGTCCAGGGGCGAGCTGGGCCAGAATAAAAAGCCCGTCAACAACAAGGCGGTAACGCTGATGCCAAGCAGGTGCAGGCGGTATTTTCTCAGGCGTTTTAACCTTGACCTTTTGGGTTGGGGATTGGCCAGGATCATGTCTGCCACGCGGTTCATCCTCGGCACTGTTTGTTGTGTTTATAAAAAGGCTGCACGATTGGGCAGTTGCCCTTGGTGAGGCAGGAGACTGTCACAGCACCGCTGTCTTTTTGCTGAACACTTGCATGTTAAGAGTGTCACTTGGATTAACTAATAAGTTGTGAGTCACCACGAGTTGGCGGGCACTTTAAAGTTCGGTGGATGGGCAGACGGTGAAATCCATGTGAAAAATTTGCGTGGGCACGAGCGTCAGCCGTTATTCTCATTGCTGGTCCTTCAGATGAGCGTTCTTATGTTGCAGGTGCAAGGTGTTGTTAAAAACTACGCGACCCCGCAAGGCCCGCTGACCGTTCTGGCTGGCGTCGACCTGCACCTGGGTGAACGCAGCAGCCTGGCGCTGATGGGCGAATCGGGCAGTGGCAAAAGCACCTTGCTGCACCTGGTGGCTGGGTTGGACCGAGTGGACGCTGGCAGCATCCGCATCGGCGAGCAACGCCTTGACCAACTCAACGAAGGGCAACTGGCCCATTGGCGCCGCACGCAAATCGGCCTGGTCTTCCAGCAGTTCAACCTGATCGGCAGCTTGCGCGTGGAAGACAACCTGGCGTTCCAGGCGCGGCTGGCGGGGCGTTTCGACCCGCACTGGCAAGCGCAATTGGTGGAGCGTCTGGGGCTGGGCGACTTGCTCCGGCGTTACCCCGAGCAACTCTCCGGTGGCCAGCAGCAACGGGTTGCCGTCGGGCGGGCGCTGGCCTCGCGGCCGGGTTTGTTGCTGGCTGACGAACCCACCGGCAACCTCGACGAAGCCACCAGCGATGAAGTGCTGCAACTGCTGTTGGACCTGCTGCGGGACAGCCCCACCAGCCTGCTGATGGTCACCCACAGCCCGCGCCTGGCCGCACGGCTTGACCGGCAAGTGGTGCTGCACCGTGGGCGTGTCGTGCCGATGGACGCTCGCTGAGATGGCGCTGTTTTACTGGACGCTGCGCGCGTTGCTGAGCCACTGGCGGCGTCATCCGGTGCAATTTTTCAGCGTGCTCACCGGCCTGTGGCTGGCCACCGCGCTACTGACCGGCGTGCAGGCCCTCAACAGCCAGGCGCGGGACAGCTACGCACGTGCCAGCCAATTGATCGGTGGCGAACCCCAAGCCAGCCTGGTTGCGCCGGACGCCGCCAGTTTCCCCCAGGCACTGTTTGCCGAGCTGCGCCGCGCCGGCTGGCCGGTATCCCCGGTGGTGCAGGGGCGGGTGGTGCTCCAGGGGCGTGAGCAGCAGCGTCTGCAACTGATGGGCATCGACCCGGTGTCGTTACCCGGCAGCGGCAGCGTGGCGGGGCAACGCTTGAGCCAGGCGCAGATGCTGGCGTTTTTCGAGCCGCCGGGGCGTACCTGGGTCGCTGCGCAAACGTTAGAGGCGCTGGGGTTGCAGGCGGGCGAGCAGCCGCTGACGTCCACCGGGCAACGCCTGCCACCGTTGCAGGTACAGGCCGATATGGCGCCCGGCCTGCTGCTGACCGATATCGGCTTTGCCCAACCCCTGCTTAACATGCCTGGGCGCCTGTCGCGCCTACTGTTGGACAACACCTTCGCCGCCCACCACCCCACGCCACCCGCCGCGTTGCAACTCAAGCAGGGCGAGGACAGCAACCTGTCACGCCTCACCGAAAGCTTTCACCTGAACCTGGATGCGGTGGGTTTTTTATCCTTTGTGGTGGGGCTGTTTATCGTGCATGCGGCCATCGGCCTGGCCCTGGAACAGCGCCGTGGCCTGCTGCGAACCTTGCGCGCTTGTGGAGTCAGCGCACGCATGCTGATCCTGAGCCTGGGCGTCGAATTGGGCGCTTTGGCGGTGTTGAGCGGTGTGCTCGGTATCGCCAGCGGCTACCTGCTGGCCAGCCTGTTGCTGCCGGATGTCGCCGCCAGTTTGCGCGGCCTGTACGGCGCCGAAGTCGCCGGCCAATTGAACTTGAGCCCCTGGTGGTGGCTGGCCGGCCTGGGCGTGAGCCTGCTCGGCGCGTTGCTCGCCGGAGCCAGCAGCCTGTGGCGCGCAGCGCGTTTGCCGTTACTGGCGCTGGCCAACGCCCAAGCCTGGCATCAAGCCCATGGGCGCTGGCTGCGGCGCCAGGGGTGGGTGGCGTCCGCGGCCCTGGCGATCGCGTTATTGGCGCTGTGGCTGGGCGATAGCCTGGCCGCCGGGTTTGTGCTGATGGCGGCCTTGCTGTTGGGCGCGGCGTTGGCATTACCGGTGCTGCTCAACGGGTTATTGAAAGCCGTGCTGGGGCGTAGTCGCTCGGTACTGGGCCAGTGGTTCCTGGCCGATTGCCGCCAGCAACTGCCGGCCTTGAGCCTGGCGCTGATGGCGTTGCTGTTGGCCCTGGCGGCGAATATCGGCGCCGGCTCCATGACCTCGGGCTTTCGCCAGACCTTCACCCATTGGCTGGAGCAACGCCTCACCGCCGAGCTGTACCTCAACCCGCAAAATCCGCAGCAGGCCGAGCAACTGAAGACGTGGTTGACCCGTCAGCCCCTGGTGCAGGCCGTATTGCCCGCCTGGCAGGTGGCGGTGCAACTGCAAGGCTGGCCCGCCGAGGTGTTCGGCGTGGTCGACAACCCCACTTATCGTCAACACTGGCCGTTGCTGGAGGCAGTGGACGCGCCCTGGGACCGCTTGCTGCAAGACGACAGCCTGATGCTCAGCGAACAACTGGCGCGACGCCTGAAGGTGCAACTGGGCGACACGGTTTCCATCCCCACCCCGCAGGGCACCTGGGCGCCGAAGATCGTCGGCATCTACGCCGACTACGGCAACCCCAAGGGCCATCTGCTGGTCAATGCCCGGCACCTGTTGGCGCATTGGCCGACGCTCTCACCGGCACGCTTCAACCTGCGGGTAGCGCCTGCCGACGTGCCGTCGCTGATCCGTGAAGTGCAGCGTGAGTTCGCCCTGGAAGACAGCCGCATCGTCGACCAACAGCAACTCAAGGGGTGGTCCAGCCAGGTCTTCGAACGCACCTTCGCTGCCACTGCCGCGTTGAACAGCCTGACCCTTGGCGTCGCCGGCGTGGCGTTGTTCATCAGCCTGCTGACCCAGAGCCAAAGCCGACTCGGCCAACTCGCGCCGTTGTGGGCGCTGGGCGTGACTCGCCGACAATTGATGCTGCTCAACCTCGGCCAGACCTGGCTGCTGGCGGTACTCACGTTGATCCTGGCGTTGCCGCTGGGGCTGTTGCTGGCGTGGTGCCTGGATGCGGTGATCAACGTGCAGGCCTTCGGCTGGCGCCTGCCGCTGCAGGTATTCCCCGGGCAGCTTGCGCAATTGCTGGGGCTGGCGATGCTTGCCACCTTGCTCGCGTCGGCCTGGCCCTTATGGCAGTTGTACCGCAGCCGTCCGGCGGATTTGTTGAGGACGTTCGCCCATGAAGATTAAGGCATTGGCGTGCATCGCCTGGTTACTGCTGAGCGGCTGCGACCAGGCGCCCGCACCCGAGGACAGTTTCGCCGGGCTGGGCAGCGATGCGGCGGACTTTGCCCAAGTGGTGCCCGGCAAAGTCTTCAGTTTTCCCGAGGACCACGGGCCCCACGACGGCTTTCGTATCGAATGGTGGTACGTCACGGCCAACCTCAAGGATGCCCAGGGCAATGTCTTCGGCGTGCAATGGACGCTGTTTCGCAACGCATTGAAGGCCGGCCCCGTCCAACCGGGCTGGCGCGATTCAACCGTGTGGCTCGGCCACGCCGCCGTCACCTCCGCCACCCGCCACTACGCCGCCGAACGCCTGGCCCGGGGTGGCGTCGGCCAGGCGGGGGCTCAGGCAGAGCCGTTCAACGCCTGGATCGACGACTGGAACTTCGCCACCCGCCCCGGCGCCGCCAGCCCCCTGGCTGACATGCAACTCAAGGCCAGTGGCGCGCAATTTGCGTACGACCTGCACCTGACTTCCAGCCGCCCGCTGGTGCTGCAAGGCGACCATGGCTACAGCCGCAAATCCGACCAGGGCCAGGCGTCGTACTACTACAGCCAGCCGTTTTTCACCGCCAGCGGCAGCGTCAGCCTCGATGGCCACACCTACCAGGTCAGCGGCCCAGCCTGGCTCGACCGCGAATGGAGCAGCCAACCCCTTGCCGCCAGCCAGACCGGCTGGGACTGGTTCTCCCTGCATCTGGACCGCGGCGCGCAGCTGATGCTGTTTCGCGTGCGGCAGAAAGACAGCGACGGTTACCTCACCGGCACCTGGATCGACGCCCAGGGCCACACCGAGACCTTGCACAACAGCGATATCCAACTCACACCGCTGACCACCACGGCCATCGACGGGCGCAACATTCCCACACGCTGGTCGCTGAAAATTCCCGGCAAACAGCTGGACATCACCACCGAGGCCGTCAACCCGAAGGCGTGGATGGACTTGGGTATTCCGTACTGGGAAGGGCCGGTGCGGTTTGAGGGTGGGGTGGGGTATTTGGAGATGACGGGGTATTAGGGGGTATAGCAGGGTAGTTTTGCCCTACGGTCCGACGGGTAATACTCGTACAGGCTTTTCAAAAAAATACTGTACATGCATACAGTCTTATCCTACAGTCCATCCCAGGTGACCGGATGTCACCGGTTACCTGAGCTTCAATTTTTTAACTATGGATGGATAAAAAATGAAATCGAAAAAAGCCTTTATGCTAGGCGCGGCCATGATGGCCTCCTGCTTCGTTTCGGCCTTTGCCCTGGCTGATCAAGCGCCTGCGAAACTCAGTGCCGAAGCGGTCAAGCAGGCCGTGAACAAAGCGCTCAAGTCCGGCGGCAAGCTGGACGCCTCGAAGGTTTCGACCGAACTCAAGAAAAAACTGCTGGTGGCCAAGTCTGGTCAGTCCAAGGCCGTGACCCGATCCCTCAAGTCCGAGCCGTTCGACAGCGTGGTGAGTGAGTTGAAAAAGCCGGCGCAAGGCGCGTTGAAAGGTGCGGCTATCGCGGCGTTTGAACCGCTGTTTCCAACCCTGGATATCAACACGCTTTACACCGTCGATGCGGTGCAAGCCGGTAACGAGTTTGCCTACCACTTCAACCTGCCGCAGAACGCGCGGGTGCAGGTGCAACTGGTCAACCAGAGCGCAGGCGCGGATATGTCGCTGACCCTGTTTCAGGATGACGGCCAGGGCAACCTGAGTGTGGTCGGTTCGTCGGATGCTGCAGGCAATGCCGATGAATACCTCAACGGCGTGCTGCCGGCCGGCGACTACTACTGGTACATGGTGGCCAAGGTCGCCGATAACGCGCAGTTCAGTTTCGGCGTGGCGGTGGACAGCAACATCGACGCGTTCGAGCCCAACGACAGCGCGCAAACCGCGTTCGTATTGCCCGATTCGATGAACAAGGTCAGCGGCAATCTCGACAGCGCCAACGATGTCGATTACTTCGACTTCACGGCGGTACGTGGCCAAAGCGTGAGCATGTACCTGGCGGGCGACGAGAACGGCAGCCGAAACCAGTGGATCTTCGACCGCTTTGATGGCGCCAACTGGGTCACCGTGCCGGCCGGTTCTACCTCGACCTACCCGAGCGTCGCGCCGGGCACCACGGTGAAGGTGCGTGTACGGGCCAACCCGGCTGTGGCGCAGGACCCGAGCAAGTATTACCAACTGAGCCTGGGTTCCACACCGCGCTTGAACACCAGCAGTGTCAAAGGTGACAACATCGTGCGGGTGACGGAAGTGTGGCTGGCCACGCAAACCGCTCGGCTGTTGAACTGGTCGACCCAATGGTCGGACTCCACCGGTGCGCCGTTGCTGGGGGTCACGCCGGTATTGCGCGTCGATAACCACTTCGTCGACTTGAACTACCGTTGGGTTGACTACAAAGCGACTACCAACAGCGCGGGTGTATCAGAGGCCACGGCTAATATCGGTACGTGCTTCGGTGACTACACAACGGTGATCAACGACAGCAGCACTGGTGTGCCTTACAAGTGGCGTACCACCTACAACGAGGGTGGCTGGCGTATTGAGCTGGCTGAGTTCCCTGGTGTGGGCGTTGGCGGTGAGAACGTGCAATACGTCAGCCTGGGGCATATCTGCACTCAGGACATCATCCACTGACAGCGTGATGTGAAGCAGAAGGGGCGGCCTCTAGAGGCTGCCCCTTTTTTGTGGCTTTTTCCTGATCATTTCTGGCTATCGTGAGAACGCGGCTCCCAATACAAAGTGCCAAACAAATAGTCCATCAACGGCAGCACGATATTGAAGTTACGCCCCTGCATCAGCTCACGACGGTGATGCAGGGCATGCAGGCGGTGCATCTGGCGAATCCATGGCAGGCGTGCCACCGGGTGTTCGGCAGGCAGGTGTTCGCAGGCATGGAACACTTCGTAGAGCAGGTAGCCAAGGATCATGCAGCCTGCAAACAACCCGGCAACGTTGGGGCTCAGTTGGCTGAGCAGCCACCAGGCGGGAAGGGTGATGGCCAGGCTGTGCAGCATGATCAGCCAGGCTGGAAACAGGATGACGCGCCAGTCCCGAGGGCTGTCGTAGGTCATGTGGCCGGGGGTGAAGAAGCTGTGATGATCGCCGGTGTGGCGTGCGTAGAACAGCCGGGCGAATGCATGTTTGTGATGGCCCAGGTGGCGGTGCACGAGGTAGATGCACAGGTTGAAGAACAGCAGGGTCAGGGGCACGGTCAGCCACTGCAGGGCGGTGATATCGGCGGTGGAGGACCAGGCCAGCGTGATGCAGGCGATGCCGTAGCCAAGCACGAATGCGGCGTGCAGCCAGGGGTTGTAACGCGGGTTGACGCTTGCGCGGTAACGGTCGCGGAAAGTCTCGGTCGGGTGGGGCATGGCCGGCTGCTCGCTGTGTTTTTATTTGAGGCTGAGCTTAGTTGGCGTAAGCGGATGTGCGAGTTTTTACTGACCACCTCATCCCTCCTGTAGGAGCGAGCTTGCTCGCGAAAAATGTCAACGATAACGCGGGCTTCTGAATAAACGCGGCGCCTGTGAGTTTTTCGCGAGCAAGCTCGCTCCTACAACCGGAGAGCAAGCCAGCTCCCACGTTTTTGCCCGAGACCGACCAGTGGAGGCTTGCACAGGTCTGAATTACTTGTTAGTTTCTGGCAAAATGTTAACGATAACATTTGCTCTAAAAATAAAAACAAAACAGAGACCCACGCCATGAAAATGCTCCCGAAAACCCTGTGTTTACTGGCTGCCAGCATCACCCTGGGCAGCGCGACCCCCGCGTTTGCCGACGCTGCCAAGCCCATCCGCATCGGCGCCTCGTTCCAGGAAATCAACAACCCCTATTTCGTCACCATGAAAAACGCCCTGGAAGAAGCCGGCGCGACCATCGGTGCCAAGTTGATCATCACCGACGCCCGCCACGACGTGTCCAAGCAGGTCAGTGATGTCGAAGACATGCTGCAAAAGGGCATCGACATCCTGCTGATCAACCCCACTGATTCCGTCGGTGTGCAATCGGCTGTCAAGTCGGCCCATGCTGCCGGTGTCGTAGTGGTGGCGGTGGATGCCCAGGCAGATGGCCCGTTGGATTCATTCGTGGGCTCGAAGAACTTCGACGCCGGTTTCCAGGCCTGTGAGTACCTGGCTAAAACCATCGGTGACAAAGGCAATATCGCTATCCTTGACGGCATCGCCGTGGTGCCGATCCTCGAACGTGTGCGCGGCTGCAAAGAGGCGGTGGCCAAGCACCCGGACATCAAGATCGTCAGCATCCAGAACGGCAAACAGGAACGCGATCAGGCCCTCACCGTCACCGAAAACATGTTGCAGGCCCAGCCTACCCTCAAGGGCATTTTCAGCGTGAATGACAATGGCTCTCTCGGCGCGCTGTCGGCCATCGAAGCCAGCGGTATGGACGTGAAGCTGGTCAGCGTCGACGGTGCGCCGGAAGCGATCAAGGCGATCCAGAAACCCGGCAGCCATTTCATCGCCACCTCGGCCCAATACCCCCGCGACCAGATCCGCCTAGCACTGGGCATCGCCCTGGCCAAGAAGTGGGGCGCCCAAGTACCGGCCAGCGTGCCGGTGGACATCACCCTGATCGACCAGGCCAAGGCCAAGGACTTCAGCTGGTAAACCCCCCAGGCCCCGCGTAGTTCGTGGGGCCCAGGTCTTCCTTCTGAGTGCGAGGTCGGCGGTATGAGCAGTCTTCTGAAGCTGGAAAACATCTGTAAGCGTTACCCTGGGGTGCAGGCCCTCAAGGCCATCAACCTGCAAGTGGAGCGCGGCGAAATCCACGCCTTGCTCGGGGAAAATGGCGCGGGCAAATCCACCCTGATGAAGATTCTGGGCGGGGTCGAGCACCAGGACGAAGGGCAGATCCTTATCGACGGGCAGGCCCGACAATTTGCGACCTATCGGGATGCGATTGCCGCCGGGATTGGCATTGTGTTCCAGGAGTTCAGCCTGATTCCCTACCTCACGGCGGTAGAAAATATCTTCCTCGGCCATGAGCTGAGCAACCGCTTCGGCCTGTTGCGCAAACGCGAAATGGCCGAGGCTGCGCAGGCGTTGTTCCAGCGCCTCGGGGTCAGCATCGATCTGCACTGCGCCGTCAAGCACCTGAGCGTGGCCGAGCAGCAGTTTGTCGAAATCGCCAAGGCCCTGGCCCTGGATGCGCGCCTGCTGGTGCTCGATGAGCCGACCGCGACGCTGACCCCCAGTGAAGCCGAGTTGCTGTTCGAGATCATGCGCGAACTCAAGCGCCAGGGCGTGGCGGTGATTTTTATCTCGCACCACCTGGAAGAGATTTTCCAGGTCTGCGACCGCATCAGCGTCCTGCGCGACGGCAGCAATGCAGGCGTTACCGAAGTGGCCGACAGCGATATCGATCACTTGGTCGAGATGATGGTCGGCCGCCGACTGGAATGCAGTTTCCCGCCCAAACCCAGCAGCGAACGCGGCCCCTTGCTGCTGGAGGTCAAGGATATCCAACTGGTGCGCAACGGTCCCCACAACCGTTTCAATTTGCATAAAGGCGAGATCCTGGGCTTCGCCGGCCTGGTGGGCTCGGGCCGCACCGAACTGGCCCTGGGCATGATGGGCGCGCTGCCCACGGTGAGCAAAGACGTGTGGCTGCGCGGAGAAAAAGTCAGCCTCGATGACCCGGCCCAAGCCCTGGCCTGCGGCATCGGCCTGCTCCCCGAAAGCCGCAAGAGCGAAGGGCTGATCACCGCCTTCAGCATTCGCGAAAATATCTCGCTGAACAATTTGCCCAAGTATCAGCACGCCTCGGGCCTGATCGACAAGGCCCGCGAGTGCGCCAGCGTCGAAGCGCTGATGCGCCAGCTGTCGATCAAGGCACCCAGTGGCGAAAGCCTTGTGGTGAACCTCAGCGGCGGCAACCAGCAAAAAGTCGTGATCGCCCGCTGGATCAACCACCACTGCGACGTGCTGGTGTTCGACGAACCCACACGCGGCATCGACGTGGGTGCCAAGGCGCAGATCTACGCGTTGATGCGCAGCCTCACCGAACAGGGCTACGCGATCATCATGATTTCTTCCGAGCTGCCCGAAGTCATCGGCATGTGCGACCGCGTCGCCGTGTTCCACAAGGGCGCCATCGTCAAGGTACTGGAAGCGTCCGCCGTCAATCCTCAAGAGGTCATGCGCCATGCAACAGGGGGCTCAAGTGAATACGTCCATTAACACCGCCGGCACCGGCCGCTTGCGCCTGAACCTGGCGCGGCTGCTGCGTTCGCCGGCGTTTTATCCCTTTGTCGGGCTGGTGGTGGTGACCCTGGTGATGATCCTCGCCAGTGACACCTTCCTCACCGCCAGCAACCTCTCCAACATCGCCCGCCAGGTGTCGATCAACGCGATCATCGCAGTGGGCATGACCTGCGTGATTCTCACCGGTGGCATCGACTTGTCGGTGGGGCCGGTGATGGCGTTGTCCGGCACCTTGACCGCCGGGCTGATGGTCGCCGGGTTGCCGCCGGGCCTGGCGATTGGCGCCGGGCTGCTGGTGGGCGTGACCTTCGGCATCGGCAACGGGCTGTTCGTGGCGTACCTGCATATGCCGCCGATCATCGTCACCCTGGCGACCATGGGCATCGCCCGCGGGTTCGGGCTGATGTACACCGACGGCTACCCGATTTCCGGCTTGCCAGAGTGGTTCGCGTTCTTCGGTCGCGCCAGTGTGTTTGGCCTGCAGGTGCCGATCCTGATCATGCTGATCACCTACCTGGCGGCCTATGTGCTGCTGCAACACACCCGCATCGGCCGCTACATCTACGCCATCGGCGGCAATGAAGAAGCGGTGCGCTTGTCAGGGGTGCGAGCGGCGCGTTTCAAGCTGCTGGTGTACGGCATCAGCGGCTTCACCGCCGCGATTGCCGGGCTGGTGCTCACCTCGCGCTTGATGAGCGGCCAGCCGAATGCCGGCGTGTCGTTCGAGCTGGATGCGATTGCCGCCGTGGTACTGGGTGGTGCGTCGATTGCCGGCGGCCGCGGAGTGATCATCGGCACCTTGCTCGGCGCCATGCTGCTGGGCGTGTTGAACAACGGTTTGAACATGCTTGGCGTGTCGCCCTACGTCCAGAGCGTGATCAAGGGCGGGATCATCTTGCTGGCGATTTTCATCAGCCGTCAGCGCCATCGTTAATACCTCACTACACAGGACCGAACACATGGACAAGCACACT
The DNA here is from genome assembly GCF_024519715.1 of Pseudomonas sp. Pse35. Lineage (NCBI taxonomy): Bacteria > Pseudomonadati > Pseudomonadota > Gammaproteobacteria > Pseudomonadales > Pseudomonadaceae > Pseudomonas > Pseudomonas sp. Pse35. Next base: position 5,488 of record NZ_JALJRP010000041.1, on the reverse strand, counting down.
CACATGCAAGCCGTCGTCTGCCACGGCCCGAAAGACTACCGCCTGGAGCGCATCGGCAAACCCCAGGCGCGTGCCAATGAGCTGGTGATCCGTATCGCCGCCTGCGGCATCTGTGCCAGTGACTGCAAGTGCCACTCGGGCGCGGCGATGTTCTGGGGCGGCGACAACCCCTGGGTCAAGGCGCCAGTAGTACCGGGCCACGAATTTTTCGGCTACGTGGTCGAAGCCGGCGAGGGCGCTGAGGAGCACTTTGAGGTCAAGGTCGGTGACAAGGTCATCGCCGAACAGATCGTGCCGTGTGGCAAGTGCCGCTTCTGCAAATCAGGCAAATACTGGATGTGCGAAGTGCACAACATCTTCGGCTTCCAGCGCGAAGTGGCCGAAGGCGGCATGGCCCAATACATGCGCATTCCCAAGACCGCCATCGTGCACAAGATCCCTGAGTCGGTGTCCCTGGAAGACTCGGCGCTGGTGGAGCCGATGGCCTGCTCGATCCATACCGTCAACCGTGGCGATATCCAGCTCGACGACGTGGTGGTGATTGCCGGCGCGGGCACCCTGGGCCTGTGCATGGTCCAGGTCGCCGCGCTGAAGACCCCGAAGAAGCTGGTGGTGATCGACATGGTCGATGAACGCCTGGAGCTGGCGAAAAAATTCGGCGCCGATGTGGTGATCAACCCCGCCCGTGACAACGCTCGCGAGATCATCAACGGGCTGACGGACAACTACGGCTGCGACGTCTATATCGAAACCACCGGCGTACCGGCCGGCGTCACCCAGGGCCTGGACCTGATCCGCAAGCTCGGGCGCTTTGTCGAGTTCAGCGTGTTTGGCGCCGAGACCAGCGTGGACTGGTCGATCATCGGCGACCGCAAGGAGCTCGACGTGCGCGGCGCGCACCTGGGCCCGTATTGCTACCCGATCGCCATCGACCTGTTCGAGCGTGGCCTGGTCACCTCCCAAGGCATTGTCACCCATGATTTCCCGCTGGACGACTGGGCCGAGGCGTTTGAACTGGCCAATTCGACCAAGTCGATCAAGGTGCTGTTGACGCCGGTGCTCTGAGATGGACTACGTCATCGGTGTAGACATTGGCACCCAGAGCACCAAGGCGCTGCTGGTGGATGCCCAAGGCACGATCATCGCCCAGCATAGCCAAGGCTATCGGGTGGACACCCCGAAAGTGCGCTGGGCCGAGCAGTGGCCGCAGGTGTGGCTGGATGCTGTCGAAACGTGCGTGGCCCAGTGCATGGCCAAGGCCGGGGTACCGGCGCCGCAGGTCAAGGCGCTGTGCATCAGCAGTTTGTACGGTGGTTCGGGCATTGCCGTGGATGCGCAGATGACGCCGCTGCACCCGTGCCTGATCTGGATGGACCGCCGCGCCGGCGAGCAGGTGGCCTGGGTGCGTGAGCATGTGGACCTGGAGCGCTTGTTCGCCATCACCGGCAATTCGGTGGACAGCTACTACGGCTTCACCAAGATGCTCTGGCTCAAGCAGCACCAGCCTCAGGTGTGGGCGAATACCCGTTACCTGTTGCCGCCCAACAGCTACATCAATTGGTGCCTGACCGGCGAGTTGGCGGTGGACCACAGCAGCGCCGGGAATATCGGCGGTGTCTACGACGTGGCGGCGCGCAACTGGTCAGGCGAGATGCTGGAGGCGTTGGGTATCGCGCAGTCGATGATGCCCGAGCGGTTGCTGTATTCCGGCGAGGTGGTGGGTGGTTTGCTTGCAGACTGGGCCGCACGCCTGGGCTTGCAGGCGGGCACGCCGACCCTCGCTGGGGGCGTGGACGCGGCCATGGCGACCCTGGCGGCGGGTGTCACTCAGCCAGGCAATCATGTGGCGATGATCGGCACCAGCATGTGCTGGGGCTACCTGAACCAGCAGGTGGATGCGCGCCACGGTTTGGTGAGCATGCCCCATGTCTACAACGGCCACCGCGACCTGTACATCTTCGGCGGTGCGATCACCGCCGGGGCCTCGGTCAGCTGGTTTCGCGAGCAGTTCTGCCAGGCCGAAGAACAGCAGGCCCAGGCCACGGGGCAAGACAGCCTGGCGCTGCTGGAGCAGAGCGCGATGAAGATTCCGGCAGGCAGCGAAGGCGTGGTGTTTTTGCCTTACTTGATGGGCGAGCGCAGCCCGGTGTGGGATGACCGCGCCAGCGGCAGTTTTGTCGGGCTCAACCTCTACCACAGCCGCTTTCACCTGTACCGCGCGGTGCTGGAGGGCGTGAGTTTTGCCCTGCGCCACAATATCGAAGCGGGCAGCCAGGGCGCGCATTCCCTGGACCCGCGCTTGATTGTGGTGGGCGGGGCGAGCCATTCGGACCTGTGGATGCAGATCATCGCCGACGTCACACGCTACCCGGTGTACACGATCGTGCAGGAGGTAGAAGCAGCCCTGGGCGCGGCGTTGTTGGCGGCGCATACGATGGGGTTGGTGAGTGATGGGCAGATGGACACGGGTTGGGTGCAGTTGCAATTGCGGGCGCAGCCCAAGCGGGAGAATGTCATGACCTATGACCGGGCGTTTGCCGAGTACCTGAAGTTGTACCCAGCCCTGAAACCGGTCATGCACAACCTGCAAGCCACCTGATTCAACACTGTCCAAAACTGTGGGAGCTGGCTTGCCTGCGATAGCGGTGTATCAGCACCCGATAAGGAGACTGACACTCCGCTATCGCAGGCAAGCCAGCTCCCACAGTGGGTCTTCATTGGTTTTGAGATCTTTATTTATGTCTACCACCTTCGACTTTTCGTACCAGCGCATCCTCGTCACCGGTGCCAGCAGCGGCATCGGTCGCGAAATTGCCCAGCAACTGATCGCCAGCGGCGCCGAAGTCTTCGCTCTCGGTCGCGATGCCCAGGCGTTGGCGGCATTGGGGTGCCGCACCTTGTGCGTGGATATCGCTGACAGCATCGCCCTCGACAAAACCCTGCAAGATTTGCCGCCTCTGCACGGCCTGGTCAACTGCGCCGGTATCTCACGCCTGGAGCCTGCCGCGGCCATCAGCGCCGGCGCCTTCGACCAGGTGATGAGCGTCAACGCCCGCGCCGCTGCGCAAGTGGCCAGCCGGGTCGCGGCAAAGATGATCGAGGCGAACATGGCCGGCAGCATCGTCAACGTCTCCAGCCAGGCGTCGTTGGTGGCGCTGGATGATCACCTGAGCTACTGCGCCTCCAAGGCTGCACTGGATGCGATCACCCGCGTGCAATGCGCCGAGTGGGGCCGTTTTGGCATACGCGTCAACAGCGTCAACCCCACCGTGACCTTGACGCCGATGGCGGCCATGGCCTGGTCCGACCCGGCCAAGCGCGACCCGGCGCTGGCAGCGATTCCTTTGGGGCGTTTTGCGCAACCGGCGGAAGTGGCGCTGCCGGTGCTGTTTTTGCTTAGCGACGCAGCGAGCATGATCAGTGGCGTGAGCCTGCCGGTGGACGGCGGCTATACCAGCCGCTAGCCGTTTTCCAACTGCCCGGCGATGACCACTTTGTCCCGTGGCTTGTGCGGGTCTTGCAGGCGATCAAGCAGCAGGCGCACCGCACTGCTGCCGGCCAGGGACGCGTCGTGGGCCACGCAGGCAATCGGCACGCCAAAGATATCGGCGAAGGGCAGGCGGTCGATTCCGCAGATGGTCAGGCTGTCATGGGCGATGTTATGCATGCGCAACGCGCGCAGGGCGCCCAGGGTGATCAACTGGTTGAAACCCATGATCGCGTCCGGTGCCGAGTGCGCGGCCAGGTAATCGAGGGTATGCAGGTAAGCCGGCATCAGCGTGTAGTCGCCCGCCTGCACCTCGACCTGGATGTCGGGATGTTCGGCCAGCACTTCCCGCAGGCCTTTGAGGCGCTCCACGCTGATACGCGAGTGCTCGGGGCCGGTCAGCACCAGCAGGCGCTTGAGGTTTGGGGTTTGGCGTAACAGGTAGTGCGCGGCTTGCAGGCCGCTGTGGTAGTTGTCGAGCACCACGCGGCTGAACGGGCTGTCGTGGATCGTGCGATCGAGCAGCACCACCGGAGTCTTGCCGTTGCCCAGGCGTTCGAGGTAGTCGGGCTGGTAGCTTGGCTCGTCGGAGACCGGCGACAGGATGATCCCCGCCACGCGATAGCCCAGCAGGGTATCGACTGCCTTGCTTTCGAGTTCTTCCAGCTCATCGGTGTCCACCAGCATGATGGTGTAGCCGTGCTTTTTCGCCTCGCGGGAAATCGCCTTGATCATCTCGCTGTAGAACGGGTTGTCTACCGATGCGGTGATGACCCCGATGATCAGGCTTTCACTGCGCTTGAGCCCACGGGCGAAGGCGTTGGGCACGTAGTCGAGCTCGCGTGCCACTTCAAGAATGCGCGCCAGGGTGGCGGGTTTGACCAGGTCGGGTTTGCTCAAGGCCCGGGATACCGTAATGGTGGTCATGCCGACCCGTTTGGCAATGTCGCTGATGGTGACGGACTTTTTCTTGTTCATCGGTAAGGCTGCGAGAGGAAACACCAGCAGGCTAGCATGTGCGCAGATGTAGAGTGATTCAAATCAGCGGGTCCCAGCGTTGCGACCAGTCGCCTTCGGCCTTCACCACCGCGCGTAGCAGTTCCAGGGCTTGCTGCAACACCGCCGAATCCCGCGCCCGCGAATACACAAGGTAGGTCGGAAAGCTGAATTCCGGCGCCTTGGCCACGCGCTGCATGACGCCGCTGTCCAGGTAGCTCTGCACCACCCGCGTGCGGAAGTAACCAGCACCGCCATTCTCCAGGATGTACTGCAACGCCAGCGGCCCCAGGTTGAAACTCAGCGCGGCACGCGCACGGTCGGGCAGGGCGGCGTCGTGTTGCTGGCGAAAACCCTGGCCCCAGTCGATATACACGTAAGGCGAGGGTTTGCTCGCCAATTGCACCAGGATCAGTTTTTCTTCCAGCACCTGCTCCACCTGCAAGCCCGGCCAGTATTGCGGCTGGAACACCAAGGCGGCGTCGAGCACACCCAACTCCAGTTGGCGCAGCAGGTACTCGCCTTCACGCACTTCGGTGCGCAGCGCGTGCCCCGGTATCTGCTCGCGCAGCGCCTTGGCCCAGCCGAGCATCAACGGGTTGCACAGGCTGACCTCCCCGCCGATATGCAGCACATTGCGATAGCCGTCCGGCAATGGCAGGTCACGGCGGGCGGCTTCCCAGGTTTGCAGCAACTGGTTGGCGTACACCACGAACGCCTCGCCGTCGGCGGTCAGCCGCGCACCGGCACGATTGCGCACGAACAGCGTGCAGCCGAGCTGGTTCTCGAGGTTTTTGACACGAGCGGTGATGGCGGTCTGGGTGACGTGCAGTTTCTCGGCCGCCGCGGCCAGGCTGCCGCAGCGGGTGATTTCGAGGAAGGTGCGTGCCAGTTCGATGTCCATGAAGCCCCCGGGGATGAATGGGGGACAGTGTAAAGGAATGCGGTCAAACCTGTGGGAGCGGGCTTGCTCGCGAAGGCGGCCTGGCAGTCAACACAGTTGGA
>NZ_JALJRP010000040.1:0-46137 GCF_024519715.1 Pseudomonas sp. Pse35 | reverse complement strand
GACCTTCGGGTTATGAGCCCGACGAGCTACCAGACTGCTCCATCCCGCGTCTGTGGGCGGCATTCTACAGCCCAATGGCGGGGTGTCAACCGTTAATGAGCCGATCGCTGAAATAAGCGCTAATTATTCTGAAATCAAGGTGTTGGGCGCATTCTGCAAGGGAAAACAAGCGCGCACAAAAAAGGCCACTCTTTCGAGTAGCCTTTTTTGATGTTTGGTTGCGGGAGCCGGATTTGAACCGACGACCTTCGGGTTATGAGCCCGACGAGCTACCAGACTGCTCCATCCCGCGTCTGTGTGTCGGCATTCTACAGAGGAACGCGAGTGTGTCAACCTGTGAATCGAAGAAAAGCGCTTTTGCTTCAATCGGTTAGCGCTTGATGAGGGGCTTCTTGAGGGCTTGAAGCCAGACAGGGCAAGGCTTTCAGCTCTATTGGGATGCTGGATTCGATTGATAAAATATATTCGTCTACGAAATTTCCTACCGCTCAGACAGAAGATTCAAACTACTGGTGCTATATACAGGGGTGAGTGCGATACTGGCCACCCGTTGGTTAACACCCCGTTTATATGACGCAGCGCAAAATCATCCACGTCGACTGTGATTGCTTCTACGCCGCCATCGAGATGCGCGACGACCCGAGCCTGGCGCAAAAGCCCTTGGCTGTCGGTGGCTCGGCAGATCGGCGCGGCGTGATCGCCACCTGCAATTATGAGGCGCGGGCGTATGGGGTGCGTTCGGCGATGTCGTCACGTCACGCCCTGAAGCTGTGCCCGGACTTGACCATCGTCAAGCCGCGCATGGATGCCTATAAAGAAGCGTCGAAAGAAATCCAGCTGATTTTCCGCGACTACACCGACTTGATCGAGCCGTTGTCGCTGGATGAGGCTTACCTCGACGTGTCTGACAGCCCGCATTTTGGCGGCAGCGCCACGCGTATTGCTCAGGACATTCGGCGCCGGGTCTCCAACCAGCTGCATATCACTGTGTCTGCCGGCGTGGCGCCCAACAAGTTTTTGGCCAAGATCGCCAGCGACTGGAAAAAGCCCAACGGCCTGTTTGTGATCACGCCGGATCAAGTTGAAGACTTTGTCTCGCAGTTGCGTGTCAGCAAGCTGCATGGCGTGGGCAAGGTCACCGCTGACAAGCTGGCGCGCCTGGGCATCGAAGACTGCCTGCAATTGCGCGACTGGAACAAACTGGCGCTGGTGCGCGAATTCGGCAGTTTTGGCGAGCGCCTCTGGAGCCTGGCCCGTGGGATTGATGATCGTGTAGTGCAAAACGACAGCCGGCGGCAATCCATCAGTGTAGAAAATACCTTCGACGTGGACTTGCCCGATCTTTCAAGTTGCCTGGCGAAACTGCCGGAGTTGATGGAGACCCTGGCCGGGCGCATGGCGCGTATCGACAGTAGCTACCGGGCGGGCAAGCCGTTCGTGAAAGTGAAGTTTCATGACTTTACCCAGACGACGCTGGAGCAGGCGGGGGCAGGGCGGGATCTGGAGAGTTATGAACAGTTGATGACCCAGGCGTTCAATCGCGGGGGCAAGCCGGTGCGGTTGTTGGGGATAGGCGTACGGTTGCTGGACCTGAGCGGCGGCAACGAACAGCTCGAGTTTTCCTGGTAAAAAACCGAAACAAATGTGGGAGCTGGCTTGCCTGCGATAGCAGTGTGTCAGTCACGAATGCTTTAACTGATACACCGCTATCGCAGGCAAGCCAGCACCCACAGTTTGATCTTCACAGGTATTGAGCGATCAGCGTGCGCCGGGATCCGCCACCAAACGCCCCCCGTCCTTGGTCAACGCCTGCACAAACTCCTGCTGCAACTCCGGATCATTGCGCGTCAGTTCGATCAGGCTTTGTTCCAGCTCGCTGGCTTCTTCTTCCAGGCCCAGCTCCGACAGGCGTTTGACCCGGTGTACCCACTGGTTCACTTCGTCATCTTCCAGGTCGTCATAGATCAGGGCATGGGCTTCGAGCAGCTTGCTGCGCAGCGTGTTGCTGACCGCCAGGGTCGAGTCGGTATGCACGTCGTCCTGGCCATCCGCCACAGTGATTTTCAGCGTGGTGACGCGGTTCAGGTCCTGCTCGGCAAAGGGGCTGTCCAACAGGTTAAGGCGCAGGATGCCGTTACGGTCGGTGGTCAGCTCATGGGTCTGCTTGCCGGCAGTGACTTGCACCGGGCGCTCGCTCCAGGGCAGGCTCGAATACTCCAGGCGCTTGTCACGCTGGACTTCATCGATAGCCGCCAGGTTCTGTTGCGCACGGCCGTGGGATTGCACGTTCATGAACGGGTTGATGCCGTCCACGCCATAGCTCAACCAGTCATGGGTCACACTCGTGGGCAGGTTGCCGAGGGCGAAGATATTCGCCACGTTGGCACCCACGCCCGCCACCAGCGCCACGGCACCCAAGGGCATCTCATAGAGTTTGCGCCAGGGCTGGTAGGGCGTGTAGCGGTCATAACGACGGGTGACTTCGAATTCGGTGACCTCGAAGGTCTTCTGCTCATGAATGCGAACCCGGCGTTGCGGCAGCTCCAGCACTGTGGGTTCGCCTACATCGATCTGCAGGCTGTGGTCGAGCAACTTACGCTCGACCCGCTCCTCGTGCTCACTGCGTTGCGACATCTGATTGGCGCAGCCGCTGACCAGCAGGGCGCCGCACAAGGCGGCGCCCCCCAGGGCTCTGGTGTTTCGCTTGAACATGACTTCTCTTGATCTGGTTTTCAGCGACGAATACGCGCCTGGAGGAAAGACAGCACGTCAGCCACCGGCAACGGTTGGGCTTCGGCTTCGGTCCGGCTCTTGTATTCCAGATTGCCATCCGCCAGGCCGCGGTCACTGACCACGATCCGGTGCGGGATGCCAATCAGTTCCATGTCGGCGAACTTGATGCCCGGGCTGGTTTTCTTGTCCCGATCATCGAGCAGCACTTCGAAACCGGCAGCGGTGAGTTCCGCGTACAGTTTGTCGGTGGCTTCGCGTACTTGCTCGGTTTCATAGCGCAATGGCACCAGGGCTACCTGGAACGGCGCCAGCGCGTCACTCCAGATGATGCCTTTCTCGTCGTTGTTCTGCTCGATGGCAGCGGCAACCACGCGGGATACGCCAATGCCGTAGCAGCCCATGTCCAGGGTGATCGGCTTGCCGTTCTCACCCAGTACTTCGCACTTCATCGCCTTGCTGTACTTGTTGCCCAGCTGGAAGATGTGCCCGACTTCGATGCCGCGCTTGATCTCCAGGGTGCCCTTGCCATCCGGGCTCGGGTCGCCGGCCACGACGTTGCGCAGGTCGGCCACGGTCGGAACCGGCAGGTCACGCTCCCAGTTCACGCCGAAGTAGTGCTTGTCGTCGATGTTCGCGCCGATACCGAAGTCGCTCATCAGCTCGACCGAACGGTCGATGATGATCGGCAGCGGCAGGTTCAGCGGGCCCAGGGAGCCGGCACCGGCGCCAATGGCGTCGCGCAGTTCGGCATCGGTGGCCATGACCAGCGGGCTGGCCACGCCAGGTTGCTGGGCAGCCTTGATTTCGTTGAGCTCGTGGTCGCCACGGATCACCAGGGCGATCAGTTTGCCTTCTTCTTCGGCGCGCACGATCAGGGTCTTGATGGTCTTTTCAATCGGCAGATTGAATTTCTCCACCAGGGCCGCGATGGTCTTGGTGTCTGGCGTGTCGACCAGGCGCAGCTCCTCGGTGGGAGCAGGGCGCGAGGTTTCACGTGGTATGGCTTCGGCCTTCTCGATGTTCGCCGCGTAGTCGGAACCGTTGCTGAACACGATATCGTCTTCGCCGGACTCGGCCAGCACGTGGAATTCGTGGGAGCCGGCACCGCCGATGGAGCCGTTGTCCGCTTCAACCGGGCGGAACTTCAAGCCCAGGCGCGTGAACACGTTGCAGTAGGCCTGGTGCATGCGGTCGTAGGTCGCTTGCAGGGAAGCCTGGTCTGCGTGGAACGAATAGGCGTCCTTCATGATGAATTCGCGGCCACGCATCAAGCCGAAGCGTGGGCGGATCTCATCACGGAACTTGGTCTGGATCTGATACAGGTTGAGCGGCAACTGCTTATAGCTGCTCAACTCGTTGCGCATCAGGTCGGTGATGACTTCTTCGTGGGTCGGGCCGGCGCAGAAATCGCGGCCATGACGGTCTTTAAAGCGCAGCAACTCAGGGCCGTACTCTTCCCAGCGCCCGGATTCCTGCCACAACTCAGCCGGTTGGGTGCTCGGCATCAACACTTCCAGAGAGCCGGCAGCGTTCATTTCTTCACGAACGATGGCTTCGACCTTGCGCATCACCTTCAAGCCCATGGGCAACCAGGTGTACAGGCCCGAGGCCAGTTTGCGGATCATACCGGCGCGCAGCATCAACTGATGGCTGATTACAACCGCGTCGGAAGGCGTTTCTTTCTGTGTGGCGAGCAAATATTGACTGGTACGCATGGTAGGCCGTTGTCGGTTGCTTGGACTTGAAATGACTTGGGATTGTACGGGCGCTTGTCGCCGGAGTACAGGCGTGAGGTAGCTGGGTGTATCTGTCGTAACCGTCGCTTGTGTGGGAGCTGGCTTGCCTGCGATAGCGATGGTGAACCCAACGCCGCTATCGCAGGCAAGCCAGCTCCCACATTGACCGAGTCGTATCAGTCTTCCGGCGGGGGATTCAGTCGGGCGCGGCGGTTCTCCTGGAACCAATGCAACGCAATCAGGAGCAGCGTCGGCACACCCAGCAGGCAGGTGATCATAAAGAAGTTGTGATAACCGAACTTCTCCACCATCACCCCTGAATAGCCGCCGATCAAACGCGGCAGCAACAGCATGATCGAACTGAGCAGCGCATATTGGGTGGCGGAGAACTTGAGGTTGGTGAGGCTCGACAGGTACGCCACGAACGCCGAAGTGGCCATGCCCGAACTGAAGTTGTCCAGGGAGATGGTGACGATCAACATCTGCAGGTCGGGGCCCATGTCGGCGAGCATCACGAACAGCAGGTTGGTACCGGCCGAGGCCACGCCGCCGATGAACAGGATCGGCAGTATCCCGAACCGCACGATCAACAGGCCGCCCATGCCGGCGCCGAGCAGGGTCATGATCAGGCCGAAGATCTTGCTCACCCCGGCGATCTGGTCCTTGGTGAAACCCTGGTCGATATAGAACACGTTGGCCATGACGCCCATCACCGTGTCGGACATGCGATAGGTGGCAATCAGCCCGAGCAGCAGCAGCGCCTGCCAACGGTAGCGCAGGATAAAGTCGTTGACCGGCGTGAGCACGGGCGCCAGGCCCCGGCGGCCCATGGCTGAAAGGCACAGGGTAGTGAGGATGATATAGAGGATGGCGCGCAGGAACGCGCGGTCTTCCATCAGCAGTTCCCACAAACTCACGCCCTGGAACAGCACGCTGGCGAAGTCGGTGTTGTACAACTGGGTGAACATCGCCGGCACCGAGACCAACAGCACGATGAGTACAAACACCGACACCAACTGGTGCATGAAACTGTAGCGGCCGGCCTGCAACTGGGTGCGCAGTGGCACATCAGGTTCACGCATGAGGAAGGTGGTGAGCAACGCCGGCACCATCAACACGCCGAACAACACATAGGTGCCGGTCCAGGCCGAGTGTTTATAGTTGAAGCCAGTGGAGCCAAAGCCTTCGGCAAAGAACAGCGCACCGGCCGTGGCCAGCAGGGCGGCGATGCGATAACCGGACATGTAGCTTGCCGCCAGGGCGGCCTGACGGCTGTCGTCGGCGATTTCCAGGCGGTAGGCATCCACGGCAATGTCTTGCGTGGCCGACGCGAAGGCGACGACCACCGCAATGGCGATCAACCAGGACAGGTGTTTTTGCGGGTCACAAAAGCCCATGCCGATCAATCCGAGGATCACCAGCGATTGGGCCAGCACCAGCCAGGAGCGACGTCGCCCCAGTTTGCCAAGCAACGGCAGGCGCCATTGGTCGAGCAGCGGCGACCAGACCCATTTGAAGGCGTAGGCCAGGCCTATCAGGCTCGCATAGCCAATGGTCTCGCGAGCCACACCGGCTTCACGCAGCCACACTGAAAGCGTCGAGAACACCAACATGTAAGGCATGCCGGCGGCGAAACCGAGCAACAACAGCACTAACGTCGAAGGGCTGGCATAGGCGGCGAGCGCGGCGCGCCAGGTTTTACGGGGCATGGGCTGGAGTCTGCCTCAGATTTGCGGAAACAAAGCGCGCACTCTAACCGCTGTGCTCTACCGGGCGCCAGCCATGACGCTGAATATCAACACGATTGTTCAGGATGGTGACGCCTTCGCTACGTAAACGCGCACGTTGTTCGTCACCCGAGGCACTGCCCACCGGCAAACTTATCCGACCACCGGCAGCCAGCACCCGATGCCAGGGCAACCGCGTGTCTTGCGGCAACTGGCTCAGGGTGCGCCCGACCCAGCGGGCAGCCCGCCCCAAACCGGCCAGGTGGGCCAGCTCGCCGTAACTCACCACGCAGCCTTCGGGCACCTGCGACAACGTCAGGTAGAGTGCGGTGCGGCGCATCTCGGCGGGGCTTTGTGGCGTATCGGCGGGTAGGATCACTGTGGGGATATCCGTTGAGATCGTCGTTGTTTTGTCAGAAACGTCTGTAAACATGACGATGAGTATTGAACTCAATATAAATCCTTGAGTCAGTTCTAGCCATGTAACACTATAACGCCCCTTATTTTCGCCAACCCCGAGTCCCGTACTTGCTTATGTTGTCCAGAACCCTGTTGTGCCTTGCTGTTTTCAGTGCTTCCACGCCCTTGCTCGCCGATACCGTCTGGTTGAAAAACGGTGACCGGCTCACCGGCAAGATCAAAGTCTTCGACGGTGGCAAGTTGCTGATCCAAACCGACTACGCAGGCTCCATTCCGGTGGACTGGAAGCAGGTCAAAACCCTGGAAAGTGACCAGGAGCTGCTGGTCAAGCAGGACGCCTACAGCGGTGAAAAGGCCAAGTCCTTGCAGGCATCGGATGACGGCAAGGTGGTGCTGGCCAATGGCGAGGCGCCCAAGACGGTGGAACTGGCAAGTATCCAACAGATCATGAAGCCCAAGCCCGTGATCGAAGACCTGGTTTGGAAGGGTAATGTCGACCTAGCGCTGGACTACAAACGCGCGGACAAAGACACCAACGACTACGACATCGACTTCAAGACCTCGGCCCGTCACGGCCAGTGGCGTCATACGGGCAAGGGCGAATATAACCGGGAGTTCCAGGACGACGTCACCACCACCGACAACTGGGCCCTGGAATACGACCTGGACCGTTTTATCACCGAGCACTGGTTCTGGCAGGGGCGCCTGACCTACAAGCGCGACAAGGTCGAGGACCTGGCGCGCCAGCGCACCGTGGGTACCGGCCCGGGCTACCAGTTCTGGGATGATGAGTTGGGCGCGTTCTCCCTCGGTTCGCTGGTCAACCGCACCGATTACGAATATGCCGACGGCGGCAAGGACAACTTTTACTCTCTGGCCATGAAGTGGAACTACAACCGCTACTTGGTGGGCAAGACCGTGGAGTTCTTCACCAACGGCGAATTGGGCAAGCCTCTGGACGGTCCGGCCGATTACTCCCTGGATGCCGAGATGGGCCTGCGCTACAAAGTCACCGAATGGGCGTCCCTCAATCTCAAGGCCGAGCGTGACGTCATCAGCGGCGACTCCGATAGCAGCTTGAGCAAGACCCGTTACACCGCAGGCTTCGGCGTGGCCTGGTAAACCGGCGTCGGCCACTCTGGCAACCTGCGCAGATATTGATTACCTTGTGTTGAGATCCATTCCCATATGCCATGGGCGGCGGAACACCCGAGGAGTCATCTATTGAGCACGCAGGTTGCCAAGAACGCCCGAGAGCTGTTGCTCAAGGAATACCGTGGGGCGCTCGCCACACAGTCCAAAGCCATGCCCGGCTTTCCCTTTGGCTCGGTGGTGCCCTACTGCCTGGACGAGCAGGGCCGCCCGCTGATCCTGATCAGCCGCATTGCCCAGCACACCCACAACCTGCAAAGAGATCCCAAGTGTTCGCTGTTGGTGGGTGAGCGCGAGGCCGATGATGTGCAAGCCGTGGGGCGCCTGACCTACCTGGCCGAAGCCGAGAAGCTGGAAGACCCGGCCGTCATCGAAGCTGCGGCCGAGCGCTACTACCGCTACTTCCCTGATTCGGCCAACTACCACAAGGCCCACGATTTCGATTTCTGGGTGCTCAACCCCGTCCGTCACCGTTACATCGGTGGGTTTGGCGCGATCCATTGGGTCGACCAGTTAACCTTGGCCAACCCGTTTGCGGGCAAGGCCGAGCGCAGCATGATCGAGCACATGAACAGCGATCACACCAAGGCCATCGCCCATTACGTCGACCTCGGCGGTTTGCCGACCAGCGAGCCGGCACAGCTGGCCGGCATCGACAGCGAAGGCATGCACTTGCGTATCGGCCAATCCTTGCACTGGTTGCCTTTCGAGACGCCTTGCAACACACCGACACAAGTACGCGAAGCCCTGGTTTCATTGGCTCACGCCGAGGTGTGGCCGAAAAAAACCACGGTTGACGCTTGAATTTACACAACGGCGACGTCATCTAAGGTGGACTGGCAAGGCATTCTTGCGTTGAGGAACCATTTGATGCGCCCTTTTTTATTGCTCTTTCTGCTGTTCCCGGTGCTGGAGCTGTTCGTATTCGTTAAAGTCAGCGGTGCGATCGGGTTTTTCCCGGCGCTGTTGCTGATCATCGTAGGCTCCATGCTCGGCGTCCTGGTGCTGCGTGTCGCCGGCCTGGCGACCGCGTTGCGTGCCCGTGAAAGCCTGAACCGCGGCGAACTGCCGGCCCAGACCATGCTTGAGGGCCTGATGATGGCCCTGGCCGGTGGCTTGCTGATCCTGCCGGGCTTTATCAGCGACGTGCTTGGCCTGGTGCTGTTGCTGCCATTCACCCGCAAGCTGCTGGCCGGCAAAATGCGCCAGCGTGCTGAAGAGGCGGCGATGCGCCAGCGTGCGTTCGCCGACGACCTGCAACCCCGTGGTGGCCCGGCTCCACGCCAACCCCTGGGGCGTGAAGGTGATGTGATCGAAGGCGAGTTCGAACACCGCGACCCTAAGTAACCGCTTCACTGGCACGGCACCTTCGGGTGCCGTGTTGCATTTACCCTTGAGCCGACACAAAAAATTTCATCCTCGGCCCCTTGTAATAAGCCTGGGCGCCCTTATGTAACGGTCACCGCAAGGTTTCTGGTGGTGACACTAGACAGACTTCCGCGTCTCGCCCAGCGAGCCGCGACCGGCACCGCCGGAATTTAACCCGCCGGATTGAACCGGCCGATGAAAAACACAATTAGGAGAGATCGACAATGAGCAAGCTTCGTCCTCTGCACGACCGCGTCGTCATCCGTCGCAGCGAAGAAGAAAAGAAAACCGCTGGCGGGATCGTTCTGCCAGGTTCGGCTGCTGAAAAAGCCAACCACGGTGTGATCGTCGCTGCTGGCCCAGGCAAGACCCTGGAAAACGGTGAAGTACGTGCGCTGGCCGTGAAAGTGGGTGACAAGGTTGTTTTCGGCCCTTACTCCGGCAGCAACACTGTGAAAGTCGACGGCGAAGACCTGCTGGTAATGGCTGAGAACGAAATTCTCGCTGTACTGGAAGGCTGATTTCCCCGCTCATTTTCCCGTTACTACAAAGTATTTAAGGAATATCGATCATGGCTGCTAAAGAAGTTAAATTCGGCGACTCCGCCCGCAAGAAAATGCTCACTGGCGTCAACGTGCTGGCTGACGCAGTAAAAGCGACCCTGGGCCCGAAAGGCCGTAACGTGATCATCGAGAAGAGCTTCGGCGCTCCGACCATCACCAAGGACGGCGTTTCCGTAGCCAAAGAGATCGAACTGGAAGACCGTTTCGAAAACATGGGCGCGCAGCTGGTCAAAGACGTTGCCTCCCGTGCCAACGATGACGCAGGTGACGGTACTACCACCGCAACCGTACTGGCTCAGTCGATCGTCAACGAAGGCCTGAAGGCCGTTGCTGCCGGCATGAACCCGATGGACCTCAAGCGCGGCATCGACAAGGCGACCATCGCCATCGTCAAAGAGCTGAAGAACCTGTCCAAGCCATGCGCCGACACCAAGGCCATCGCTCAGGTAGGCACCATCTCTGCCAACTCCGACAGCTCCATCGGCGACATCATTGCCGAAGCCATGGAAAAAGTCGGTAAAGAAGGCGTGATCACCGTTGAAGAAGGCTCGGGCCTGGAAAACGAACTGTCGGTTGTAGAAGGCATGCAGTTCGACCGTGGCTACCTGTCCCCGTACTTCGTCAACAAGCCGGACACCATGGTTGCCGAACTGGACAGCCCGCTGATCCTGCTGGTCGACAAAAAGATCTCCAACATCCGCGAAATGCTGCCAGTGCTGGAAGCCGTTGCCAAAGCCGGCCGCCCACTGCTGATCGTGGCTGAAGACGTTGAAGGCGAAGCCCTGGCGACTCTGGTTGTGAACAACATGCGTGGCATCGTCAAGGTTGCAGCCGTCAAGGCTCCAGGCTTCGGCGACCGTCGCAAGGCCATGCTGCAGGACATCGCCGTTCTGACCGGCGGTACCGTTATCTCCGAAGAGATCGGCCTGAGCCTGGAAAGCGCCACCCTGGAAAACCTGGGTAGTGCCAAGCGCGTGACCCTGTCCAAGGAAAACACCATCATCGTTGACGGTGCTGGCGTTGAAGGCGACATCGAGTCCCGTATCGCTCAGATCCGTGCCCAGGTTGCCGAGACTTCCTCGGACTACGACCGTGAAAAACTGCAAGAGCGCCTGGCCAAGCTGTCTGGCGGTGTTGCAGTGATCAAGGTTGGCGCTGGCTCCGAAGTTGAAATGAAAGAGAAGAAGGCCCGCGTTGAAGACGCCCTGCACGCAACCCGTGCAGCCGTTGAAGAAGGCGTGGTACCTGGCGGTGGCGTTGCGCTGATCCGTGCTCTGGAAGCCCTGACTGACCTGACCGGCGACAACGCTGACCAGAACGTTGGTATCGCTGTACTGCGCCGTGCCGTTGAAGCACCGCTGCGCCAGATCGCTGCCAACTCTGGCGACGAGCCGAGCGTTGTGGTCAACGAAGTCAAGAACGGCAAAGGTAACTACGGTTACAACGCTGCGACTGGCGTGTACGGCGACATGATCGAAATGGGCATCCTGGATCCAACCAAGGTGACTCGTTCCGCGCTGCAAGCAGCATCCTCCATCGGCGGTCTGATCCTGACCACCGAAGCTGCGATCGCTGAAGCACCGAAGAAAGAAGGCTCGGCTGGCGGCGGTATGCCAGACATGGGCGGCATGGGTGGCATGGGCGGCATGATGTAAGCCAGCCTTACCCTGCACAATAAAAAGCCCCGCCTGCAGTGATGCAGGCGGGGCTTTTTTATGCACGGCTTGCCTTCCTCTGTAGGAGCGAGCTTGCTCGCGAAAAACGTCAA
Source organism: Pseudomonas sp. Pse35 (assembly GCF_024519715.1). NCBI lineage: Bacteria > Pseudomonadati > Pseudomonadota > Gammaproteobacteria > Pseudomonadales > Pseudomonadaceae > Pseudomonas > Pseudomonas sp. Pse35. The sequence continues at coordinate 34,670 of NZ_JALJRP010000040.1, read as the reverse complement.
CGGTAAAGCGTGCTTGCTGAGTAAACGCGGCGCCTGTGCGTTTTTCGCGAGCAAGCTCGCTCCTACAGGAGAATGCGATTAGGCCGGTACAGCAACAAGCAATACAGCCCGAGGCAGATCAGCCAGCAAAAGATCGCTGTCCACACATTGTGGGAAAAGAAATGCGCCCCTTGCAGCATACGGCTGACTGAAAACACGCTGCCCAGGCTGACGGCAAAGATGAACGCATATCGGGCCAGCCGCGGCCGTCGATCCCGCAAGGCAAAGAACCAGGCGAACAAGGCGAACCCGGTGGCGGCATGTCCGCCGGGCCAGCAACGGCCGGGTTTATCGGTAGGTGGGCGCGGGCTGAGCAGTTCACTGTAGGTTTCCTGGCCGCCGAACTCCTTGAGGCTCCAGGGGCATTGCACGGCGGTGATGGTTTTCAATGGCGACACGAACGCCGTCGCCATTCCCAGCGACAGCACCAGGCACACCAGTTCACGGCGGTACGGCTTGAGTCGCTGCAGGATGAAGCTGCCGACCAGGCCCAGAATCGCCAGCACCGAAAACAGGATCACCAGTTGCTTGGCACGGTCATGCAGGATGTCTTCAAGGAAGAAGCTATAGCGGCCAATGAAGCCGCCAGCCTCTGCACTGTAGAAAAGCCTGGCCAGGTCCATGTCCAGTGACGTCAGCTCCAGCAACAGCAAGGCCACTGCAGCGCTGGCAGGCAGGCCCAGGCACAGCCAAAAATCAAGCGGTTTGGAAACCGGTAAAGAGGAGGGGGATTTCATCTCGAACCTTGGTAAAAAAGCCCCGCGCTCACCTGCGCGGGGCTTTTTGATTAGCGTTTGCTTAAGACTGGTGCCTCTTCCTTGGGCGCTTTCCAGCTCAGCAGTTGCTGTTTGTAGTCGTAACTGGCGGCCTGGTAGTAGGTGATCGCCCGTTGAATCAAGGGGTCATCGCTACCGACGCGCAGCTCCTGGCTCTCGCCCAGGGCCTGGTCGTGGCGACGCAAGCCTTGGCGCGGGCTGAGGATTGCCAGGTCCTTGCCATCAAACAGACCCAGGTGCTGGTAATTGCCCACCACCACCCGTGGAGGTAATGGGTTGTCTTGCAGCAGGTTGCGGCCAAAGAATGTCGATTCGTAGCTCAGGTTGAGCAGGCCCAACAAGGTTGGCGCCAGGTCGATCTGGCTGGACAGTTGGGCGGATTCCCGTGCGTCGATCAGCTTGGGCGCGTAGATAAACAGCGGGATCTGGTAGTTGGTGATAGGCAAGTCTTCCTTGCCCGCGCTGCCGGCGGTGTGGTCGGCGACGAACACGAAGATCGTGTTATCGAACCACGGCTTCTGGCGCGCTGCCTCAAGGAACTGGCCGATGGCGTAGTCGGTATATTTCACCGCGCCGTCGCGACCCTTGCCGGATTTGATGTCGATGCGCCCGTCCGGGTAGGTATAAGGACGGTGGTTGGAGGTGGTCATCAGTTGCAGCAGGAACGGCTGTTGCTTGGCGTAGTCGGCGTCGGCCAGTTTCAAGGTCTGTTTGAACAGGTCTTCGTCGGCCATGCCCCAGGCGTTTTTGAACGAGATCTCCGACTCTGGCACGCTGCTCTGGTCCACCACCCGATAGCCGTTGCCGCTGAAGAACGCGTTCATATTGTCGAAGTAACCGCGCCCGCCATAGACAAACACGCTGTCATAACCGATGGCCGAGAGCTGTTGCCCCAGGCTGGCGAACCCGCTTTCGCGGCCGATGCGCTTGACGATCGAACGCCCCGGCGTCGGCGGGACTGCCAGGGTAATGGCTTCCAGGCCGCGGTCGGTGCGTGTACCGGTGGCGTAGAAGTTATTGAAGTACAGGCTCTGTTGGCGCAACGCATCCAGATTGGGCGTGAGGTTGCGCGTATCGCCATTACTGCCCATGTACTTGGCGCTGAAGCTCTCGATGGTCACCAGTACGATGTTGGGCTTGCGCAGTGTGCCGGGGTTGGTGATGGCACGGCGAATATCCAGCGGGTCCTGGTCGATAAAGCGGGCGTTGGGTTCACTCAGTTCGGCGCGCAACTGCTTGGCGACGACGTCGGTCGGCAGGCTTTTGTAAAACTGGGTGTAGTCCAGTTCGTTGTTACGGAACGCGGCAAAGAACTGATAGGGGCCATTGCTGGCCAATTCGTTGTTGTACGCGTTGCCGCCTTGGGTGCGCGGGCTGTCCTGGCTGACCAGTTGCAGGCTGAGGCCGGCGAGCACCAGCAGGCCCAGGGCGTTGATCACACGGCCACGCAGTGGAGGCAATGGCGCTGCCATCGCGGCATTGAAGGGTTTGCGCAGAGCCACGCTCAGAATCAGCGCCAGCATTGCCAGTAGGCTCAGCAGCTTGCCGATCGGATAAGACTCCAGCAGGTTGTTCAGTACCTCATCGGAGTACACCAGGTAATCGACGGCGATAAAGTTGAAGCGCACGCCAAACTCATCCCAGAACAACCATTCGGCTACCGAGGTGAACAGCATGGCGAACAGGCTGACGGTCAGCACCGCTTGCAGGAACCAGCGATGGCCACGGCGGCGCCACAGGGCGGGTGGGCAGAGCAGCAAATACAGGCCAAGCGGCAAGGCTGCATAGGCGAGGAAGGCCAGGTCGTAGAGCACACCTACGCCAAACACCGGCAGCAGGTTGCCGCCGACTTCATCCAGGTGAGTGATGAGCAGCACACTGCGGGTGAGCAGGAAAACCACTAACCAAGCCCCGGTGATCAACAGCAAATAACGCATTGGCGCGGTTTTGAAAAAACCCATGTCTATGTTCCTTAGATCAATGGGGGGCGATCTTCTTCCTGAGGCTGTAGTCAGTTTGTGAAGCTATAGTGAAAAACTTGTTTGGCTCTAAAAACAGTTGAAAAGCTTTATCGGCGGGGCTCTGCGCTCTATCCCTGAGCCCCGCTTGGCCTTAAGCTGCGCGAGCCAACACGGCCGTTACCGCGTACGGAGACACTGCCCATGCGAATTCTATTGGTTGAAGACAACCGCGATATCCTCGCCAACCTGGCCGACTACCTGGGGCTCAAAGGCTACACAGTGGACTGTGCGCAGGACGGTTTGTCGGGCCTGCACCTCGCGGCCACCGAGCATTACGACCTGATCGTGCTCGACATCATGTTGCCCGGCATCGATGGCTACACCCTGTGCAAACGCCTGCGCGAAGACGCGCGCCGCGACACGCCGGTGATCATGCTTACCGCTCGCGATCAACTGGACGACCGGCTGCAGGGCTTCAAGTCCGGCGCCGATGATTACCTGCTCAAACCCTTCGCCTTGTCGGAACTGGCCGCCCGTATCGAAGCGGTGTTGCGCCGTGCCCAGGGCGGCGGGCGTCGTGCCCTGCAAGTGGGTGACCTGAACTACGACCTCGATACGCTGGAAGTCACTCGCGAAGGGCGCTTGCTCAAGCTCAACCCCGTAGGCCTGAAACTGCTCGCCGTGCTGATGCAAAAAAGCCCGCACGTTCTGCGCCGGGAAATTCTCGAAGAAGCCCTGTGGGGCGACGACTGCCCGGACAGCGACAGCCTGCGCAGCCACGTTCATCAATTGCGTCAAGTGATCGACAAGCCCTTCGCCAAACCGCTACTGCAAACGGTGCACGGTGTGGGTTATCGCCTGGCCGAGGGTCGTGATGGAGTTTAAGCAAAGCCTTGCCCAGCGCATCATCATCGCCTTCGCCTTGATGAGTGCGTTGGTGGCGGGGGCCTTCGCCATCGGCATCATCGCGACGGTGCACCTGGTGGAGGAGAAGTTGATCTCGGCTGGCCTGGGGGGTGACCTGCAGCGCCTGTTGCTGATGGACAGCGTTGAAGACTGGAGCCACCGGCCAGAGCCGGACCAGCTGTTCTATTTCAGCGGCGGGCGTGGCGATTTTGAACTGCCCAAGGATCTGCGCCATCTGGACCCGGGGTTCCATGAGGTGTTTCGCGAGGCGCTGTCGTACCACGCCATGGTCGAAGTGGTCGACGGCCGGCGTTATGTATTGCTGCAAGACCAGAGCGATTTCGAAGAGCGTGAGCGCGTGCTGTTTGCGGTGGTGCTGGTGGGGTTCGTACTCAGCTTGGCGCTGGCGGCGTTCCTCGGCTGGGTGCTGGCCCGCAAGGTGATGGCGCCGGTGGTGCGCCTGGCCCGCCAGGTCCGTCATCGTGACCAACTGTTGGGCCTGGCACCGCCCCTGGCGCCGGATTACGCCGCCGATGAAGTGGGCGAACTGGCGGTAGCGTTCGACGCCACCCTGGGGCGTTTACGCCAGGCGCTGTCACGTGAGCAATTGTTTACCAGCGATGTGAGCCATGAGTTGCGCACGCCCTTGATGGTCCTGGCCAGCTCCTGCGAACTGTTGCGCGAAAACCCGGCCATCGATCAGCGCGGTCGCAATCAGGTAGAACGAATTGCCCGTGCCTGTGAAGAAATGCGCGAGCTGGTGCAAACCTTCCTGATGCTGGCCCGCGCCAAACACGACGACGCTGCCAGTTCGCCCCAAGGCAACCTCACCCAGGTGGCCGAAGACCTGCTCGGTATCTGGCGCGAGCCCATCGAGAAAAAAGGCCTGACGTTGATCTACCTGCCAGGCAACCCCCTGGACACCTGCTACAACACCACCTTCTTGCATGCGGTGATGGGCAACCTGCTGCGCAACGCACTGCATTACACCGAGCAAGGGTTTATCCGCCTGACCCTGGAGCCCAGTGGTTTCACGGTGGAGGACTCCGGTGTCGGCATCCCCGAAGAGAAGCGCGAAGCGATGTTCGAGCCGTTCGTGCGCGGTAGCGAGAAGCGTGGCGAGGGCCTTGGCCTCGGCCTGTCACTGGTGCAGCGGATCTGCGAAAGCCAGGGTTGGAGCGTGAGCCTGAGCACCATGGAGCCTAATGGCTGCCGTTTTCATGTGGAACTCAACCCAGTCAAAACCTGACCCTTCAGTCTGTCGTTTTGCTGATGCAGACTGCGTGCTTTTCGGCGAAGATGGCCCGGTGCTACTGAATGTTTCTGTAAAGTCTTGAAATGTATGCAATTGGACAGGACAAGATTTTCACAACGAGTTGACCTGTTGATCACAGTTCGCTGCTTAAGGTCGTAGGCATCAGTTACTGGAGACGTAAGATGCCTTCCCCGATCAAGCTGGAATTTTCTGACAAGTACGACGATCAACACGCGCAGAAATATTTGCTCAAGCATCAGGACAATCTGGCTCGCCGGTTGTCCCACAAGCGCGACGAGCAGTTGGCGCGCGGTGCGCTGGCCATGGCCGGCGAGCCGGGGCTGGTGTTGGACCTGCCGTGTGGCGCTGGACGTTTCTGGCCGTTACTGGCCGAAAAACCCAACCGTGTGATTATCGGAGCTGACAATTCGGCGTCGATGTTGAAGATCGCCACCGCAGCCCAACCGGCAGAGGTGGTGAAACGGGTACGCCCTTTGCAGACTTCTGCCTTTGATATCGATTTGCCAGATAACTCCGTCGACAGTATTTTTTGCATGCGCTTGATGCACCACATCGGTGAGCCAGAGCACAGGCTGACAATACTGCGCGAGTTTCAACGTGTTACCCGCGACAGCGTGATTATTTCGCTGTGGGTAGACGGCAATTTCAAGGCCTGGAAGCGCAAGCGCAGCGAAGTGCGTCGTCGCAGAAAAGGTGAGCAAGAAGGTTACCAAAACCGGTTTGTGTTACCGGCTGCTACTGTCGAGGCAGAATTCGAGCAGGCCGGTTTCCGTGTTCAGGAATCCCTGGACTTCATACCGCTCTACGCCATGTGGCGAGTGTATGTATTGCGCAAGAGGTAACAGGATGGCAGTTGAGTGCGTAGTAGGCAGTCATGTAGCTCCCGAAGAACGATTTGATTTTTTCTGGCGTCAACAGGGTGAGTGGGTTGAAGAACCCAACCGCCGACGTGGTGGTGAAAGTGGCGTGCAACGGGTCATAAGCCCTAATGGCCGTTTGCTCTATTGCAAGCGCCAGACCGGCCACATTTACCGTAGCTGGCTGCACCCCTTTGGGCGTCCGACCGTGCTGCGTGAACGCGATGCCCTCAAAGGCCTGCGTTTGCTGGATGTGCGTGTGCCGGAACTGGTGTTTTGCGAAGCACGTCGCGACCCGGAGCACCAATGGAAAGCCCTGTTGGTCACCGCGTCTCTGGACGGTTTCGACGAGATTGAAAACTGGTACGCCGCCGGTGGCCGCGAACAGTATGGCGAGGCGGTCCACGAGCGCCTGCTGCAAGAGTTGGCCGGCACCTTGGCCCGTATGCACAAAGGCCGCTGGCAACACGGTTGCCTGTATATCAAGCACATTTTCGTGCGGGTGACCGGTGAGCCTGATGCGGCGACTGTGGAAGTGGCCCTGCTGGACTTTGAGAAATGCCGCCAGCGCCTGACCGCTTATCGGGCCGCGTCCCACGACATGCTGCAATTGCGTCGCCATTCGTCGTGGAATGATACCGACTGGAAAAAACTCAGCTACTTTTACGAGACGGCGTTTGGCAGCGCTATCAAGGGTTTAACCAGATGAAGCTAGAAATAGCACGAGGTTTGTTTCTGGTCGGGGCATTGGGTGTTGCAGCCCTGGCCCTGGCGGTATGGGAACAACCTCGTACACAAGTGTTGAGTGCGGTAGACGGTGGCGGGCAATGCCTGCTGCCACGCATTGCCAAGACGAGTGTGGCGGCCAAGCCCGACCATGAACTGTTGTTATTCATGTTCGGCATGTCTCAAGCGATGAGGCCGCAAAGTTGAAACGATTGACCCCGAAAAGGGCCTTGCCATGCGAGGCCCTTTTTTTATGGTGCGCCAGGCATGATCATTCCCACGCTCTGCGTGGGAATGCCTCTTGAGACGCTCTGCGTCTCGTCCGTTAGCGCCAGTGACGCAGAGCGTCACGGGTCGCATTCCCACGCAGAGCGTGGGAACGATCAGCCATTTTGATGTCGTCGGTCTTTAGACCAGGTGCAGGTGGTTATCCCAGAACCCCGCCGGTAACTCCAGTGGTGTTGCCAGTAACTTTTCCTGGCGGCAGTCATAGAAGCGGCAACGCCCCTGACCGGATGTCACCACAAACCCATCCGCCACCGCACCCACCCCCGCACAGTCCGGCAAGGGCCCATCCAGGCGTAGTTCGGTGGTGTCCATGTCCCAGATAAAAAAGCGATTGCCCCGCGGTGCTGTCAACGCCACCAGGCGCAGTTCGCTATGCACCGCCACGCTGGCGGTGTAATGCCCCATCGCCTGCAACTGTTCGTCAGCCACCGGGAACGCCACGAACGGCTGCCCCGGTCGCTTGATCGCCAGCAACTCGGAACGCTCCTGGGACGGGCCCATGAACTGTTGCCCGGTGAGGATGGTGCCATCGCTGGCAATACCCATGTGCCGCACGCTGTTCATCTGCTGGGCCAGGGTTTCCTTGCTGATCAGGCTGCCGTCGCGCCGCATCAGCACCAGGCTCGGCTCCATGGCATTGAGGTTCATCTCTACCCGGCTTTCGGCTTCGGTACGAATGCCACCGTTGGCCACGATCAGCGTCTCGCCGTCGGGCATCCACGAGACTTGATGCGGGCCGATGCCGTGGGTAGATATCTCGCCGCTGTGCACCAGCCGCTCACCTTCAAACTTATACACACCCAACAGGCCGCGGCCAGGGTCGGAGGTGTCGTTCTCGGTGGCGTACAGCCAGTCACCGCTCCTGTGGATCACCGCATGGCCATAGAAATGGCGGTTGGCGTTCGAGGTGATGGTTTGCAGCAGCCTGCCATCGCGTAGGTCGATCAGGTAGCTCTCGGTGCCTGGGCGACGGGCGACGAACAACGCAATCGGCAACGTCGGGTGGTTAATGATGTCATGGCAGCGCTGGCTGACCTGAGTGGCAAATACCGGCTTGCCGTCCAGGCGATAGCCGACAGCGTAGTGCTTGCCGTCGGCGTCATCGCGCGCCGACAGCAGCAGCGGGCCTTTGTCTTTGTGCTTGAACAGCGTCCAGCCACCCAAGGTGATAGCGCTGAGCAGCACGCTGCCCACCGCCAAAGCCTGTCGCCTGAGCATCATCAGTCACCGTCGTTGGCGTTAAAGCCCAGTTGTACGCCCAGCGCCTTGGCCAGTTCACCTTCATGCAGGCGGTGGACTACGTTGAGGCTGTCGTAGATGTCGTTGAGTTGCTGGCGCCCGACGTCGTCGTTCAACAGTTCGTTGAGGGTGCGCTGGTTGCTGGCGAACAGTTTCAGCGACGCTGCGTAGGCGGCGTCGATTTTCTCGGCCAGTGGCTTTTGGTCCGCCGGCAGCAGGCCACGCAGGCCTTTGTTATCGACGCCTACCCACACGGTCTGAGCCGCGGCGAGGCTGGCTTCCAGGCTCTGCAGGGACGACTGGCTGCGCCAGGCATCGGCCTGGAACGGTTGCGGGATGCCCTTGGTCTGGCGGCCCATTGGGGTGCCGAGTTTTTTCTTCAGGGTGTCCAGGGCGGTCACTTGCACGCGCAGCAGATCGGCGATGGCTTCGTGGGAATCAGCGTAGCGCTGGTTCGGAAACTTGGTCATTTGCGCGAGCATACCGTCGGTGCTGTTCCAACTGGCCAGGATCTCTTCGGCCAGGACTTTCTGGCGCTCGCCGATAGCCATCAGCAACGGGCAATAACGTGCTTTCTGGGCTTCGTCGGCGACGTCGGGCTTGGCGTCGTAGAGGATGTATTCGTAGGCCGACAGGCCCTGCACCACCACGCTGGATTTCGCCAGGGCCGCGGCGTCGATCTGCGGTTGGGCGCTGACCAATTGCTCGACCTGACGGCCGACCAGGTTCTTCTTGTCTGGCCAGAACTGCACCTGCCACGCCCGGTTGCCTTCGGCCAGCGGGCCGATCAGCAGCGGTTGCAGCTCGGCCCAGGCTTTTTGCGCGTGTAGGAAGTCGGCGCGGGCGGTGTCCAGGCTTTCCTTGCCTTGGCAGTAGGCCAGGGCGCTGACGGCCAGTTGACGGTCGGCCTCAACCCAGCGGCTATAGGTTGGCAGGATCACTTGTTTGGCGATGGCTGCCGAGGTCACTGCTTGCGGGTCTTGGGGCGAGCAAGCGCCCAAGGCCAGGGCGGCGAGGCTGGTGAACAACAACTTGGGACGAAACATGTCGAGCTCCCTTCTGTAAGTGGGGCAAAGCTTATAAAGAATTCAGGAACGCCAGCAACGCGGCACGCTGCTCGGCATTGAACGACAACACATGTTGCTGCGCCGCTTGAGCTTCACCGCCATGCCACAGCACGGCTTCAAGCAGGTTGCGGGCGCGGCCGTCATGCAGGAACTGGGTGTGACCACTCACGGTTTGCGTCAGGCCGATACCCCACAGCGGCGGGGTGCGCCAGTCGCGGCCGGTGGCTTTGAATTCGCTACGGTTGTCGGCCAGGCCTTCGCCCATATCGTGCAGCAGCAGGTCGCTGTAAGGGCGGATCAACTGGTTGGCCAGTTCAGGTTCGGCGGCATTGGCGGCGGTGGTGAAGCTGGGCTTGTGACAGCCCTGGCAACCGGCCTGGTAGAACAGGTTCTTGCCGGCCAGCACTTGCGGCGTATCAACGTCCCGACGTGCGGGCACCGCGAGGTTGCGGGTGTAGAACAGCACCAAGCGCAGGATGTTATCGCTGACTTCCGGTTCACCCTGCGGGCCATTGCCGTTGGGCGCCTGCTTGCAGGCCACTTGGGCGTCGGTGCAGTCATCAAAGGGTCTCAGGGACGTGGTGAGGCCCATATCACCAGAAAACGCGTGAACGTTTTGTTGATTGAGGTTGGGCTGCCCGGCTTTCCAGCCAAAACGCCCGAGGACAGTTTTGGCCTGAGCGTCATCCCAGACCCAATTGGCGCGGCCCAGGATGGCCTCTTTGTCGGCGGTCTTGGGGTCGGTGTTGCGCAGGATATCGGCATCGCTGATCGCTTCGAGCAGGCCCAGGCCGATCATCGGCGGGGCGATACGCGCCGAGAAGCGTGTGTCGGGGTGCATCGGGCCGTAGCCGAGTTGGGTGATCTGCAGGTCGGGCTTGCGTAATTCAACGAGCGTGCCGTCTTTGAACCTGACGTTGACCGGTGTGTAGTCGACCCGCACCTTGCCTTCCGGCGCAACGCCAGGCACCGCCATGTCCTGGAGTTGCCCGCCGTAGACCGGCTCGGGTACCACGCCGATCTGTTCGATGAGCTTGGCGTAGGCGGGCTGCTCTGTAATAGAGGGATGGATGGACAGGCGCACCAGCATCGATACGGCATTGGGCGCGTCGGGCAGTGGCGGGTGGCCACGGCCATCCTTGATATGGCAGTTCTGGCAGGCGTTGGTATTGAACAGCGGGCCCAGGCCATCGCGCGCCGTGGTGGTGGACGGCGCAATCACCCACGGGTTGCGAAAGAAACTGTTGCCGACGCTGAAGTCCAGGCGCCGCGTCGGCGCCAGGTTGGCCGAGGGCAAGGAAAAGGCGTTCTGGTCGCGCTTGTTTACCGTCGCCGCGCCACCGGCCCGCGATTCACCCGGCTCTGCTTTCGTGAAGCGAGGGGCGTCATCGCAAGCAGTCAGGCTTAAAGCCATCAACGCTGCAGGCAGGTACAAAAGCGCACGGAACATCGAGATTCCTGGACGAGGGCAGAAAATTAAGGCGCAAAGTCTAACAGGGCAGGGCAGATTGAATAAGAGCAATTATCGTTTGGTGGCATCCCGATTCTTTCCCGCTAGAATGGCTGCACATTTTTTTATGGAGGTGGCCAATGCAGGCTCTCGACGCTTTGCTCAACCGTGTTTCCGTGCCCCGTTTGCTCGACCCGGCACCGACCCAGGAGCAGCGCGACCTGCTGTTCGCCGCCGCCATGCGCGCGCCCGATCACGGTCAACTGCGCCCGTGGCGTTTCCTCACCGTGGAAGGCGCAGCCCGTGAACAGATGGGCACGCTGTTGGCCGAAGCCGCTCGTCTGCAAGACGCCGACGCACCGCAAGCCGCCATCGACAAGGCCCAGAACGGCCCGCTGCGTGCGCCGCTGGTGGTGGTGGTGATTGCACGTGTGCAAGAGCATTTCAAAGTGCCCAAGTCCGAGCAGTTGCTGGCCGCCGCCTGTGCGGCCCACGGCATTCTGCTGGCGGCGTATGCCCAGGGTATTGGTGCGGTGTGGCGTACCGGCGAATTGTCCTACTCAGCCCATGTCGCTAAAGGCCTGGGGTTGGCGGCGAATGAAGAAGTGATTGGCTTTCTCTACCTGGGCACGCCGCAGAACCCACCGCGTACGGCGCCGAAGGAAGACCTGACGCCGTTCGTCCAGGCCTGGCCCGGCCGGTAATTCACCACTGCCCTGCTCTATATGTAGGAGCGAGCTTGCTCGCGAAGAACTCAAAGGCGCCGCGTTTATTCAGGAAGCACGCGTTATCGTCGACGTTTTTCGCGAGCAAGCTCGCTCCTACAGGGGGCAATGTTTCAGAACCGAGTCAGACCCTGAACTGATCCATCAACTTCATCTGCTGGCTGGCCAGCGCATTGAGCTGGCTACTGATCGCCGCCGACTCGGTAGCCTGGCCGGTCAGGGTTTCAGTCACGGTGCGAATCGCCGAGACGTTGCGGTTGACCTCTTCGGCCACCGCGCTCTGCTGTTCGGCCGCGCTGGCGATTTGCAGGTTCATGTCGCTGATCACGGTGACCGCGTCGCTGATCTTGCCCAGGGCTTGCACGGCTTGATGGATCTGCCCGGCATTGCTCTGCGCCTGGTGCTGGCTGGAGTGCATGGTCGCCACTACGCCACGGGTGCCGCTCTGGATACGCTCGATCACCAGGCGGATTTCTTCCACCGAGTCCTGGGTGCGTTTGGCCAGGTTGCGCACCTCGTCGGCCACCACCGCAAAACCACGTCCGCTTTCCCCGGCGCGTGCCGCTTCAATCGCCGCATTCAACGCCAGCAGGTTGGTCTGTTCGGCAATGCTGCGGATCACCTCCAGCACTGAACCGATTTGCTCGCTGTTGACCGCCAGGGCTTCGACTTCGCCCACGGCTTTGCTGACTTCGTCGGCCAGGGTGGTGATATCGCGGGTGCTCTGCTCGATGATCGACATGCCTTCGCGGGCCGACTGGTCGGCACCGCGTGCCGCGCTGGCGGCATTGGAGGCGCTGTTGGCCACGTCGTGGGCGGTGGCGCTCATTTCGTTCGACGCGGTGGCGACCTGGTCGATTTCACGGAACTGCACCTGCATGCCTTCGCTGGTCTGGCGCGCAATGGCGGACGACTGATCGGCCGTCCCACGAGCTTCGGTGATGCTTTGCTTGATCTGTGCAATGGTCGGCTGCAGCTTGTCGAGGAAACGGTTGAACCAGTTCACCAGCTCGCCCAGTTCGTCTTTCTTGGCATAGGCCAGGCGCTGGGTGAGGTCGCCGTCACCGCTGGCGATGTCCTTGAGCATGGCGGCCACGCTATTGATAGGGCGGGTCACGCCAGTAGCGGTCAGCCAGATCAACAGCAAGCCCAGCAGGCCAGCGGCGGCGGCCACCAGCAGGGCTTTGAGCGTGCCCGTTGCCTGGGCCTCGTCGAGTACGGCTTGCAGTTTTTCGTTGTCGGCCAGCATCACCGCTTTGGGCAGCTTGATCACCACGCCCCAGGATTTGGCACCGGCAATCGGCTTGAGCGGGTACACGGCACGAATGGTGTCGTCCTGTTCACGGATAACAGGCCGGTCATTGGCCAGTAGTTGCACGATCTCTTTGCCTTCGGCGCCGAGGCTGTCGATCAGGTTCTTGCCGACTTTGGCTGGTTCACCGCTGTAGGCGGCGATCAGGCCGGTGCTGGACAGAATCTCCAGGTGGGCGGCACCGTTGAACAGGTCTTTCTGCGCAGCATCGGTGGTCGCTTGCAGGGCGGTGAGGGCGATGTCCACGCCGACGACACCGATGACTTTGCCGTCGACGATCAGCGGCAGGGAAATGGTAGTCATCAGTACCGGTTTGTCGGCCACGGTGTCTTCGTACGGGTCCAGCAGGCACGTACTGCGCGTGTCCCGTGGGCAGGTGTACCAGATGTTGTAGGGCGTACCGCTGAGGTTGAGGGTGGTCTTGGTCAGGTCATCTTCGACCATGACGGTATTCAGGCTTTCGCCGCCAGCCCGGCTCCAGTAGCTGGAAAACCGGCCTTTTTCGTTGGAGACGCGTGCCTTGTCGTCGATGAATTCGCTGTCCTTGCCATCCAGCCCGTTGGGTTCGAACGATAACCAGATGCCCAGCACCTTGGTGTTGCGCTCGAACGCGGTTTTGACGCTGCGGTTGAGCTCTTCACGCAGAGCCCCGGCTTCAAGGGAACGCTGGATGCCCAACTGACGCAGGTCTTTGATCTGGTCGGCCAGGGCTGTGACCACCAGCAGGTTTTCGCCGAAGGTCTGCTGCAAGTGGCCGGCCTGTTCGGCCGCTTTGGATTGCAGCAACTGCTCCACGCTGGCGGTGAGCATTCGTGAGCTTGAATCACTGACCAGCCGATCGTTCTGGTTGGTGTTGTAGATATTGATGCCGACCACCAGTGCAATCACACCCAGCAGACACAGGCCGGACAGCAACACGATTTTCAAGCGGATGGAGAGGGTGTCGAACATAGGTTCACTCACGAATGGACTTGTTGGAATGCACGCAGAAGAGCCAAGTCCATTCGGCGCCGTACCTGAAACATCGGCGTCACAAATCAATTCATGAGCAATAGGCGATGAGCGGTAGGAAAATGCCTACACCGGCCGTTATACGGGGCGTGCGAGCTGCTCGGGGCGGGACCAGATCCACAGGTTGCCCAGGCTCATTCCGGCAATTGCCAGGTACACCGGCCAGCCGTGATCGAGCATCACCAGCATCAGCACGGCGCACAGCAACATGCTCACGGTGGCGCTGACCTTGGCGCGACGGGCGATGATCTTGCCATTGCGCCAGTTGGACAGGATCGGCCCGAACAGGCGGTGGTTTTCCAGCCAGGCGCTGAGGCGCGGCGAGCTTTTGGTGGCGGCCCAGGCGGCGAGCAAGATGAACTCGGTGGTGGGCAACCCCGGTATCACAATCGCCACCAAGCCGATCCCCAGGCTGACGTAGGCCAGCAGGCCAAAGAGGACTTGGGCGATTTTGGAGGAGGATTGGGGTTTGCCGGTCATGCTGCAGTTTTCTGGTGGGAAGGTTTACACATTATCAGCCATGAAATGCACCCAAGTGTGGGAGCTGGCTTGCCTGCGATTGCGGTGTATCAGGTTAAACATCTGGCGCTGACCCACCGCCATCGCAGGCAAGCCAGCTCCCACATTGAACCGCTGTCTACCAGAACACTTACGCCAGTTCTGGTGCGCTAGCGTACGCCTGTTCCAGCAACACGGTGAAGCGCACAAACGCATCAATCGCACCTTTTTCCACGGCAGCTTCTTCTTCGGCACTGAATGCCAGGCCGTCGAGGGTGCGGGTGAAGCTTTTCCAGCCCTCGGCGCGACCACCGGCCGGCTCGCCCAGGTGGCGGGCACCGAAGGTTTCGCTCAGGCCCAGGCCCACGGCGCGCTTGATCAGGAACGCAGCGCCCAGCTTGGAGCCTTCGGAGACGAACAGCCAGCCCAAAGCTTCGGCTTTGCTGGGGTTGTTCACCGCGCCGGCAACCGGGGCCGGGGTTTCGGTGTCCAGGTCTGCCAGGTCGAGCTTGGCGGCTTCGGCGCGGCAGCGGGCGGCCAGGTCAGGGATGATCTGGTTCAGTTCGGCATCGTTGTACAAGGCCACCAGTTCCGATTGGAACAGGTACTGGGCCACTACGAAGCGGGCGAAGTTGGCTTGGGTTTCGAACGGCGCGTGAGCCTTCACCAATGCGTCGAGCTTGGTGTGCGGCTCGTTGGTGATCTGGTTCAGGCGTTGGGAGCGCAGGCTTGGACGTTCTGCGGTGGAAGAAGCGGTCATGAAAAAAGTCCTTGAGAAGAGAAGCGCCTGGGTGCCCTGAAAAGAGCTGTTATCAACTAGACGAACAAGAAGACGCGGCACAGTAAAAAATCCTCACCTCGCCGCGGATGCAATGGCGGCGAGGTGAGGCGGAAGGGTCAGATGTCCCAGATCACGTTGATCGCAAAGTTGCGACCGGGCTGGGTCAGGCGGTCGAGGTTGGCCGGGCCGGTCACACCGGCTTCGCCGACGCTGTCGTAGCTGCGCACGTCATCCCAGTTCCAGTACTTCTTGTCGGTGAGGTTGTAGAGGCCACCGTTGACGGTCACGTCTTTGCTCACTTTGTAGTATGCGGTCAGGTCGAGGATGCCGAAGCCCGGGGTCTTGAACGGGCCGTCGGTGCCGCCGTCGGGCGCGTGGAAGGTCGTGCTGTCGACGCGGTCCTGTTTTTTCACCAAGGTCCAGCTCACCAGGCCACCGTAGTTGTCCTGGTCGTAGCCCAGGCCAAACACGCCCTTGAGCGGGTTGACGCTGTTCAACGGCTCGCCATTGTCGTCGTTGCGACCGTAGGTGTAGGCAACCGAGCCTTGGGTATACAGGCCCTTCGGCGCGCCGAAGGTATCCAGGTTCAGGCGGCCCTTGGCTTCCACGCCCTTGACGGTGGCGCGCTTGATGTTGACCGCCTTGAATTGCTCCACGGTGCCGCCGACCACGGCGTTGTCTTCGTCGATAAAGTCACGGTACTTGTTGTAGTACACCGCAATATCGAAGGAGCCTTCGTCGAATTTGCCGCGAATCCCGGTTTCGATGCCTTTGCTGGTTTCTGGCTTGAGGTCGGGGTTGGGTTCGACGGTGTAGCCCAGGTTGAGGTTTTCGAAGCGACCGTACAGCGCTTTGGCAGACGGCGTACGGAAGCCCTCGGCGTATTGACCGAACCAGGTGTAGTTGTCGGTCAGGGCATAGGTGAGGCCGAACTTGGGTGTTACGCGGTTCCAGGTCTTGTCTTTGCCATCGACGGTATAGGCGCCGGTCGGGTTGACGGTGTTGAGGAATTCCTGGGTCAGCTTGGGCTTGAGCCGGGTGTAGTCATAACGCACGGCAGGCAGGAAAGTCCATTTGTCCCAGGTGATCTGGTCCTGGGCGAACAGCGAGTAGGTGTTGATGGTTGGGTCGGGGAAGTCGCTGGCCTTCTTCACGCTGTCGCTCGCTTGCGGGCTCGGCGCGCCGATGGCGGTGCAGCCGGCACCAATGGCCAGGCACGAGGCTGAGCCTTCGCGTGAACCGGTTACTTTCTG
This sequence comes from Pseudomonas sp. Pse35, assembly GCF_024519715.1. NCBI lineage: Bacteria > Pseudomonadati > Pseudomonadota > Gammaproteobacteria > Pseudomonadales > Pseudomonadaceae > Pseudomonas > Pseudomonas sp. Pse35. Next base: position 18,505 of record NZ_JALJRP010000040.1, on the reverse strand, counting down.
CTGCTTGAGGGTGGTGCCGTAGGTCACTTGGTGGTCGGTTTCGCCGAGGCTGAAGGCCTTGTCCAGTTGCGCGTCGAAGACCCACTGCTTCTCTTCGTAAAGGGTGTCGCGGGTACGCAGGACGCGACGGCCGGCCTGGTAGATTTCGGCGGTGGTCTGGTCGGTCTTGGCGATCTGGTAGTTGAGGCTGGTCTTGATGCGGTCGGCAATCGGCGACTCCAGGGCAAAGGTGTTTTCCAGGCCGAAGCGCTCGCGGGTAATGGTGTCGTTACCGCGACGATCGCGGTACAGGTTCATGCCCCGGCCACCGATGAACGGGCCGCCCACTGCGTTTTTCAGATTGACGTCGCGGTCATCCTTGAACTTCTCGTAGGTCAGGCCCAGGCGGTTGTCATCGCCATAGTTCCAGCCCAGCTTGGCCAGCACGTTGGTGGTGCGCGCATCTTCCGGGTTGGCGCCGGTACGGGCCAGGCCAGTGGCGTTGTTGCCATCGTAGGATTCGGTTTCGTGGCCATTGCGCTGGCTCAGGTGCAGCAAACCGTCGAAGTCTTGCACACGCCCGGCGAAGGTGCCGGAGGTCAGCCAGCTCTCGTCGGCGGAGCTGTAGCCGGTCTTCAGGCGGGCACCGACGTCCTGGCCTGGCTTGATGATGTCATCCGGGTCGAGGGTGAAATAACTCACCGCGCCGCCGATGGCGCTGCTGCCGTACAGGGCCGAGGCCGGGCCGCGCAAGATCTCCACGCGCTTGACGATTTCCGGGTCGACGTAATTGCGGCGGGTCTTGGCGTAAGGGCCGTTGAAGAAATTGTCCGGCACTTCGACGCCATCCACCTGGGTGAGGACGCGGTCGCCGTCGATGCCACGAATGTTGTAGCCCGCGTTACCCGAGCGCGTACCGGCGCCGCCGACGGAGACGCCGGGTTCGTAGCGCACCAGTTCACGGATGTTGTTGACGTTCTGGCGGTCCAGTTCTGCGCGGTCGTGCACGCTGACGGTGCTCGGTACGCTGTTCACATCCTGTTCATTGCGAGTGGCGCTGATGGTCACCTGTTGCAGGGCGAGGGCGCTGCCGGCGCTACGTTTTTCCAGCACGATGTTGTTGGTGCCCAGTTTGCGATAGCTCAGGTTGGTCCCCACCAACAGCCGGTCCAGGGCTTTTTCCGCTGGCAGCGGGCCGCGCACGCCAGGGGACGATACGCCCTGGCCCAGTTCGGCCGGCAGGCCCACTTGCCAGCCGGTCACTGCGGTGAAAGCGTTGAGTGCCGACACCAATGGCTGCTGTTCGATGCTGAACGTGTAATTGGCGTGGCTGCGAGCGGCAGGTTCCGCGGCGGTGGCGCTCATGACGGGCGCACCAGCCAGCAGGATCGCGGCGGTCAGCAAGGACAAAACGGGCGAAGCAGACCGGCGGTTGAAACGAGAGGACATCGAGAGCGCTCCGGGATACGAATCTTATAGTTGCGAACCGAACCAAATAGGAATCAGTTGCATTGGCTATAACGAGACGTATCGCCGGTTAACATCGAGTAAAAATAATTCTCATTTAGTTCAGGATCACCAGCGCCGGGTACTCCGACAGCTTGGCCGAGGTGATGTGGGCCAGGGAGCGCACCACGTCCAGGGGCTGGTCGAGGCGGTAGTTGCCGGTGACGGCGACGCTGGCCAACTGCTCGTTGTTGTTGACGATCCAGCCTGGGTAATAGCGGCGCAGCTCAGCCAGCACTTCGCTCATCGGGCAGTTTTCGAACACTAGCCGGCCCTGCACCCAGGCCAGGTCCTTGCTGGGATCGAGCTTGGCCGGTTGGCCGAAACCCTTGGGGCCGATGCGGATGCTTTCACCGGCGCTCAGGCGCACGCGGGCATCGTCGAAAGTGTTGCTCAGGTCGACATCGCCGCGCTGCACTTGAACCTGGGCTTCGCCATTGAGGTAGCGCACGGCAAAGGCGGTGTCACGCACGCTGGCGCGCACCGGGCCGGCGTCTATTTCCAGGGGCAGGCCACGGGTGGGCGCTATTTCAAAGAACGCTTCGCCCTGGTACAGGCGGGCAATGCGCTGGTGGTGGTTGATGGTGCTGGAAAATGCCGAGTTGGTGTTCAACAGTACCTTGGAGCCATCGTCCAGTTGCAGGCGCTGGCGCTCGCCGACCACCGTCAGATGGTCGGCCTGCAAACGCACCGGCAGGTTGCTGAAACTGAACAGGCCGACCAGTAACACGGCGGCGGTGGCCAGGGGTTTCCAGTGCGGTCTGATCCGGCGCCAGCCGCTGGGCTTGCGCGGTGCGGCGAGGGCCACGGCGGCGCTATGTACCGGCGCGTCACCCCAGGCGGCCTGGGCCTTGCTGAAGGCGTGGACATGCGCCGGGTCCTGGGCCAGCCAGGCGTCGAACGCGGCCTGCTGCCCAGGTTGCGGGCACTGCAAGGCGATCAGCCAATCGAGGGCTTGGTCCATGGCCGCGTCTTGCAACACCTCATGAGCCAACGCATGGGGGCGCAGTTTATTCGGGTCCGTCACGGTGTTCCTCGGGTCTTCGCCACGTTCTATTCATTTTTCCTATAGCTTGGATCGACACCTCTGTCGGGTGAAGCTTAAGGCTGATCCAGCCGTTCGGCCACACCCACACAGATAGCCATGATCAATTTGAGTTCCTTTTGCACCGTGCTCAAGGACACACCCAACTGATCGGCAATTTCCTGATAGCTGCAACCGTGCAGACGGCTGAGGATGAAAATCCGCTGCTGGCGGGCGCTCAACTGGCCGAGGCTGACACTCAGGTGCTCCAGTAGCTGCTCGGCCTGGGTAGCTTCCTCCGGCGTGCTGGCCGGCGCGGCGACGCTTTGCAGGACATCCAGCGGGACATCCTCCTGCAGGGTACGCGCCTGAATCCTGCGCGAACGCAAGTGATCCAGCGCCAGGTTGCGCGCCGTCTGGTAGACAAAGGGTTCAAGGTGGTCGATTGGCCGCTCGCTGAGGGCCCGAGTCACGCGCAGGTAGGTTTCCTGCAACAGGTCCTCGGCAGTGCTGTGGTTATGCACCATGCGTTGCAGAGTTCGTAGCAGGATCACCCGTTGGGTGAGGAAGACGTGGTTGAAGCGAGATTGGCTCACAGTGATACCAGACCGATTTGCAGTTAATGATAATGCTTATCATCAACTGAAATGGCAAGTGGCACTTTGAGATGCCTTGGAGATTGTGCCGCTCGTTCCCATGCTCTGCGTGGGAACACATCCTGTGACGCTCCGCGTCACAACTTTAAGAGCAGGACGCGGAGCGTCCAGGGTGGCATTCCCACGCAGAGCGTGGGAACGATCTGGTCGATCTTGTGGAGTTACTCGGCGTTACACAACGCCAGGCAGTTATCCAGCATACGGTTGGAGAAGCCCCACTCGTTGTCATACCACGCGAGCACTTTGAGCAATTTGCCGCTGACCTTGGTGTGATTGGCGTCGAAGATCGACGACAGCGGGTTATGGTTGAAGTCGCTGGAAACCAGCGGCAGGGTGTTGTAGCCGAGGATCTTCGAATGCTGGCTGGCGTGTTTGAGCAGGGCGTTGACTTCATCGGCCGTGGCTTCTTTCTTCAACTGCACGGTGAGGTCTACCAGCGACACGTTGATCACGGGCACACGCACCGCCATGCCGGTCAGCTTGCCTGCCAGTTCCGGCAGCACCAGGCCCACCGCTTCAGCGGCGCCGGTCTTGCTCGGGATCATGTTCTGGGTGGCCGAGCGCGCGCGGTACGGGTCGGTGTGGTACACGTCGGTAAGGTTCTGGTCGTTGGTGTAGGCGTGAATGGTGGTCATCAGGCCGCTTTCGATACCCAGCTCGCGGTGCAGCACCTGGGCCACCGGCGCCAGGCAGTTGGTGGTGCACGATGCGTTGGAAATGATCTGGTGGGATTGACGCAAGATGTCATGGTTTACGCCATAAACCACAGTGGCATCCGCGCCTTTGGCCGGGGCCGAAATGATCACCTTGCGCGCGCCGGCGCTAATATGGGCGGCAGCCTTGTCACGGTCGGTGAACAGACCGGTGCATTCGAACACCACGTCAATCTTGTGCGCAGCCCACGGCAGGTCGGCGGGGTTGCGAATGGCACTCACGGCAATCCGGTCACCATTGACGGTCAGGCTTTCCTGATCGTGGGCAACCTCTGCGTCGAAAGTGCCGTGTACGGTGTCGTACTTGAGCAGGTGAGCATTGATCGAGCTGTCGCCCAAATCGTTGATGGCGACGATCTGCAGATCCTGGCGATAGCCTTGGGTATACAGTGCGCGCAGGACATTACGGCCGATACGGCCAAAACCATTGATTGCGATACGAAGAGTCATTGGAAGGTGCCTGTCGTCGATTTGTTGTAAGAATTACAAGATTATTCGCATAAAAATAGAAAACAAGCCTTTTTAGTGGCAATATTTTGTTCAATCTACAACGAGTGACCTGAATCAACTGGTCCGATGATCCAAACGACCCCCTGCCATCCCATGAGCCGTGGGCGTTTGATCAGCATAGACACTCAGGTCGCCACATCCGTTAGCCTGGAGTTCTATACATGCATCCCCGCGTTCTTGAGGTCACCGAACGGCTTATCGCCCGCAGCCGCGCCACCCGCGAGGCTTACCTTGCGCTCATTCGCGGCGCAGCCAGCGACGGTCCGATGCGCGGCAAGCTGCAATGCGCCAACTTCGCCCACGGCGTGGCCGGTTGCGGCACCGAAGACAAAAACAGCCTGCGCATGATGAATGCCGCCAACGTGGCAATTGTTTCTTCTTATAACGACATGCTCTCGGCGCATCAGCCCTACGAGCATTTCCCCGAACAAATCAAAAAGGCTCTGCGCGAAGTCGGCTCGGTCGGTCAGTTCGCCGGCGGGACCCCCGCCATGTGCGACGGCGTGACCCAGGGCGAGCCAGGCATGGAGCTGAGCCTGCTCAGCCGTGAAGTCATTGCCATGTCCACGGCGGTAGCGCTGTCCCACAACATGTTCGACGCCGCGCTGATGCTGGGCATCTGCGACAAGATCGTCCCTGGCCTGATGATGGGCGCGCTGCGCTACGGCCACCTGCCGATGATCTTCGTGCCGGGCGGGCCGATGCCGTCGGGTATCTCCAACAAGCAGAAGGCCGATGTGCGCCAGCGCTATGCCGAAGGCAAGGCCAGCCGCGAAGAACTGCTGGAATCGGAGATGAAGTCCTACCACAGCCCTGGTACCTGCACCTTCTACGGCACCGCCAACACCAACCAGTTGCTGATGGAAGTCATGGGCCTGCACTTGCCCGGCGCTTCGTTCGTCAACCCGTACACGCCGCTGCGTGATGCGTTGACCCGCGAAGCTGCGCACCAGGTCACGCGTTTGACCAAGGCCAATGGCAACTTCACGCCGATTGGCGAGATTGTCGATGAGAAGTCCATCGTCAACTCCATCGTTGCGCTCAACGCCACTGGCGGCTCCACCAACCACACCCTGCACATGCCGGCCATTGCCATGTCGGCAGGCATCATCCTGACCTGGCAGGACATGGCCGACCTCTCCGAGGTGGTGCCGACCCTGTCCCACGTGTATCCAAATGGCAAGGCTGACATCAACCACTTCCAGGCGGCGGGCGGTATGTCGTTCCTGATCCGTGAACTGCTGGAAGCCGGCCTGCTCCACGAAGACGTCAACACCGTGGCCGGCAAGGGCCTGAGCCGCTATATCCAGGAACCGTTCCTGGTGGATGGCGAATTGGTCTGGCGCGACGGCCCGATCGAAAGTCTCGACGAAACCATCCTGCGCCCGGTGGCCCGTGCGTTCTCGCCGGAAGGCGGCTTGCGCGTGATGGAAGGCAACCTTGGCCGTGGCGTGATGAAGGTTTCGGCGGTAGCGCCGGAGCATCAGGTTGTCGAAGCGCCCGCGGTGGTGTTCCAGGACCAGCAGGACCTGGCCGATGCCTTCAAGGCCGGCCTGTTGGAAAAAGACTTTGTCGCGGTGATGCGCTTCCAGGGGCCGCGCTCCAACGGCATGCCGGAACTGCACAAGATGACCCCGTTCCTGGGCGTGTTGCAGGACCGTGGTTTCAAAGTGGCGCTGGTGACAGATGGGCGAATGTCCGGCGCGTCGGGTAAGATCCCAGCCGCGATCCACGTCAACCCCGAAGCCCAGAGCGGCGGGCCGCTGGCGCGGGTCCAGGATGGCGATATCATCCGTGTGGATGGCGTTACCGGCACCCTGGAGCTTAAGGTGGACGCCGAAGTATTTGCAGCGCGCACGCCTGCCACGGGCCTGTTGGGCAATAACGTGGGGGCCGGTCGCGAGTTGTTTGCATTCATGCGCTTGGCCGCAAGCTCCGCAGAGCAGGGCGCCAGCGCCTTTACCTCTGCCTTGGAGACGCTTAAGTGAAGCTTGCGCTGGTCGGTGACATCGGGGGGACTAACGCCCGTTTTGCGTTATGGCGGGATCAGGAACTGCATTCGATCCGCGTGCATGCCACGGCGGATCACGGCAGCCCTGAAGAGGCGATCAAGGTCTATCTCAAAGAAGAAGGCCTGCAAATCGGGGACATCGGTGCGGTGTGCCTGTCGGTGGCCGGGCCGGTGAGCGGCGATGAATTCAAGTTCACCAACAACCACTGGCGCCTGAGCAAAACCGCGTTTTGCCAGGCCCTGCAGGTGGATGAACTGTTGCTGGTCAACGACTTCTCGGCCATGGCCCTGGGCATGACCCGACTCAAGCCCGACGAATTCCGCGTGGTCTGCGAAGGCACGCCGGAGCCCTTGCGCCCGGCCGTGGTGATCGGCCCGGGTACGGGTCTTGGTGTCGGCACCTTGTTGGACCTCGGCGCAGGCCGTTGGGCAGCATTGCCGGGGGAGGGTGGGCATGTCGACCTGCCCCTGAGCAGCCCACGGGAAACCCAGCTGTGGCAACACATCTACAGCGAGATCGGGCATGTCAGCGCCGAAACCGCGTTGAGCGGTGGCGGCCTGCCACGCCTGTACCGGGCGATTTGTGCGGTGGATGGGCACGAGCCGGTGCTCGACACCCCCGAAGCCATCACGGCGGCGGGCCTGGCCGGCGATCCGGTGGCCATGGAAGTATTGGACCAGTTCAGCATCTGGCTGGGCCGAGTGGCGGGCAATAACGTCTTGACCACCGGTGGGCGCGGTGGCGTATACATCGTGGGTGGGGTGATACCGAGGTTTGCCGACTTCTTTATCAACAGTGGCTTTGCCCAGAGTTTTCGCGACAAAGGCTGCATGAGCGACTACTTCAAAGGTATTCCGGTGTGGCTGGTGACAGCGCCGTATTCTGGGCTGACCGGGGCGGGTGTAGCGCTTGAGCAAGCCTTTGCATAGGTCATAATGGCGCCATCGCAGGCAAGCCAGCTCCCACAGTCTGGAATGCATTCCAAGTGTGGAAGCTGGCTTGCCTGCGATGACGGCCTAAAGCGCACCCGATGATTTAAGCCAGGCCATAACAACAAGGAGGCCCCGTGAGCGTAATCAGTAAATCCATTCTCCTCGTCGACGACGACCAGGAAATCCGCGAATTGCTGCAAACCTACCTCAGTCGCGCCGGCTTCCAGGTCCGTGGCGTGTCCGACGGCGCGGGGTTCCGCCAGGCGATGAACGAGGCGCCGTGCGACCTGGTCATCCTCGATGTCATGTTGCCAGACGAAGACGGCTTCAGCCTGTGCCGCTGGATCCGCCAGCACCCGCGTCAGGCGCAGGTGCCGATCATCATGCTCACCGCCAGTTCCGACGAAGCCGACCGCGTGATCGGCCTGGAGCTGGGCGCCGATGACTATATCGGCAAACCATTCAGCCCCCGCGAGTTGCAGGCGCGCATCAAGGCACTGCTGCGCCGCTGCCAATTCGGCCAGGAGCGCAGCAGCGGCGGTGATGTGTGGGTGTTCGATGAATGGCGCCTGGATATGATCAGCCACCGCTTGTTTCATGTGGATGGTGAAGAGGTGATCCTCTCCGGTGCCGACTTCGCCTTGCTCAAGTTGTTTCTCGACCACCCGCAACAGATCCTCGACCGCGACACCATCGGCAACGCCACCCGTGGCCGCGACCTGATGCCCTTGGACCGTATCGTCGACATGGCCGTCAGCCGCTTGCGCCAGCGCCTGCGCGACACCGAGAAACCTCCGCGGCTGATCCGAACCGTGCGTGGCAGCGGCTATCAACTGGCAGCCAGCGTGGTTGCCGGCAATGCCCACTGAACCGCTGAACGAACGTCGCCGCCGCTTCCCGGTACCCCGCTCGCTGCTGGGGCGCATGTTACTGTTGACCTTGCTGGCGGTGCTGTTTGCCCAAGCGCTGTCCAGCGTGATCTGGGTGTCGCAACTGCGCGCCACCCAGCTTGAGGGCCTGGTGACCAGCGCCCGTAGTCTGGCGCACTCAATGACCGCCAGCGTGAGTTACTTCCGGTCGCTGCCGGTGGCCTATCGCCCGTTAGTGCTGGACCAATTGCGCAGCATGGGCGGCACGCGTTTTGTGGTGACCCTCAATGATCGCCCGCTGGACATGCAAATACTGCCCGAAACCCCGCGCAAGCAAGCGGTGCTGGTGGCGGTGGATGAAGTGCTGCGCCAGACCCTGGGTGCCGACGTGCATATCTCGGTGGAGTTTGTCAGCGCCGAAGACCTGCGCATCTTCAATGCCGGCCTGAAGCTCGACGAACTGCCACGTTCCTGGGCCCATTACGCGCTGACCCTGGAACCGGTGAACCCGCCGGTGCTGGTCACCCAGATCCAACTGGCACCCGGTGAATGGCTGTACATCGCCTCGCTATTGCCCGAGCCCTACACCAGCCTGGAAGAGCAAGGCCTGCCGTCCCAGCAGGTGTGGTTCATCGTGCTCACCAGCGGTTTTCTGCTGTTGTTCATCGGCCTGCTGGTGCACTGGCAAAGCCGGCCACTCAAGCGCCTGGCGCGAGCGGCGCGGGACATGTCCCTGGGCGCCGATGTGGAGCCGGTGGCTGAAGGCGGCGGCAGTGAAGTGGTGGAAGTGGGCCGTGCATTCAATGCCATGCGTGAACGCATCAGCCGTTACCTGACCGAGCGCAGCCAGTTGTTCAGCGCGATTTCCCATGACCTGCGCACGCCCATCACCCGCCTGCGCCTGCGTGTGGAATTGTTGGAAGACGAGAACCTGCAAAACAAATTCGGCCGTGACCTGGATGAGCTGGAATTGCTGGTCAAGGGCGCGCTGCAATGCGTGAAAGATACCGACATCCACGAAAACATCCAGCCGGTGGACCTCAACCACGTCCTCGAATGCCTGGTGGAGCCGTACCTGGCACCCCATGGCAATGGCCGAGTGACCCTTGATGGCGCGGCCCTGTCAGCCTACCCAGGCAAGCCGCTGGCGCTCAAGCGCTGCATCGGCAACCTGATCGACAACGCGCTCAAGTACGGGCAGAACGCGCATTTGCATATCGAGGACGATGGCGTGCAGTTCATCCTGCATGTGGATGACGAGGGCCCCGGTGTGCCGCAGCAGCGACTGGAGCAGGTGTTTGAGCCGCACTTCCGCCTGGCCGGCCAGCAGCAGGGTTACGGATTGGGATTGGGGATTGCGCGCAATATTGCCCACAGCCATGGGGGCGAAGTGAGTTTGCAGAACCTGCGTGAAGGCGGCCTGCGCGTTACCCTGCAACTACCAAGAACCTTGGACTAACAAACACCTGAGATCAAATGTGGGAGCTGGCTTGCCTGCGATAGCGGTGGTTCAGTTGACTCATTAGTGACTGACACACCGCCATCGCAGGCAAGCCAGCTCCCACATGTTGCTCTGCGTACATCAGATGCTCTGGCGCAACCGGGCCAGGTCGCGCAGCGGCGGCGCACCGAACAACCGGCTGTACTCCCGGCTGAACTGGGACGGGCTTTCATACCCCACCCGATACCCCGCTGCCGAGGCCTCCAGCCCTTCGGCAATCATCAGCCGCCGGGCTTCCTGCAAGCGCAGTTGCTTCTGGTATTGCAGCGGGCTCATGGCGGTGATCGCTTTGAAGCGATGGTGCAGGGTCGAGACGCTCAGGTTCACCTCTTTGGCCAGGTCGTCGATACGCAGCGGCTGTTCGTAGTTACCGTTCAGCCAGGTGATCGCCTGGCTCACCCGATGGCTCTGGCTGTTAGCCACAGCGATTTCATACAGGCGATAACCCTGCGGGCCACGCAGCAAGCGGTAGAGAATTTCACGGTTGATCAAGGGCGCGAGCATCGCGATGTCTTTAGGCGTGTCCAGCAAGCGGGTCAGGCGCAGCACCGCGTCGAGCAGTGCGTGATCGATGCGGTCGACGTACATGCCTCGTGAGGTCGGGCGCGAGGGCACGCCCATTGGCCCGGCCTCTGCGATCAGCGCGGTGAGCTGCGCCGGGTCGATATTGATGCGCACCGAGAGGTTCGGGTCCTCGGCGGTGGCGTCGATGATGCGGCCGGCCACCGGCATCGCCACCGAGAACACCAGGTAGTTGAGCGGGTCGTAGGCAAAGATCTCGTCGGCCAGGCGCACTTCCTTGCTGCCACTGGCAAGGATGCACAGCGCGGGCTCCACCAGCACCGGCATGAAATCCCGGGGTGCGTTGTGGCGGTTCAGGTACAGCGAGGTGATCGCCGTGCCGTAGGAGCCGTCCTCCCAGGTATGGCGGTGCACGATACTGGCCAGCTCGGCGCGTTGTTTCTCCATCTCGGCATCGAGGGGAGTGGACCTGGATTCGGGCGACGGCATGGGGCGTCCTCTACACGCTGCTTTGATGGGCTCAGCTTAGCGGCGGCTTTTCAAAAAGTGTTACGTCGATTCTGCAGCATCCTTGCCTGATCCTGCGAGATAGCGTGAATCAGGCAAGTGCGCAGCCTGTCATCACCCTGAAACATGAGGCCTGGGCCTGGAATAAATCCTGGGGCCGAACGTCCTTCCTACGCTTCTCGCAGGATTGTGCAATAAGCCTGCAGGAATTGACTAACCGCGCCCACCCCCGCGCCGTTATCTTTGATCCTGTGGCAACACGCCCTCATTGTGCTTGCCGAGCATCACTTCTCAACGGGAGAGTCGAACATGTCCACCCCCATTCCCGCGAGCCATATGGCCTTTATCCGCGCCCGTAGCGGGTGCAGCACCGAACTCGGTGCACGCTTGAGCAGTTTGATCGAGCCAGGTCGCCAGGCCCAGGGTTGCCTGCAATTCTCGTTGCAGCACTCCCAGGTCGATCCCGATGTCTGGCTGGTGTCCGGGTTCTGGAGCAGCGAGCAGGCCATGAGCGCCTACTTCAACTCTCCGGCCCTGATGATTTTCACCGAGCTTCTGAACGACATGGTCGTGCGCAGCATGGACTTCCAGACCTTCACCGACGCATCGGCGGCACAGGCCTACGGCGAGTACCTGCAACTGGCCGGTTAACGGTTAGAATGGCCGACTTTCCATTGGCCAGGACCTGCAACATGGCACGTAAACAATTTGCCCACCACGAAGCCGTTTCCGCCGTAGTACCGGGCGAAGGTGGCTACAGCGCCGCCGTCGCCGTCAAAGCACTGGATGGCATGGGCGCACCCAGGTTTCACAAGATCCTTGATGGGCAGACGTTCAAGACAGCGTCCGATGCCGATGATGCGGCGACGTTGCAACTCGAGCATCTGGTCGATGTGGATGCAGAAGGCCAACTGACCTGGGCGACTGCTGAACGCTGAGGCAGCACACCTAACCAATGTGGGAGCTGGCTTGCCTGCGATAGCGGTGTATCAGTCACTCCTGAGTTAACTGACCCACCGCTATCGCAGGCAAGCCAGCTCCCACAGTTTTGATTGCATTTCAGTCAGGGTTTGGTGGCGCCTGGTCTGTGCATTTTGAACAGGGCCTCAGGCCCCAGCTGGAAATAATCCGCCGGGCCACCCCCGCGCAAAATCGGCTCGGCGGCAGCAGTGTCGTAGATCCCATCCTTGAGCAACCATTTGGCGATGTGCACCGCAACCACCTCGCCCAGCACCAGCCAGCTTGGGACCAACTGTTGGTCGGCACGTTGCAGTTGGATGATCTGCGTCACCTTGCACTCGAACGACACCGGGCTCTCGCCCACCCGTGGTACGCCAACGATTTTCGAAGCCACCGGCGTCAGCCCGGAGAGTTCGAATTCATTCACCTCGGGCGATACGGCCGCGCAGCTCTGGTTCATCTGCTCGGCCAGCGGGCGGGTGGCCAGGTTCCAGACGAATTCTCCAGTCTGTTCGATATTGTTCAGGCTGTCTTTACGCCCGACACTGGAAAACCCAATGATCGGTGGAATGTAGTTGAACGCATTGAAGAAGCTGTAGGGCGCCAGGTTCAGGCGGCCTTCGCGATCGTGCGAGGAGATCCAGCCAATCGGGCGTGGGCCGACGATCGCATTGAACGGGTCATGGGGCAGGCCGTGGCCGTTGGCGGGTTCGTAATAGTGGATGTCGTCAGGCATGGCCGGGGTTCCTGCTACGCGGTTTGGGAGGCGGTCATAGTGCAATTCATGGCGGTGAATTTCCATCGTGCCCATGGATTTTTCATACATCTGCCACCTATTTTTCACAGTTTCCCCTTCAGTCTGCGCCCAAGGTCAATACCCCCTATAAGACTGAGCCTTGGAGCTATCCACTGCATGAACAAACTTCCTCAGATCACCCTGGCGTTCTGGGTCATGAAAATCTGCGCAACGACCTTGGGCGAAACCGCCGGGGACTTGCTGTCGATGACCTTGAACGTTGGCTACGCCATCAGCTCCATGATCCTCATCAGCGTGTTCCTGGTGACCCTGGTGACGCAACTCTGGTCGAAAACCTACAACCCGGTGCTGTACTGGATCGTGATTTTGTCTACCAGCACGGCGGGTACCACAATGTCCGACTTCATGGACCGCACGCTGGGGCTGGGCTACGCCACCGGGTCGATGATCCTGATCGTGATCCTGATGATCATCTTTGCATTGTGGCACCTCAGTGGTGACTCGCTGAACGTGAACAAGGTGCAGACCTTCCGAGGGGAGCTGTTTTACTGGATGGCGATCCTGTTCTCCAACACCTTGGGCACCGCATTGGGCGATTTCCTCGCGGACGATTCGGGGCTGGGCTTCGCCGGTGGCGCATTGTTGATCGGCTCAACCATCGCCGCGGTGGTGGTACTCAAGTACTTCACCCGCATCTCGTCGGTATTGTTGTTCTGGGTGGCGTTTGTACTGACACGGCCGTTTGGCGCGACCTTGGGGGATTTCCTGACCAAACCCCATGAAAAAGGCGGCTTGGATTTCGGCACCATCGGTTCATCCGCGGTATTGGCTGCGGTGCTGGTGGTGATGATTGCTGGCGCGTCGTATGCGCAGCGGCGCTATGGGCGCAATGAGGCCGCAGAGTTGTCCTAAGGCTAAATGAGGGAGCGGGCTTGCTGTGGCGAGGGAGCTTGCTCCCGTTCGACAGCGTAGCTGGAGCCAGCTTTTTGGGGGCGCTTCGCACCCCAGCGCAAGCAAGCTTGCTCGCCACAGCAAGCCCGCTCCCACATTTTTTAGTCGGTGGTGATGCGTGAGTGTTTACGCGTGTCTTTCATGGTCACGTACACCATCAACGACACGGCGATACACGCGGTCACGTACCAGTAGTAGCCAGTTTCCATACCGATGCTCTTGAACCACAGCGCGATGTATTCAGCGGTACCGCCGAAGATCGACACGGTCAGGGCATACGGCAGGCCCACGCCCAGTGCGCGGATTTCGGTCGGGAACAGCTCGGCCTTCACCACGGCGTTGATAGAGGTGTAGCCGCTGACGATGATCAGCGCCGCCATGATCAGGAAGAACGCGCCCCACCAGCTCTGGATGGTGTGCAGGGTAGTAAGGATCGGCACGGTGAACAGGGTGCCAAGCACGCCGAAGGCGATCAGGATCGGGCGGCGGCCGATTTTATCCGACAACCCGCCGATGATCGGTTGCAGGCACATGAACAGGAACAGCGTCGCCGCCGAGATGGTGGTGGAGTCGGAGATGCTCATGCCGACCGTGTTCACCAGGTATTTCTGCATGTAGGTGGTGTAGGTGTAGAACGCCAGGGTGCCGCCCATGGTCAGGCCGACCACGGTCATCAGCTCCTTGGGATGGCGCATCAAGGTGCGCATTGCGCTTTCCTTGGCTTTTTCTTTCTTGGTGAACGACTCGGTTTCTTCCATGCCGCGACGCAGGTACAGCGCGACCACTGCACACAATGCACCGATGGCGAACGGGATACGCCAGCCCCAGGCATACAACTGCTCGGTGGTGAGCACCTGTTGCAGAACGATCAGCACCGCCAGCGCGATGAGCTGGCCGGAGATCAGGGTCACGTACTGGAAGCTTGAGTAGAACCCGCGACGTTCCTTGGTGGCCATCTCACTGAGATAGGTGGCAGAGGTGCCGTATTCGCCGCCGACCGACAGGCCCTGCAGCAGGCGGGCAAACACCAGCAGGATCGGCGCACCGATACCAATGATTTCATAGCCTGGGCTCAGGGCAATCAGCAGCGAGCCGAAGCACATCAGGTACACCGAGGCCATCAAGGCTTTTTTACGCCCGACTTTGTCGGCGTAGAGGCCCATCAGCCAGCCACCGATCGGGCGCATCAGGAAGCCCACGGCGAAGATCGCGGCGGTGTTGAGCAGTTGGGCAGTGGTGTCGCCTTTGGGGAAGAAGGCTTTGGCGAAGTACAGCGAGAAGGCGGCGTAGACGTACCAGTCGTACCATTCGACCATGTTGCCGACCGATCCGCTGAAGATCGACTTGATGCGGCTGGAGGTGGTGCGCTCCTGCGCTTTGACGGCCGTCGATCCCAGAGGCACGGTGTTGGAGTTATCCATTGAAGGATCCTTCATCTAGTTGTTTTTATGGAGCGGCGCGTGCGCAGCCTGTTGGGGCTATAGCAGGAGCTGTGCCAAGTAGAGGAAGGCCCGCAATAGAAGGGTTGCGGGATTTTATTGAGCGGAAATTCGCTGATGGTTTTGGGGTGGTGAGCGGAAATCCGCTTATGGCTGCAGTAATCGTTCCCACGCTCTGCGTGGTAACGCCTGTTGTGACGCTCCGCGTCGCGCCTTTAAAAAGCGACGCAGAGCGGCCTAGGCTGCGTTCCCACGCGGAGCGTGGGAACGATCAGTGTGGGAGCGGGCTTGCCCGCGATGGCGATCCAAAGATCGCTACACAAACATCTCCCTTACCAACCCATGCCGCTGCATCTTCTCATTGAAGGTACGGCGCGGCAGTTGCAACTCGGCCAGCACCGCCTTGATATCGCCCTTGTGACGCGTCAACGCGGCCTTCAGGCAGTGTGCCTCGAACGCCTCCTGCTGCGCCGCTAACGACTGCCCGGCTTCGACCCCTTGCGGTTCCGGCTCGTCCAGCCCCAACACCTGGCGCTCGGCGACGTTGGCCAGTTCGCGCACATTGCCCGGCCAGTCATGGCTGAGCAGGCGCCCCAACTGTGGCCCACTCAAGGGCTCGACCTGGCGGCCCAGACGCTCGGCGGCGCTTTGCGCAAAATGCTCGTACAGCAGGGGAATATCTTCGCGACGTTCACGCAATGGCGGCAGGCGCAGTTGCGCGACGTTGAGCCGATAGGCCAGGTCTTCGCGAAAGCGCCCGGCACGGGCTTCTTCCAGCAGGTCGGGCTTGGTGGCAGCGATGATGCGCAGGTCCACTTGGATACTCTGGTTGGAGCCCAGCCGCTCCAGCTTCTGCTCTTGCAATACGCGCAGCAATTTCACTTGCTGGGCCAGGGGCATGCTTTCGATTTCATCCAGGAACAAGGTGCCGCCGTGGGCATATTCCAGTTTGCCGATGCGTTTGCCGTGGGCGCCGGTGAAGGCGCCGCTTTCATGTCCGAACAGTTCGGCTTCGAACAACTGCTCGGGGATTGCCGCGCAATTGAGGGCCATAAACGGCTTCTTGGCGCGTGGGCCGAAGTCGTGCAGGCAGCGGGCGACCAACTCCTTGCCGCTGCCGGTCTCACCGCGAATCAGCACATTGACCGGCAAACTCGCCAGGTCCAGCACTTGGCGGCGCAAGCTTTGAAGGCCCTTGGACACACCCAGCAGGCTGGATTCCAACTGCGCGCGATGATCGGCCTGTTGATGCAGGCGGCGGTTTTCCAGGATCAGGCCACGCTTGTCCAACGCCCGGCGCAGGCTGTTGAGCAAGGCGTCGGGGCTGAAGGGTTTTTCCAGGAAGTCGTAGGCGCCGTCGCGCATGGCTTCGACGGCCATTGGCACGTCGCCATGGCCGGTGAGCAAAATCACCGGCAAATCGGCATCGCGGCGCTGCACCTCGGCCAACAGTTCAAGGCCGCTGAGCCCCGGCATGCGCACGTCGCTCAGAATCACCCCGGCAAAGTCCTTGGGCAGTTGCGCCAGGCACTCTTCGGCGCGGCTGAACAACTGCACGTCAAACCCCGACAGGCTCAGCCATTGCTCGACGGCCGTGCGAATACTGGCTTCGTCATCGACCACAATCACCGCGTTCAACATAGGTCTGGCGTCTCCAGGGCGATAGGCAGGGTCAAGGTGAAAGTCGCGCCATCGCCACGGTTAGCGGCACCCAGGCGTCCGCCCAGTTCATGCACGATAGCGTAGGACACCGCGAGTCCCAAACCGAGCCCGTCGCCCACTGGTTTGGTGGTGAAAAACGGGTCGAACACGCTGCTCAAATGTTCTTCGGCAATCCCGCCGCCGCTGTCGCAGACGCTCAACTGCCACAGCTGCTGATCGGCGTGCAGGCGGATTTCCAGGCGCTTGCGCGGTTTGTCGGCCATGGCGTCGAGGGCGTTGCGCAACAGGTTGATCAGCACCTGTTCCAGGCGGATCGCGTCGCCACGTACCCAGGCCGGGCGGGTGAGGTCCAGCACCACACCGATGGCTTCGTCACGCAGGCGCGCGTCCAGCAGGTGCAAGGATTGGTCGACCACCGTCGCCAGGTCCAGCTTTTCGCGCAGGCCGCTGGGGCTCTTGCGCGCGAATGTCTTGAGGTGGCCGGTGAGCGCGGCCATGCGCGTGAGCATGTCATCCAATGGCGTGAGAGCCTTGTAGGCATCGTCCACGCGACCATGGTCGAGCAGCAGCCGCAGCGTCGCCAGTTGCATGCGCTGGGCGGTCAGCGGCTGGTTGATTTCATGGGCGAGGGCGGCCGACATCTGCCCCAATGCCGCCAGCTTGGCCGACTGCACCAGGCCATCCTGGGCGGTGCGCAGCGCCTGGGTGCGTTCTTCGACCAATTGCTCCAGTTCTTCACGGCTGCGCTGGCGCAAGCGGGCCAGGCGCCAACGCTGGCTGAGGAACAGCCCCAGGAACACCAATGCCAGCCACGAACCCGCAGCGGCAAGGCCCGCGTTACGTTGGTCTTCAAAGGCAAACTGGGGTTTGCGCAACAGGTGCAGGGTCCAGCCTTCGCGCTTGAGCGGCAGCGACTCCCAGATGTAATTGGCGTTGCCGTCGGGGCCGTTGACGCGGATCAAGTGGCTGTTTTCGTCAAAGCGTTGCAGGGGCTGGGTGTCCAGCGGCTGCAGTTGCTTCTTGTCGTATTGGCGGGTGGCCTTGAGTTCAGCCAGGTCATTTTCGGACAACGGCCGCAGGTTGCGATAACGCCAGCCCGGCTGGTTGGCGATAAACACGATGCCCCGCGCATCGCTGACCAACAGCAGGTCATTGCCCTGGGCCCATTCGCGCTCCAGTTCCGGGAACTCCAGCTTGACCACCATGGCACCGAGGAACTGCTCGTGCTCATCCACGACCGCGCTGGAAAGAAAATAACCCGGAATACCCGTGGTCACGCCCACTGCATAAAAGCGCCCGGTGCCCTGGCTCAAGGTCTGGCTGAAATACGGCCTGAACGCGTAATTGTGGCCGACATAACTGCTGGGCAGGTTCCAGTTGCTGGCGGCCACGGCCAGGCCGGTGCGGTCCATCAGTTCCAGGGTCGAAGACTGCGCAGCGCCGTTGATGCGCTCCAGCTTGCGGTTGAGCCGGTCTTGCGTGGCGGCGTCCAGCGGGCCCTTCAAGGCGCTGATCATCTCCGAATCCAGCGCCAGTACGGCGGGCAGGGCACGGTAGCGTTCGATCAGGGTGTGCAGCGAGTTGGCATACAGCGCGAGCTGCTGATTGGCACGGGCGGCGTCGTCCACCAGGGCCTGGCGTTCGGCATGGCGCGTGGCCAAGGCGGCAGCCAGCACCGCACCGGCGATGATCAACAGAGAATAGAAGGTCAGGCGCAGGGGGCGAGGGATCACGATCATACGATGATGAACAGGCACGGTAAGGGGCGAGCACCATAGCATGGGCAGCTCATATCTTGTGACCAAGGAGCTTGTGGGGGAGCTGGCTTGCCTGCGATGACGGCCTGCCAGCCGACGGCTATCTACCTGACGCCCCACGATCCCAATGTGCGGGCTTGCTCGCGAAGGGGGCCTGGCAGGCGACACAGTTGGATTGTGTGCATATCCATTGCTGCGGTAACGGCCACTTAGGGTTCCGCCCTGACGGCGGGTCACTTTGGAAAAGC
>NZ_JALJRP010000003.1:0-339163 GCF_024519715.1 Pseudomonas sp. Pse35 | reverse complement strand
ATGGTAGTGTGGGGTTTCCCCATGTGAGAGTAGGTCATCGTCAAGATTAAATTCCAAAACCCCAATTGCGAAAGCAGTTGGGGTTTTGTTTTGGGCGCTCGAAAATCTGGTGGGGCGTCGATCATGACTGATATCCAGCCTTTCTATGCAATGACCCTGCGCATGGCTATCATGCGTGCCTCATTCTGAGGCGATATGTGCATGCTGACGTTGTTGAAACTTCTGAAAGATGGTCGCTTTCATTCTGGAGAAGCGCTTGGTGCCGCCCTAGGCGTCAGTCGCAGTGCCGTGTGGAAGCAGCTTCAGCATCTTGAGGCAGAACTGAATCTCCCCATTCATAAGATTCGGGGGCGAGGATATAGATTGGCTGCGCCATTGATGTTTTTGAATGCGCAGGAAATTTCCCAGAGGGCGGCTTCCCTGGCTTGGCCTGTTCACATTTTCGACTCCATTGACTCCACTAATGCTGAGGCTTTACGTCTTGTCGATGCGGGCAGTGCGGCTCCTTTTATTGTGTTAGCGGAGCAGCAGACGGCTGGTAGGGGGCGACGAGGCCGCAAATGGGTCAGTCCATTTGCGCAAAACATTTACTACAGCCTTGTATTGCGTGTTGAGGGCGGCCTGCGGCAACTGGAAGGGCTGAGTCTGGTGGTGGGGCTGGCAGTCCTGCAGGCTCTGCGTGAGTCGGGCGTGGAGGGCGCAGCTTTGAAGTGGCCAAACGACGTCCTGGTTGGGCACAAGAAAATCTCAGGCATCTTGCTTGAGTTGGTGGGAGATCCCGCAGATATCTGTCACGTTGTGCTAGGGATAGGTATCAATGTGAATATGCAGAAAGCTGTAGAGGTTGATCAGCAGTGGACCTCGATGCAGCTCGAGACGGGCTCTTCTGTTG
Source organism: Pseudomonas sp. Pse35 (assembly GCF_024519715.1). Classification (NCBI taxonomy): domain Bacteria; kingdom Pseudomonadati; phylum Pseudomonadota; class Gammaproteobacteria; order Pseudomonadales; family Pseudomonadaceae; genus Pseudomonas; species Pseudomonas sp. Pse35. The sequence goes on along the minus strand of NZ_JALJRP010000003.1, from coordinate 338,271 downwards.
ATCGCAATCACCTGGTGGCGCGACTGGGCTTGCAACTGCAAGCCTACCTGGACCGACACAAGGCTGCGGGTTTTGCTGGGCTGCAAGCAGAATGGGAGCAGCATCACGCGTGGCAAGGGAAGTGTGTGTCGCTTATCGCGGGCGTCAATCAGATTGATGGGGTTGTGCTCGGTGTGGATTGTCAGGGTGCGTTGCGTTTGGATGTCGGTGGCGTTGAGAAAATATACAGCGGTGGTGAGCTAAGCCTGAGGTTGCGTGATGATTCTTGAGCTCGACTGTGGAAATAGCTTTATCAAGTGGCGTGTTCTTGAGTCGAGTGATGCAAGTGTCCGCGCCGAAGGCATCGCAGGTTCGGATATTGCGCTGATCGACAGTTTGGTGGCTTTGCCTGGTCTATTGCTCACGCGTTGTCGGTTGGTGAGTGTTCGCGCGCTTGAGGAGACCGATAAGTTGATAGCAGCGTTGGTAGGGGCATTTGGCGTTGCTGTTTCCTGTGCCACCTCTGCTCGAGAAATGAGCGGAGTACGCAACGGCTACGAAGACTTCCAGCGCCTAGGAATGGATCGATGGCTGGCCATGCTAGGCGCGTTCAAGTTGGCGTCAGGTGCATGTCTGGTACTCGATTTTGGTACGGCGGCGACCGCAGATTTTATCGGTCCGGACGGTGAGCACCTGGGGGGGTTTATTTGCCCGGGTATGCCGCTTATGCGTAATCAACTGCGAACCCATACTCGCAAGATACGTTATGACGACGCGGCCGCTGAGCGGGCGCTGGAGCGTCTCTCTCCAGGTCGCACGACCGTAGAGGCCGTCGAGCGTGGTTGTACGCTCATGCTTAGAGGTTTCGTGCTGACTCAGCTCGAGTTGGCGCGAGGCTATTGGGGGGGGGATTTCACGGTCTTCCTCACTGGAGGCGATGCCGACCTGGTCAGGGATGCTGCGCCTCAGGCTCGGCTGGTCCCGGACCTGGTGTTTGTTGGTTTGGCGATGGCGTGTCCTTTGTCTTGAGGTGATTATGCGCTGGCTGTTTTTACTTTTACTGGTTCTCAATGTTTTTTATTACGTCTGGCATCAGCAAGAGGCGCCATTGCGGGCCAAGGATGTCACGCCCTTGAATCTCCATCGAGGAGCGCAGCAAGATATTCGCCTCTTGAGTGAGTCGGCAGATGCGGTGGCTCGGCGTGATCGAGCGAGGTCGACGGAGGCGCAGAATACCTGCTTGTACATCGGTGGTTTCTCGGATCGACGCCAGGCCTCTTCTCTTGAGCAAAGGCTCACGAGCCTGGATATAAAGGTCACGGTCCAGTTGCTGAATGCACAGAGCGCCTCGGGTTATTGGTTGCGTGTGGCCCCTGAAAGCCGTCGCCTGGCTGACGATCTGCCCTTTGAAAGCCTTGCTAATGAATTCAATGAGTTAAAACATAAAATAATGCTGTGCGAAGGCATTGCAACTCTCGAATAGTTTGCATAGAATGGCGCCCGCTTCGCAGTGAAGACCTTTAAGGGCTACAGTGCGAAGCTACCGTCAATGCAGCTAACCTCATAATTTAAATGAGAAAATGCTTGACAGAAGGTCGGCGTGATGTAAAATGCCGGCTCGCTTAGGAGGGGTTCCCGAGCGGCCAAAGGGATCAGACTGTAAATCTGACGTCTACGACTTCGAAGGTTCGAATCCTTCCCCCTCCACCATTTTTAGCGTGAGCTGCAAGCTCCGCGGGTATAGTTTAGTGGTAGAACCTCAGCCTTCCAAGCTGATGATGCGGGTTCGATTCCCGCTACCCGCTCCAAGTTTGCAGGTTGTGCAAGGTGTTTCGCTCTTGTAGCTCAGTTGGTAGAGCACACCCTTGGTAAGGGTGAGGTCAGCGGTTCAAATCCGCTCAAGAGCTCCATATGACAAGGCAGATATGAAAATATCTGCCTTTGTTTTAACAGCTGCCTCGGCTTGAATGTTGTTCGATGTTTCAGGTCTTGTGGGGTTGGTTGTTGTAAAGTCTTTTTCAGGCCTGCATAATGGTCGGCCTGATTTTGTTTTAGGTCAGTAGCTCAATTGGCAGAGCGACGGTCTCCAAAACCGTAGGTTGGGGGTTCGATTCCCTCCTGACCTGCCAGATTCACGTGGTGTGTCTGGCTTTCTTTTCACAGGATCTTCATAGATGACTCCTAAGGCTGAAGCTCAAAGCTCTCGTTTCGATCTGGTAAAGTGGCTCGCTGTAGTCGCCTTGGTGGTCGTAGGCGTTGTTGGCAATCAGTACTATTCTGCTTCGCCGATCCTGTACCGTGTACTCGCTTTGCTTGCCCTCGCTGCTGTAGCTGCCTTTGTAGGCCTGCAGACTGCCAAAGGCAAGTCCTTCGCGGTACTGGTTAAGGAAGCTCGCACCGAAATCCGTAAAGTCGTTTGGCCGACTCGCCAAGAAACCACTCAGACCACATTGATTGTCGTGGCTGTTGTTCTGGTTATGGCGTTGCTGTTGTGGGGGCTTGATTCCCTGCTCGGCTGGCTTGTTTCCTTGATTGTTGGCTAAGGGTGTCCCGTGGCTAAGCGTTGGTACGTTGTGCATGCTTACTCGGGTTACGAGAAGCATGTTATGCGCTCTTTGCTGGAGCGCGTAAAGCTGGCAGGCATGGAAGATGGCTTCGGCGAAATTCTGGTTCCCACTGAAGAAGTGGTTGAAATGCGGAATGGGCAGAAGCGCAAAAGCGAACGCAAGTTCTTCCCTGGCTACGTGCTGGTACAAATGGACATGAACGAAGGTACTTGGCACTTGGTCAAGGATACCCCTCGCGTCATGGGCTTCATTGGCGGTACTGCCGACAAGCCTGCTCCGATCACCGACAAAGAGGCGGAAGCAATTCTGCGTCGTGTTGCTGACGGTAGCGACAAGCCCAAGCCGAAGACATTGTTCGAGCCGGGTGAGGTTGTTCGCGTTACAGACGGTCCGTTCGCTGATTTTAACGGTACGGTCGAAGAAGTTAACTACGAAAAGAGCCGGATCCAAGTGGCAGTGCTCATTTTCGGTCGCTCTACCCCGGTAGAGTTGGAGTTCAGCCAGGTCGAAAAGGTCTAGCAGGACAAGCATCCCAACCCCGCAGCCTAGGCTGTGGGGTTTTGTCGTCACTGGGATAAACGCGCAAGTAACCGGGGAGCCTTTCGAGGCGTTTGAACCCGTAATTGGAGTGCCTCATGGCCAAGAAGATTACCGCTTACATCAAGCTGCAAGTGAAGGCCGCTCAGGCCAACCCTAGCCCACCCGTCGGTCCAGCTCTGGGTCAGCACGGCGTGAACATCATGGAATTCTGCAAGGCCTTCAACGCCCGTACTCAGGGTCTTGAGCCAGGTCTGCCGACTCCAGTGATCATCACTGTATACAGCGACCGTAGCTTCACCTTCGAAACCAAGTCGACCCCGGCTTCGGTTTTGCTGAAGAAAGCTGCCGGTCTGACCAGCGGTTCCGCTCGTCCTAACACCGTTAAGGTTGGCACTGTAACCCGTGCTCAGCTGGAAGAAATCGCGAAAACCAAAAACGCGGATCTGACTGCAGCTGATATGGATGCAGCCGTGCGTACCATCGCCGGTTCTGCTCGTAGCATGGGCCTTAACGTGGAGGGTGTGTAATGGCTAAGCTGACCAAGCGCCAAAAGGCTATCGCCGGCAAAATCGAAGCGGGCAAGTCCTACAACTTCGTAGACGCTGCTGCCCTGCTGACCGAGCTGTCGACTGTCAAGTTCAGCGAGTCTGTTGACGTTGCTGTGAACCTGGGCGTTGACCCACGTAAATCCGACCAGGTCGTTCGTAGCGCTACTGTGCTGCCACACGGTACTGGCAAGACTGTACGTGTTGCCGTCTTCACCCAAGGCCCAGCTGCTGAAGCTGCTCTGGCCGCTGGTGCTGATCGCGTTGGCATGGATGACCTGGCTGCCGAAATGAAAGGCGGCGACCTGAACTATGACGTCGTAATTGCTTCCCCGGATGCAATGCGCGTTGTAGGTCAGTTGGGTCAGATCCTCGGTCCACGTGGCCTGATGCCTAACCCTAAAGTCGGCACCGTAACTCCAGACGTAGCTACCGCGGTTAAAAACGCCAAGGCTGGTCAGGTTCGTTATCGCACCGACAAAAACGGCATCATTCACACCTCCGTTGGCAAAGTCGGCTTCGATGCCGTCAAGCTGAAGGAAAACGTTGAAGCCCTGATCGCTGATCTGAAGCGTATCAAGCCTGCTTCCTCGAAAGGTATCTACGTCAAGCGCGTTACCCTGAGCACCACTATGGGCCCAGGTCTGGTCATCGACCAAGGCTCGCTGGACGTATAAGACATAAATTGGCGCGAGCAATTGCGCCAATTGAAAGATTGGGGTCCCTGCCTGGCGGGGGCTATCCAAGACCGTAGGCGACGCAAGTCTTAAACCAACAAGCCTACGCAGATGGTGCTCCCGGTTCCTTACCGAATCAGACACCAAAACGACATCAGGCCTAGGCCAGATGAAACGGTAACAAGCAGGAGTTAAACCCGTGGCAATTAATCTCGAAGACAAGAAGGCCATCGTCGCTGAAGTCAACGAGGCTGCCAAAGCTGCTCTGTCCGCTGTCGTGGCTGATGCCCGTGGTGTGACAGTAGGCGCTATGACCGGACTCCGTAAAGAGGCTCGTGAAGCTGGCGTATACGTACGTGTTGTACGTAACACCCTGCTCAAGCGCGCCGTTGCTGACACTGAATACAGTGTTCTCAACGACGTGTTCACTGGCCCGACTCTGATCGCGTTCTCTAAAGATCATCCAGGCGCTGCTGCCCGTTTGTTCAAGGAATTCGCCAAGAGTCAGGATAAGTTCGAGATCAAGGCAGCTGCGTTCGAGGGCAAGTTCCTCGCAGCTAACCAAATCGACGTACTGGCAACACTGCCGACCCGCGACGAAGCCATTTCGCAGCTGATGAGCGTGATTCAAGGCGCTACCAGCAAGCTGGCTCGTACTCTGGCTGCAGTTCGCGAGCAAAAAGAAGCTGCCGCAGCCTAAGGCTGAGCAACCTCTCTCGCGTATTTTTGTTTATTTCGATGGCCGCGTAGGCCGTCCCCCAATTCAGGAAATACAGCAATGTCTATCTCCCAAGACGATATCCTCAACGCCGTAGCTGAAATGTCGGTTCTGCAGGTTGTTGAGCTGATCAAAGCTTTCGAAGAAAAATTCGGCGTTTCCGCTGCTGCTGCTTCCGCCGGTCCAGCTGCTGCTGCTGCCGTTGTTGAAGAGCAAACCGAATTCAACGTCATGCTGACCGAAGCTGGCGAGAAGAAAGTAAACGTGATCAAGGCAGTACGTGAACTGACCGGTCTGGGCCTGAAAGAAGCCAAGGCTGTAGTTGACGGCGCTCCTGCCATGGTTCTGGAAGCTGTTACTAAAGACGCAGCTGACAAAGCCAAAGCTACTCTGGAAGAAGCAGGCGCTAAAGTCGAGCTGAAGTAAGCATCGACCTTGCGTCTCCAGCCCAAGCGTTAAGCTGAAGGCTGATGGCTGGTGGCTCTTGCCACCGGCCTTTTTCCGTTCTTGGCTGTCGACTCGGTCGCCGCCATTAACGCGCTGTAGCCACCCGAAGCGGTGGTGCAAACCATGGGGTTTGCAAGATTTTCTGGCTGCTCCCGTCGGAGGGGCCAAACAAGCAGGTGACCAAGCTGGGGAACGCTGATGGCTTACTCATATACTGAGAAAAAACGTATCCGCAAGGACTTTAGCAAGTTGCCGGACGTCATGGATGTCCCGTACCTTCTGGCTATCCAGCTGGATTCGTATCGTGAATTCTTGCAGGCGGGAGCGACCAAAGATCAGTTCCGCGACGTGGGCCTGCATGCGGCCTTCAAATCCGTTTTCCCGATCATCAGCTACTCCGGCAATGCTGCGCTGGAGTACGTCGGTTATCGCCTGGGCGAACCGGCATTTGATGTCAAAGAATGCGTGTTACGTGGCGTTACGTACGCCGTACCTTTGCGGGTAAAAGTCCGTTTGATCATTTTCGACAAAGAATCGTCGAACAAAGCGATCAAGGACATCAAAGAGCAAGAAGTCTACATGGGCGAAATCCCATTGATGACCGAGAACGGTACCTTCGTAATCAACGGTACCGAGCGTGTAATCGTTTCCCAGCTGCACCGTTCCCCGGGCGTGTTCTTCGACCACGACCGCGGCAAGACGCACAGCTCCGGCAAACTCCTGTACTCCGCGCGGATCATTCCGTACCGCGGTTCGTGGTTGGACTTCGAGTTCGACCCGAAAGACTGCGTGTTCGTACGTATCGACCGTCGTCGCAAGCTGCCGGCCTCGGTACTGCTGCGCGCACTCGGCTATACCACTGAGCAAGTGCTGGACGCTTTTTATACCACCAACGTATTCAGCCTGAAGGATGAAACCCTCAAGCTGGAGCTGATCGCTTCGCGTCTGCGTGGTGAAATTGCCGTCCTGGACATCCAGGATGAAAAAGGCAAGGTCATCGTTGAGGCTGGCCGTCGTATCACTGCGCGCCACATCAACCAGATCGAAAAAGCCGGTATCAAAGAGCTGGAAGTGCCTCTGGACTACGTTCTGGGTCGCACTACCGCCAAGGTCATCGTTCACCCGGCTACAGGCGAAATCCTGGCTGAGTGCAACACCGAGCTGAACACCGAGATCCTGGCCAAAATCGCCAAGGCCCAGGTTGTTCGCATCGAGACCCTGTACACCAACGATATCGACTGCGGTCCGTTCATCTCCGACACACTGAAGATCGACTCCACCAGCAACCAATTGGAAGCGCTGGTCGAAATCTATCGCATGATGCGTCCTGGTGAGCCGCCAACCAAAGACGCTGCCGAAACCCTGTTCAACAACCTGTTCTTCAGCCCTGAGCGTTATGACCTGTCTGCGGTCGGCCGGATGAAGTTCAACCGTCGTATCGGTCGTACCGAGATCGAAGGTTCGGGCGTGCTGTGCAAGGAAGACATCGTCGCGGTATTGAAGACTTTGGTCGACATCCGTAACGGCAAAGGCATCGTCGATGACATCGACCACCTGGGTAACCGTCGTGTTCGCTGCGTAGGCGAAATGGCCGAGAACCAGTTCCGCGTTGGCCTGGTGCGTGTTGAGCGTGCGGTCAAAGAGCGTCTGTCGATGGCTGAAAGCGAAGGCCTGATGCCGCAAGACCTGATCAACGCCAAGCCAGTGGCTGCGGCGGTGAAAGAGTTCTTCGGTTCCAGCCAGCTTTCGCAGTTCATGGACCAGAACAACCCGCTCTCCGAGATCACCCACAAGCGCCGTGTTTCTGCACTGGGCCCGGGCGGTCTGACCCGTGAGCGTGCTGGCTTTGAAGTCCGTGACGTACACCCGACGCATTACGGTCGTGTATGCCCGATCGAAACGCCGGAAGGTCCGAACATCGGTCTGATCAACTCCCTGGCTGCCTATGCGCGCACCAACCAGTACGGCTTCCTCGAAAGCCCATACCGTGTGGTGAAAGACGCCCTGGTCACCGACGAGATCGTATTCCTGTCCGCCATCGAAGAAGCTGATCACGTGATCGCTCAGGCTTCGGCCACGATGAACGACAAGAAAGTCCTGGTCGACGAGCTGGTAGCTGTTCGTCACTTGAACGAGTTCACCGTCAAGGCGCCGGAAGACGTCACCTTGATGGACGTTTCTCCGAAGCAGGTAGTTTCGGTTGCAGCGTCGCTGATCCCGTTCCTGGAACACGATGACGCCAACCGTGCGTTGATGGGTTCCAACATGCAGCGTCAAGCTGTACCGACCCTGCGTGCTGACAAGCCGCTGGTAGGTACCGGCATGGAGCGCAACGTAGCACGTGACTCCGGCGTTTGCGTCGTGGCTCGTCGTGGCGGCGTGATCGACTCCGTTGATGCCAGCCGTATCGTGGTTCGTGTTGCCGATGACGAAGTAGAAACTGGCGAAGCCGGTGTCGACATCTACAACCTGACCAAATACACCCGCTCGAACCAGAACACCTGCATCAACCAGCGTCCGCTGGTGAGCAAGGGTGATCGCGTTCAGCGTAGCGACATCATGGCCGACGGCCCGTCCACCGACATGGGTGAACTGGCTCTGGGTCAGAACATGCGCATCGCGTTCATGGCATGGAACGGCTTCAACTTCGAAGACTCCATCTGCCTGTCCGAGCGTGTTGTTCAAGAAGACCGCTTCACCACGATCCACATCCAGGAACTGACCTGTGTGGCGCGTGATACCAAGCTTGGGCCTGAGGAAATCACTGCAGACATCCCGAACGTGGGTGAAGCTGCACTGAACAAGCTGGACGAAGCCGGTATCGTTTATGTAGGTGCTGAAGTTGGCGCTGGCGACATCCTGGTCGGTAAGGTCACTCCGAAAGGCGAGACCCAACTGACGCCTGAAGAGAAGCTGCTGCGTGCCATCTTCGGTGAAAAAGCCAGCGACGTTAAAGACACCTCCCTGCGTGTACCTACCGGTACCAAGGGTACGGTCATCGACGTACAGGTCTTCACCCGTGACGGCGTTGAGCGTGATGCTCGTGCACTGTCCATCGAGAAGACTCAGCTCGACGAGATCCGCAAGGACCTGAACGAAGAGTTCCGTATCGTTGAAGGCGCGACCTTCGAACGTCTGCGTTCCGCTCTGGTAGGCCACAAGGCTGAAGGCGGCGCAGGCCTGAAGAAAGGTCAGGACATCACCGACGAAATCCTCGACGGTCTTGAGCACGGGCAGTGGTTCAAACTGCGCATGGCTGAAGATGCTCTGAACGAGCAGCTCGAGAAGGCCCAGGCCTATATCGTTGATCGCCGCCGTCTGCTGGACGACAAGTTCGAAGACAAGAAGCGCAAACTGCAGCAGGGCGATGACCTGGCTCCAGGCGTGCTGAAAATCGTCAAGGTTTACCTGGCAATCCGTCGCCGCATCCAACCGGGCGACAAGATGGCCGGTCGTCACGGTAACAAGGGTGTGGTCTCTGTGATCATGCCGGTTGAAGACATGCCGCACGATGCCAATGGCACCCCGGTCGACGTCGTCCTCAACCCGTTGGGCGTACCTTCGCGTATGAACGTTGGTCAGATCCTTGAAACCCACCTGGGCCTCGCGGCCAAAGGTCTGGGCGAGAAGATCAACCGCATGATCGAAGAGCAGCGCAAAGTCGCAGACCTGCGTAAGTTCCTGCACGAGATCTACAACGAGATCGGCGGTCGCAACGAAGAGCTGGACACCTTCTCCGACCAGGAAATCCTGGATCTGGCGAAGAACCTGCGCGGCGGCGTTCCAATGGCTACCCCGGTGTTCGACGGTGCCAAGGAAAGCGAAATCAAGGCCATGCTGAAACTGGCAGACCTGCCAGAAAGCGGCCAGATGCAGCTGTTCGACGGCCGTACCGGCAACAAGTTCGAGCGCCCGGTTACTGTTGGCTACATGTACATGCTGAAGCTGAACCACTTGGTAGACGACAAGATGCACGCTCGTTCTACCGGTTCGTACAGCCTGGTTACCCAGCAGCCGCTGGGTGGTAAGGCTCAGTTCGGTGGTCAGCGTTTCGGGGAGATGGAGGTCTGGGCACTGGAAGCATACGGTGCTGCATACACTCTGCAAGAAATGCTCACAGTGAAGTCGGACGATGTGAACGGTCGTACCAAGATGTACAAAAACATCGTGGACGGCGATCACCGTATGGAGCCGGGCATGCCCGAGTCCTTCAACGTGTTGATCAAAGAAATTCGTTCCCTCGGCATCGATATCGATCTGGAAACCGAATAACACGTGACGCGAATCGAGAGCGGGGCTGTTTAGCCCGCTCTCTGCTCCGCCAGGAGGAAAGGCCTTGAAAGACCTACTGAATTTGCTGAAAAACCAGGGTCAAGTCGAAGAGTTCGACGCCATCCGTATTGGATTGGCATCGCCTGAGATGATCCGTTCGTGGTCGTTCGGTGAAGTTAAAAAGCCGGAAACCATCAACTACCGTACGTTCAAACCTGAGCGTGACGGCCTGTTCTGCGCCAAGATCTTTGGCCCGGTAAAGGATTACGAGTGCCTGTGCGGTAAGTACAAGCGCTTGAAGCACCGGGGTGTGATCTGTGAGAAGTGTGGCGTTGAAGTCGCACTGGCCAAGGTTCGTCGTGAGCGCATGGCGCACATCGAACTGGCTTCGCCGGTTGCCCACATCTGGTTCCTGAAATCGCTGCCGTCCCGTATCGGCTTGCTGATGGACATGACCCTGCGTGATATCGAACGTGTTCTCTACTTCGAGAGCTATGTCGTTATCGACCCAGGCATGACCACCCTTGAAAAAGGTCAGCTGCTGAACGACGAGCAGTACTTCGAAGCGCTGGAAGAGTTCGGCGACGATTTCGATGCCCGCATGGGTGCCGAAGCTGTCCGCGAACTGCTGCACGCTATCGACCTGGAGCACGAGATTGGTCGTCTGCGCGAAGAGATTCCGCAAACCAACTCCGAAACCAAGATCAAGAAACTGTCCAAGCGTCTGAAGTTGATGGAAGCCTTCCAGGGTTCCGGCAACTTGCCAGAGTGGATGGTGCTGACCGTTCTGCCGGTTCTGCCGCCAGACCTGCGTCCGCTGGTACCGTTGGACGGTGGTCGTTTCGCGACGTCCGACCTCAACGACCTGTACCGCCGCGTGATCAACCGTAACAACCGCTTGAAGCGCCTGCTTGATCTGTCCGCTCCGGACATCATCGTGCGCAACGAAAAGCGTATGTTGCAAGAAGCGGTTGATGCCCTGCTCGACAACGGTCGTCGTGGCCGCGCTATCACCGGTTCGAACAAGCGTCCTCTGAAATCCTTGGCTGACATGATCAAGGGTAAGCAAGGCCGTTTCCGTCAGAACTTGCTCGGTAAGCGTGTTGACTACTCCGGTCGTTCGGTAATTACCGTAGGCCCGACCCTGCGTCTGCACCAGTGCGGTCTGCCTAAGAAGATGGCACTCGAGCTGTTCAAGCCGTTCATCTTCGGCAAGCTTGAAATGCGCGGTCTTGCGACCACCATCAAAGCGGCCAAGAAAATGGTCGAGCGCGAACTGCCAGAGGTTTGGGACGTTCTCGCTGAAGTGATCCGCGAACACCCGGTTCTCCTCAACCGTGCACCGACCCTTCACCGTCTGGGTATCCAGGCGTTTGAACCTGTACTGATCGAAGGTAAGGCTATCCAGCTGCACCCTCTGGTCTGTGCTGCGTACAACGCCGACTTCGACGGCGACCAAATGGCCGTGCACGTACCGCTGACACTGGAAGCCCAGTTGGAAGCGCGTGCGTTGATGATGTCGACCAACAACATCCTGTCGCCAGCCAACGGTGAGCCAATCATCGTTCCGTCGCAGGACGTTGTATTGGGTCTGTACTACATGACTCGTGAAGCGATCAACGCCAAAGGCGAAGGTCGTGTGTTCGCTGACCTGCAAGAAGTTGACCGTGTGTTCCGTGCTGGCGAAGCCGCACTGCACGCCAAGGTCAAGGTGCGGATCCACGAAACCGTCAACGACCGTGACGGCGGCAGCGTGAGCAACACCCGTATCGTCGACACTACTGTCGGCCGTGCGCTGTTGTATCAGGTTGTGCCAAAAGGCCTGTCGTACGACGTCGTCAACCTGCCGATGAAGAAAAAGGCGATCTCCAAGCTGATCAACCAGTGCTACCGCGTGGTTGGTTTGAAAGAGACCGTTATCTTCGCTGACCAGTTGATGTACACAGGTTTCGCTTACTCGACTATCTCCGGCGTTTCCATCGGTGTTAACGACTTCGTTATCCCGGATGAAAAAGCTCGCATCATCAGTGCTGCCACTGACGAAGTGAAAGAGATCGAGAGCCAGTACGCCTCCGGCCTGGTAACCCAGGGCGAGAAGTACAACAAAGTGATCGACCTTTGGTCCAAGGCCAACGACGAAGTGTCCAAGGCGATGATGGCCAACCTCTCGAAAGAGAAAGTCATCGACCGTCACGGCGACGAAGTTGACCAAGAGTCCTTCAACTCGATGTACATGATGGCCGACTCGGGCGCACGGGGTTCTGCTGCGCAGATCCGTCAGCTCGCCGGTATGCGTGGCCTGATGGCCAAGCCGGACGGTTCCATCATCGAAACGCCGATCACTGCGAACTTCCGTGAAGGTTTGAGCGTACTTCAGTACTTCATCTCCACTCACGGTGCTCGTAAGGGTCTTGCGGATACCGCGTTGAAAACCGCTAACTCCGGTTACCTGACTCGTCGTCTGGTAGACGTTGCACAAGATCTGGTTGTAACCGAGATCGATTGCGGCACCGAGCACGGCCTGCTGATGACGCCGCACATTGAAGGCGGTGACGTTGTAGAGCCGCTGGGTGAGCGCGTATTGGGTCGTGTTATTGCCCGTGACGTATTCAAGCCAGGTACCGAGGAAGTTATCGTTCCTGCCGGCACCCTGGTTGACGAGAAGTGGGTCGAGTTCATCGAACTCAACAGCATCGACGAAGTGATCGTTCGCTCGCCGATCAGTTGCGAAACCCGCTACGGCATCTGCGCCAAGTGCTATGGCCGTGACTTGGCTCGTGGTCACCAGGTGAACATCGGTGAAGCGGTCGGCGTTATCGCTGCCCAGTCCATCGGTGAGCCGGGTACCCAGCTCACCATGCGTACGTTCCACATCGGTGGTGCGGCAAGCCGGACCTCCGCAGCCGACAGCGTTCAGGTGAAGAATGGCGGTACCGTCCGCCTGCATAACCTCAAGCACGTTGAGCGAGTGGATGGTCACCTGGTTGCTGTGTCCCGTTCCGGTGAGCTGGCCATCGCTGATGACTACGGTCGTGAGCGTGAGCGTTACAAGCTGCCGTACGGTGCTGTGATTTCGGTTAAAGAAGGTGACAAGGTCGACGCTGGCGCAATCGTGGCCAAGTGGGATCCGCACACTCACCCAATCGTTACCGAAATGAAAGGTACCGTGACCTACGTGGGCATGGAAGAAGGCATCACGATCAAGCGTCAGACTGACGAATTGACCGGTATGACCAACATTGAAGTACTCGACGCCAAAGATCGTCCAGCTGCTGGTAAGGACATCCGTCCTGCCGTGAAGATGGTCGATGACAACGGCAAGGATCTGTTGCTGCCAGGCACTGACGTAATCGCTCAGTACTTCCTGCCAGCCAACGCCCTGGTCGGTGTAGCGGATGGTGCGAAGATCGCGATCGGTGATGTTATCGCGCGTATCCCGCAAGAAACTTCGAAGACCCGTGACATCACCGGTGGTCTGCCGCGTGTTGCCGACTTGTTCGAAGCTCGTCGTCCGAAAGAAGCGTCGATTCTGGCTGAAGTCAGCGGCACCATCGCGTTCGGTAAAGAAACCAAAGGCAAGCGCCGTCTGGTTATTACCCCGAACGACGGTAGCGATCCGTATGAAGAGCTGATTCCGAAGTGGCGTCACCTGAACGTGTTCGAAGGCGAACAGGTAAACCGCGGCGAAGTTATCTCCGACGGTCCGAGCGATCCACACGACATCCTGCGTCTGCTGGGTGTGAGTGCGCTGGCCAAGTACATCGTTAACGAGATCCAGGACGTTTACCGTCTGCAAGGCGTGAAGATCAACGACAAGCACATCGAGACCATCCTGCGTCAGATGCTGCGTAAAGTTGAAATCGCTGAATCCGGCGATTCCAGTTTCATCAAGGGCGACCAGATGGAACTGACTCACGTACTGGTAGAAAACGAGCGCCTGGCGAACGAAGAGAAGTTTGTCTCCAAGTTCACTCGCGTGCTGCTGGGTATCACCAAGGCGTCGTTGTCCACTGAGTCGTTCATCTCGGCGGCCTCCTTCCAAGAGACCACTCGCGTACTGACCGAAGCAGCGGTAACCGGCAAGCGCGATTACCTGCGCGGCCTGAAAGAAAACGTAGTCGTGGGTCGTCTGATCCCGGCAGGTACCGGTTTGGCTTACCACAGCGAGCGTAAGCGTCGCCGTGATGCTGACAAGCCGCTGCGCGTAAGCGCCAGTGAAGTGGAAGCTGCACTGACCGAAGCGCTGAACTCAAGCGGTAACTGAGTTCTGCGATAGATGAGTCTGGGCCCTGGCACTCCCGTTCGTCGGATCGAGGCATTTTTGCCCCGGTTCGACGCGAGGGGAGGTCGGGGCCTTGCCTTGACTGGGGACAAGATCCTCTTTAGACTCTTGTACCCCTAAATTTGGCGGGAATTCGTTCCTGCCATTTTGCTTTTCTTGCAAGACAATAGCGTCGCAAGACAACAGTGGAGCTAGTAGATGGCAACTATCAACCAGCTGGTACGTCAGCCGCGTAAGCGTATCGTCGAGAAATCCGACGTACCTGCGCTGCAGAACTGCCCGCAACGTCGTGGCGTATGCACCCGTGTGTATACCACCACGCCGAAAAAACCTAACTCGGCACTGCGTAAAGTATGCCGTGTGCGTCTGACCAACGGTTTCGAGGTTTCCTCGTACATCGGCGGTGAAGGCCACAACCTGCAAGAGCACAGCGTGGTACTGATCCGCGGCGGTCGTGTAAAAGACTTGCCAGGTGTTCGTTATCACACCGTACGCGGTTCCTTGGATACTTCCGGCGTTAAAGGTCGTAACCAGGGTCGTTCGAAGTACGGTACCAAGAAGCCTAAGTAGTAGCGGCTTTTTGTAAACCTGAATCATCTTATTTTCTGAGTCGATAAGAGTAAGGTCGGAGGCGTCCCGAAAGGGCACCGATTCCGAGCGAACCTGAAGACCGTTTGAGGGCTTATCCATGCCAAGAAGACGCGTAGCAGCCAAGCGCGAAGTGCTTGACGATCCAAAATACGGAAGCCAAATCCTGGCCAAGTTCATGAACCACGTGATGGAAAGCGGCAAGAAAGCCGTTGCCGAGCGTATCGTTTATGGCGCGCTGGAAAAGGTTAAAGAACGCAAGAACAGCGACCCCCTGGAAATCTTCGAGAAAGCTCTCGACGCCATCGCTCCGCTGGTCGAAGTGAAGTCGCGCCGTGTAGGCGGTGCTACTTACCAGGTTCCGGTTGAAGTTCGCCCGTCCCGTCGTAACGCTCTGGCAATGCGCTGGTTGGTAGACTTCGCCCGTAAGCGCGGCGAGAAGTCTATGGCTCTGCGTTTGGCCGGCGAACTGTTGGACGCTGCTGAAGGTAAAGGTGCTGCTGTTAAGAAGCGTGAAGACGTGCACCGTATGGCTGAAGCCAACAAAGCTTTCTCGCACTACCGCTTCTAATTTTAGCTTCACTAATTTTGCGAGGGCTTTATGGCTCGTACTACTCCGATTAGCCGCTACCGTAACATCGGTATCGTCGCTCACGTGGATGCTGGTAAAACCACCACCACCGAGCGCGTACTGTTTTACACCGGCAAAAGTCACAAAATGGGCGAGGTGCATGACGGCGCCGCGACCACAGACTGGATGGTTCAGGAGCAGGAGCGTGGTATTACCATTACTTCTGCTGCTATTACCGCCTTCTGGAAAGGTTCCGAGAAGCAGTACAAAGACGAGCATCGCTTCAACGTAATCGATACCCCGGGCCACGTAGACTTCACCATTGAAGTTGAACGTTCCCTGCGCGTACTCGACGGCGCTGTCGTTGTGTTCTGCGGCACCTCGGGTGTTGAGCCTCAGTCGGAAACCGTATGGCGTCAAGCCAACAAGTACGGTGTTCCACGTCTTGTTTATGTAAACAAGATGGACCGTGCTGGTGCCAACTTCCTGCGCGTGATCGGTCAGATCAAGCAGCGTCTGGGTCACACTCCGGTGCCTATCCAGTTGGCTATCGGTTCCGAAGACAACTTCCAGGGTCAGATCGATCTGATCAACATGGAAGCTGTTTACTGGAATGATTCCGACAAAGGTATGGTTCCTGTTCGTAAGCCTATCCCTGAAGAACTTCAGGAACTGGCTGACGAGTGGCGCAACAATATGGTTGAGGCTGCTGCCGAAGCCAGCGAAGAGCTGATGAACAAATACCTCGAAGGTGAAGAACTCACCAACGTGGAAATCAAGGCCGCTCTGCGTCAGCGTACTATCGCTGGTGAGATCGTCTTGGCTGTTTGCGGTTCCTCGTTCAAGAACAAGGGTGTTCCCCTGGTTCTCGACGCCGTTATCGACTACCTGCCTGCTCCAACCGACATTCCTGCTATCAAGGGTTCCAACCCTGATAACGAGGAAGAAGAAATGGAGCGTCACGCCGATGACAACGAGCCGTTCTCGGCTCTGGCGTTCAAGATCGCTACCGACCCATTCGTGGGTACTTTGACCTTCGTCCGCGTTTACTCGGGCGTGTTGGCCTCCGGCGACGGCGTGATCAACTCGGTTAAAGGCAAGAAAGAGCGCGTGGGTCGTATGGTGCAAATGCACGCAAACGCCCGTGAAGAGATCAAGGAAGTACGCGCTGGTGACATCGCGGCCCTGATCGGCATGAAGGACGTCACCACTGGTGAGACTTTGTGCGACGCTGCCAAACCAATTATCCTGGTTCGCATGGACTTCCCGGAGCCGGTTATTTCGGTTGCCGTAGAGCCTAAGACCAAGGATGACCAGGAAAAAATGGGTATCGCTCTGGGCAAGCTTGCTCAGGAAGATCCATCTTTCCGCGTCAAGACTGATGAAGAGACTGGTCAAACGATCATCTCCGGCATGGGCGAGCTGCACTTGGACATCCTGGTTGACCGGATGCGCCGTGAGTTCAACGTCGAAGCCAACATCGGTAAGCCTCAGGTTTCCTATCGTGAGCGCATCACGAAGAACTGTGAAATCGAAGGCAAGTTCGTTCGTCAATCCGGCGGTCGTGGTCAGTTCGGTCACTGCTGGATCCGTTTTGCTCCTGCTGACGAAGGTCAGGAAGGTCTGCAATTCGTGAACGAAGTAGTAGGTGGTGTTGTTCCTAAGGAATACATCCCTGCTATCCAGAAGGGTATCGAAGAGCAGATGAAGAACGGTGTTGTTGCCGGCTATCCGCTGATCGGCCTGAAAGCAACCGTTTTTGACGGTTCTTACCACGACGTCGACTCCAACGAGATGGCGTTTAAGGTGGCTGCTTCCATGGCAACCAAGCAACTGGCCCAGAAGGGCGGTGGTGAGTTGCTTGAGCCAATCATGGCGGTAGAAGTTGTTACACCTGAAGACTATATGGGTGATGTCATGGGCGACCTTAACCGTCGTCGCGGCATGATCTTGGGTATGGAAGACACGGTTTCCGGCAAAGTGATTCGCGCCGAGGTTCCGTTGGGTGAGATGTTCGGTTATGCGACCGACGTTCGCTCCATGTCCCAGGGTCGCGCAAGCTACTCTATGGAATTCAAAAAATACAACACAGCTCCGGCGCACATCGCTGAAACTGTATCCAAAAAACAAGGCTGATTCAGTCCTTTAGGCAAGGAGTTAATTGTCGTGGCTAAAGAAAAATTTGATCGTTCCCTACCGCACGTAAACGTTGGCACCATCGGCCACGTTGACCACGGTAAAACCACTCTGACCGCTGCTCTGACTCGCGTCTGCTCCGAAGTTTTCGGTTCGGCTCGTGTTGACTTCGACAAGATCGACAGCGCACCAGAAGAAAAAGCTCGTGGTATCACCATCAACACCGCGCACGTTGAGTACAACTCGACTATTCGTCACTACGCTCACGTTGACTGCCCAGGTCACGCTGACTACGTGAAGAACATGATCACTGGTGCTGCCCAGATGGACGGCGCTATCCTGGTTTGCTCGGCCGCTGATGGTCCGATGCCACAAACCCGTGAGCACATCCTGCTGTCCCGCCAGGTTGGCGTTCCGTACATCGTGGTTTTCCTGAACAAGGCTGACCTGGTAGACGACGCTGAGCTGCTGGAACTGGTTGAGATGGAAGTGCGCGATCTGCTGAGCACTTACGACTTCCCGGGCGACGACACTCCGATCATCATCGGTTCTGCTCGTATGGCTCTGGAAGGCAACGACGAAAACGAAATGGGCACCACTGCCGTTCGTAAACTGGTTGAAACTCTGGACAGCTACATCCCAGAACCAGTTCGTCTGACCGACAAGCCGTTCCTGATGCCAATCGAAGACGTATTCTCGATCTCCGGTCGCGGTACTGTTGTGACTGGTCGTATCGAGCGCGGTATCGTTCGCGTTCAGGATCCACTGGAAATCGTTGGTCTGCGTGACACTACTGTCACCACCTGCACCGGTGTTGAAATGTTCCGCAAACTGCTCGACGAAGGTCGTGCTGGCGAGAACTGCGGCGTTCTGCTGCGTGGTACCAAGCGTGACGACGTTGAGCGTGGCCAGGTTCTGGTTAAGCCGGGTTCGGTCAAGCCGCACACCAAGTTCACCGCAGAAGTTTACGTTCTGAGCAAAGAAGAAGGCGGCCGTCATACTCCGTTCTTCAAAGGCTACCGTCCACAGTTCTACTTCCGTACTACTGACGTGACCGGTAACTGCGAATTGCCAGAAGGCGTTGAAATGGTAATGCCAGGCGATAACATTCAAATGACTGTTACCCTGATCAAAACCATCGCAATGGAAGACGGTCTGCGCTTCGCTATCCGTGAAGGCGGCCGTACCGTTGGTGCTGGCGTTGTAGCTAAAATCATCGAGTAATCTCTCTTTTGAGTGAGCTCTGATGTTTTGAAAAGGCCCCCGCTTAGCGGGGGCCTTTTTTATTGGGTTGACACCTATCTAGGGCGTCTATAGAATTGCGCCTCCTTTTAACGGGCGTATTGCGCCCGGTGGGAATAGCAGCCGGAGTCTGAAATCCAATGCAAAATCAGCAAATCCGTATCAGGTTGAAGGCTTTTGACCATCGCCTGATCGACCAATCCACCCAGGAAATCGTGGAAACCGCGAAACGTACTGGTGCTCAAGTGCGTGGTCCAATTCCACTGCCTACCCGTAAAGAGCGGTTCACCGTTCTGGTCTCCCCGCACGTCAACAAAGACGCGCGTGACCAGTACGAGATCCGTACTCATAAGCGCGTACTGGACATCGTCCAGCCAACGGATAAAACCGTTGATGCACTTATGAAGCTCGATCTGGCGGCCGGTGTGGAAGTACAGATCAGCCTCGGCTAAGACTTGGGTCTTAGTCGTGTAACGCTCTGAAATGGGCGGCCATAGCGGGTGAAAGCCCCGTACACTCATGAGGTTTACAACATGACTATTGGTGTAGTCGGTCGTAAATGCGGTATGACCCGTATTTTCACCGAAGAAGGTGTCTCCATTCCGGTCACGGTCATTGAGATCGAACCGAATCGCGTCACCCAGTTCAAAACTGAAGAAACCGATGGCTATCGTGCAGTGCAAGTCACTGTCGGCGAGCGTCGTGCTTCGCGCGTGACTGCTGCTCAAGCAGGTCACTTCGCTAAAGCAAACGTTGCAGCTGGTCGTACTGTCATGGAGTTCCGTCTTGAAGACGGCGACTACCAGGCTGGCGATCTGATCAACGCTGAAATCTTCGCCGCTGGTCAACTGGTTGATGTAACCGGTCAGTCCAAGGGTAAAGGCTTCCAGGGTACGATCAAGCGTTGGAATTTCCGTGGTCAAGACAACACTCACGGTAACTCCGTTTCCCACCGCGTCCCGGGCTCTATTGGCCAGTGCCAGACTCCTGGTCGTGTATTCAAGGGCAAAAAAATGTCCGGTCATATGGGCGCTGAGCGCGTGACCGTGCAGTCCCTCGAAGTAGTGCGCGTCGACGCTGAACGCAATCTGTTGTTGGTCAAGGGTGCTGTTCCTGGCGCTACTGGCGGCAACCTGGTTGTACGTCCAGCGGCCAAGGCTCGCGGTTAAGGGGAAGCTGACATGCAATTAAATGTAAATGACGCTCAAGCGATCGAAGTTTCCGAACTGACATTTGGCGGCGAATTCAACGAGACGCTCGTTCACCAAGCAGTCGTGGCCTACATGGCCGGCGGCCGTCAAGGTAGCAAGCAGCAAAAGACCCGTTCCGACGTACGTGGTGGCGGTAAGCGCCCTTGGCGTCAGAAAGGCACTGGCCGTGCTCGTGCCGGTACTATCCGTAGCCCAATCTGGCGTGGCGGCGGTACCACTTTCGCAGCTCGTCCACAGGATCACTCTCAGAAGCTCAACAAGAAGATGTACCGCGCAGCACTGCGCTCCATCCTTGCTGAACTCGTGCGTACTGATCGTCTGGTCGTGGTTCAGGACTTCGCTGTTGAAAGTCCAAAAACCAAAGATCTGCTGGGCAAACTGAACAACATGAGCCTGACCGACGTTTTGATCGTGTCCGAAGCTGTTGATCAGAACCTGTACCTGGCTGCTCGCAACCTGCCACACGTTGATGTACGTGACGTGCAAGGTTCCGATCCAGTTAGTCTGATCGCATACGACAAGGTGTTGATCACCGTGTCGGCCGTGAAGAAATTCGAGGAGCTGCTGGGATGAACCAGGAACGCGTATTTAAAGTTCTGCTTGGCCCGCACGTTTCCGAAAAGGCTACGGTTCTGGCTGACAAGAAAGGCCAGTTCGTTTTCAAGGTTGCAACTGACGCAACCAAGCTGGAAATCAAGAAGGCCGTCGAAAGCCTGTTCAGCGTGAAAGTAGAGCGTGTTACTACCCTGAATGTTCTGGGTAAGAGCAAGCGTACTGCTCGCGGTCTGGGCAAGCGTAATGACTGGAAGAAGGCAGTTATCTCCCTTCAGCCAGGCCAAGATCTCGATTTCAGCAGCAGTGCTGAGTAAGGAAGGGGTGCATCATGGCAATCGTTAAATGCAAACCGACTTCCCCTGGCCGCCGTTTTGTGGTCAAGGTGGTCAACCAGGAGCTGCATAAAGGCGCTCCTCACGCACCGCTGCTCGAGAAAAAATCGAAGTCTGGTGGTCGTAACAACAATGGTCGTATTACCACTCGTCACATCGGTGGTGGCCATAAGCAGCATTATCGTCTGGTCGACTTCCGTCGCAACGACAAAGATGGCATCGCTGCCACTGTCGAGCGTATCGAATACGATCCAAACCGTACTGCTCACATCGCTCTGCTGCTGTACGCAGATGGCGAGCGTCGCTACATCATCGCCCCTAAAGGCGTGAGTGCTGGCGACCAGCTGATCGCAGGTGCTCTGGCACCGATCAAGCCGGGCAACGCTCTGCAACTGCGTAACATTCCAGTTGGTAGCACCGTACACGGCATCGAATTGAAGCCAGGTAAAGGCGCACAGATCGCTCGTTCCGCTGGTGCTTCGGCTCAGTTGATCGCTCGTGAAGGTGTCTACGTGACCCTGCGTCTGCGTTCTGGTGAGATGCGTAAAGTACTGGCTGAATGCCGTGCGACCCTGGGCGAAGTCTCGAACTCCGAGCACAGCCTGCGTTCGTTGGGTAAAGCTGGTGCCAAACGCTGGCGTGGCGTTCGCCCAACCGTTCGTGGTGTTGCCATGAACCCGGTTGACCACCCACACGGTGGTGGTGAAGGTCGTACCTCTGGTGGTCGTCATCCGGTATCGCCATGGGGCTTCCCGACTAAGGGCGCGAAGACTCGTGGTAATAAGCGTACCGACAAAATGATCGTCCGTCGTCGCAAGTAAATAGAGGGATACGACAGTGCCACGTTCTCTGAAAAAAGGTCCTTTTATTGATCTTCACCTACTGAAGAAGATCGAAGTGGCGGCGGAAAAGAACGATCGCAAACCAGTTAAGACCTGGTCGCGTCGTTCGATGATCCTGCCACAAATGGTCGGTCTGACCATCGCAGTACACAACGGTCGTCAACACGTCCCAGTTCTCGTTAACGAAGACATGGTCGGCCACAAACTGGGCGAGTTTGCCGGTACCCGCACTTATCGTGGGCACGTGGCAGACAAGAAAGCCAAGCGTTAAGGGGTTAGGAAATGGAAGTAGCCGCTAAGTTGTCGGGCGCTCGAATCTCCGCCCAGAAAGCCCGCTTGGTCGCCGACCAGATCCGCGGGAAGAAGGTGGGCGAAGCGCTCAACCTGTTGGCTTTCAGCAGTAAGAAAGCCGCCGAGATCATGAAGAAAGTGCTGGAGTCGGCCGTAGCCAACGCCGAGCATAACGAAGGCGCAGACGTTGATGACCTGAAGGTCAGCACCGTTTTCGTCAACGAAGGGCGTTCGCTGAAGCGCATCATGCCACGTGCCAAAGGCCGTGCTGATCGCATCGTCAAGCGGTCTTGCCATATCACTGTCAAGGTTGCTGACAAGTAACGGAGTCGAAGAGATGGGTCAGAAAGTACATCCCATTGGCATTCGCCTGGGAATCGTCAAGGAGCACACCTCCGTCTGGTACGCAGACGGTCGGACTTATGCGGACTACTTGTTCGCTGATCTGAAGGTGCGTGAGTATCTCCAAGACAAACTAAAAAGCGCGTCCGTAAGCCGTATCGATATCCATCGTCCGGCGCAAACTGCACGTATCACCATCCACACCGCTCGTCCAGGTATCGTTATCGGGAAGAAAGGTGAAGATGTTGAGAAACTGCGTCAGGACCTGACCAAGCAAATGGGTGTGCCTGTGCACATCAATATCGAAGAGATCCGCAAGCCGGAGCTCGACGGTATGCTGGTTGCGCAGAGCGTAGCTCAGCAGCTGGAGCGTCGCGTAATGTTCCGTCGCGCTATGAAGCGCGCCGTACAGAACGCCATGCGCATTGGTGCCAAAGGCATCAAAATCCAAGTGAGCGGTCGTCTCGGCGGTGCTGAAATCGCACGTACTGAATGGTATCGCGAAGGTCGTGTGCCACTGCACACCCTGCGTGCCGACATCGACTATGCCAACTACGAAGCTCACACCACTTACGGTGTGATCGGTGTAAAGGTTTGGATCTTCAAAGGCGAAGTAATTGGTGGTCGCCAAGAAGAACTGAAACCACAAGCACCAGCGCCTCGTAAAAAAGCTGCTAAGTAAGGGGTACGCCAAATGTTGCAACCTAAGCGTACGAAGTTCCGCAAGCAGATGACAGGCCACAACCGTGGTCTGGCTCAGCGCGGTAGCAAAGTCAGCTTCGGCGAGTTCGCGCTGAAGTCTGTAGCTCGTGGTCGTCTCACCGCTCGTCAGATCGAGTCAGCGCGTCGTGCTCTGACCCGTCACGTAAAACGTGGCGGCAAGATCTGGATCCGTGTATTCCCGGACAAGCCGATCTCCAAAAAACCTCTCGAGGTTCGGATGGGTAAAGGTAAGGGTAACGTGGAATACTGGGTAGCCCAGATTCAGCCAGGCAAAGTCCTGTATGAAATCGAGGGTGTTTCTGAAGAGCTGGCGCGTGAGGCTTTCGCCCTGGCTGCTGCAAAGCTGCCGCTCGCCACCTCCTTTGTTAAACGGACGGTGATGTGATGAAAGCGAATGAACTTCGTGAAAAATCCGCACAGCAGCTGAACGAGCAACTGCTCGGCCTGCTGCGCGACCAGTTCAATCTGCGTATGCAGAAAGCAACTGGCCAGTTGGGGCAGTCTCATCTGCTCTCGCAAGTTAAGCGTGACATCGCTCGCGTGAAGACTGTGCTCAACCAGCAGGCAGGTAAGTGATCATGGCTGAAGCCGAAAAGACTGTCCGTACGCTGACTGGCCGTGTTGTCAGCGACAAGATGGACAAAACCATCACCGTTTTGATCGAGCGTCGCGTTAAGCACCCGATCTACGGTAAATATGTTAAGCGTTCGACTAAGCTGCACGCGCACGACGAAACCAATCAGTGCCACATCGGCGACAAAGTCACTATTCGTGAAACTCGTCCGATGGCCAAGACCAAGTCTTGGGCACTGGTTGATGTTCTCGAACGCGCTGTGGAAGTCTAAGGACTAGGGGTCGGAGAAATTATATGATTCAGACTCAATCCATGCTCGATGTGGCCGATAACAGCGGCGCTCGCCGTGTTATGTGCATCAAGGTGCTGGGTGGCTCCCATCGTCGTTACGCTGGTATCGGTGACATCATCAAAGTTACCGTGAAGGAAGCAATTCCTCGCGGTAAGGTGAAAAAAGGCCAAGTGATGACTGCTGTTGTAGTCCGCACTCGTCACGGCGTACGTCGTGCTGATGGCTCCATTATCCGCTTTGATGGCAACGCTGCTGTTCTTCTGAACAACAAGCAAGAGCCGATCGGCACCCGTATCTTTGGGCCAGTGACCCGTGAACTTCGTACTGAGAAGTTCATGAAGATCGTCTCGCTCGCCCCAGAAGTGCTGTAAGGAGATCCGACATGCAAAAGATTCGTCGTGACGACGAGATCATCGTGATCGCCGGCAAAGACAAAGGTAAGCGCGGTAAGGTGCTTAAGGTTCTCGCTAATAACCGTCTGGTTATCGGTGGTCTGAACCTGGTCAAGCGTCATACCAAGCCTAACCCGATGTCGGGCGTGCAGGGCGGTATCGTCGAGAAAGAAGCTCCGCTGGACGCTTCTAACGTCGCCATCTTCAACGGCGAAACCAACAAGGCTGACCGCGTTGGTTTCAAAGTAGAAGACGGTAAGAAAATTCGTGTCTTCAAGTCGACCCAAAAAGCGGTTGATGCTTGAACACTGCTAGGTAGATTAGACCATGGCACGACTACAAGAGATTTACCGGAAGGAAATCGCCCCTAAGCTTAAGGAAGAACTTAAGCTCGGGAACGTGATGGAAGTTCCGCGCGTCACCAAAATCACCCTGAACATGGGTCTGGGCGAAGCGATCGGCGACAAAAAAGTCATCGAGCACGCTGTTGCTGACCTGGAAAAGATCACCGGTCAAAAAGTCGTTGTGACTTACGCTCGGAAATCCATCGCTGGCTTTAAAGTCCGTGAAGGTTGGCCGATCGGCGTCAAAGTGACTCTGCGCCGTGAGCGTATGTACGAATTCCTGGATCGTCTGCTGTCGATCTCCCTGCCTCGGGTCCGCGACTTCCGCGGCCTGAATGCCAAGTCCTTCGATGGTCGTGGTAACTACAGCATGGGCGTAAAAGAGCAGATCATCTTCCCGGAAATCGACTACGACAAGATCGATGCTCTCCGCGGTCTGGACATCACCCTGACCACCACTGCCAAGAACGATGATGAAGGCCGCGCTCTGCTGCGTGCGTTCAAATTCCCGTTCCGCAACTGATTGGAGTAGGACCATGGCCAAGATGAGCATGAAAAACCGCGAGCTGAAGCGTCAGCTCACGGTTGCCAAGTACGCCAAGAAGCGTGCAGCACTGAAAGCAATCATCGTTGATCTGAACGCAAGTCCAGAAGCGCGTTGGGAAGCTACAGTTGCTCTGCAGAAGCAGCCACGTGACGCAAGCGCTTCGCGCATGCGTAACCGCTGCCGCCTGACCGGTCGTCCACACGGCGTTTACCGCAAGTTCGGCCTCGGCCGTAACAAACTGCGTGAAGCGGCAATGCGTGGTGACGTACCAGGTCTGGTTAAAGCCAGCTGGTAAGTACTTTCAACGTCCAGGTGGTCGGAATCGCAAGATACTGACCGCCGGTGACCTTGAATCTGGATCAAGCCCCTTTTGGGGCTTGTTTCATTTCTGGAGTATGTCTAAAATACGCGGCTCGCCTGAGCCCGTGTTTTTTGTGCTCGGAGATTCTCGGCGACATATGTAGCCGCAAGGCTAATTTTTTTGTATTAGGAGCGTCTAGCCCATGAGTATGCAGGACCCGTTAGCGGACATGCTAACTCGTATCCGTAATGCCCAGATGGCTGAAAAGTCCGTCGTAAGCATGCCATCTTCCAAGTTGAAGGTAGCTGTTGCCAAAGTCCTGAAAGACGAAGGCTACATTGCGGGTTATCAGATCAGCAGCGAAATCAAACCACTGCTGTCCATCGAGCTGAAGTACTTCGAAGGCCGTTCGGTCATCGAGGAAGTGAAGCGCGTTAGCCGTCCAGGCCTGCGTCAGTACA
The DNA here is from genome assembly GCF_024519715.1 of Pseudomonas sp. Pse35. Classification (NCBI taxonomy): domain Bacteria; kingdom Pseudomonadati; phylum Pseudomonadota; class Gammaproteobacteria; order Pseudomonadales; family Pseudomonadaceae; genus Pseudomonas; species Pseudomonas sp. Pse35. The sequence goes on along the minus strand of NZ_JALJRP010000003.1, from coordinate 312,500 downwards.
AGTCCGCTGAAGATCTGCCGAAAGTTCGTGGCGGTCTGGGCGTGTCTATCGTCTCCACCAACAAAGGTGTGATGACGGATCGTGCTGCGCGCGCTGCCGGTGTCGGCGGCGAAGTTCTTTGCACTGTGTTCTAAGGGGGGATAAGCATGTCTCGCGTCGCTAAGAACCCCGTTAAGCTGCCAGCCGGTGTCGAAGTCAAATTCGCAGGCCAACAGCTTTCGGTGAAGGGTGCCAAGGGTACTCTTGAACTGAACATCCATTCGTCCGTTGAGATCGTTGAAGAAGCTGGTGAGCTGCGTTTCGCTGCTCGCAATGGCGATCAACAAACTCGCGCAATGGCCGGTACCACGCGTGCGTTGGTAAACAACATGGTCCAAGGCGTAAGCCAAGGCTTCGAGCGTAAGCTCCAGCTGGTCGGTGTTGGTTACAAAGCGCAAGCAAAAGGCACGGTTTTGAACCTTGCCCTTGGCTTCTCGCACCCAGTGGATTACGAACTGCCAGCGGGCATCACTGCTGAGACTCCTAGCCAGACCGATATCCTGATCAAGGGCATCGACAAGCAGCTGGTAGGTCAAGTGGCCGCTGAGATCCGCGACTTCCGTCCACCAGAGCCGTACAAAGGCAAAGGTGTGCGCTACGCGGACGAAGTCGTCCGTCGTAAAGAAGCCAAGAAGAAGTAGGGCATAGCAAATGACCGACAAAAAAGTTACTCGACTGCGTCGCGCTCGCAAAGCACGCCTGAAAATGCACGAACTCGAAGTCGTGCGTCTCTGCGTGTTCCGCTCGTCGCAGCACATCTACGCCCAGGTCATCTCGGCCGACGGCAACAAAGTCCTGGCAAGCGCCTCGACTTTGGATAAAGAACTGCGTGATGGTGCCACTGGCAACATCGACGCGGCCACAAAGGTTGGCCAGCTGGTCGCTACGCGTGCTAAGGCCGCTGGCGTCTCGCAAGTGGCTTTCGACCGCTCTGGCTTCAAGTACCATGGCCGCGTGAAAGCGCTGGCTGATGCTGCTCGTGAAGCTGGGCTGGAGTTCTAAGTTATGTCAAATAACGACCAAAAGCGCGACGAAGGCTACATTGAGAAGCTGGTTCAAGTTAACCGCGTAGCCAAAACCGTTAAAGGCGGCCGTATCTTCACTTTCACCGCGTTGACCGTGGTGGGTGATGGTAAAGGGCGTGTTGGCTTCGGCCGTGGCAAGTCACGTGAAGTGCCTGCTGCGATCCAGAAGGCAATGGAAGCTGCTCGTCGCAACATGATCCAAGTTGATCTGAACGGCACCACTCTGCAGTACGCAATGAAGTCCGCTCACGGCGCTTCGAAGGTGTACATGCAGCCTGCTTCTGAAGGTACCGGTATCATCGCTGGCGGCGCTATGCGTGCTGTCCTCGAAGTTGCTGGCGTTCAGAACGTTCTGGCCAAGTGCTACGGCTCGACTAACCCGGTAAACGTGGTTCACGCCACTTTCAAGGGTCTGAAGGCTATGCAATCTCCTGAGTCCATCGCTGCCAAGCGTGGCCTGACTGTCAAGGAGATCTTCTGATCATGGCTACCGTTAAAGTAACGCTGATCAAAAGCATGACCGGCCGCATCCCTAACCACAAATTGTGCGTTAAAGGTTTGGGTCTGCGTCGCATCGGTCACACTGTAGAAGTCCAGGATACTCCCGAGAATCGCGGGATGATCAACAAGGCTTACTACATGCTGCGTGTAGAGGGTTAATCGATGAAACTCAATGATCTGAGTCCAGCGCCGGGTTCCCGTCGCGAAAAGCATCGTCCGGGCCGTGGTATCGGTAGCGGTTTGGGTAAGACTGGTGGCCGTGGCCACAAAGGTCAAACCTCCCGTTCCGGTGGCACCATCGCTCCAGGCTTTGAAGGCGGTCAACAGCCGCTGCATCGTCGCCTGCCTAAGTTCGGTTTCGTATCCCTGAAAGCCATGGACCGCGCAGAAGTGCGTCTGTCCGAGCTGGCTAAAGTGGAAGGCGACATCGTTACTGTGCAGACCCTGAAAGATGCCAACGTGATCAACGTCAACGTACAGCGTGTGAAAATCATGCTGTCCGGTGAAGTGACTCGCGCTGTCACTATCGGCAAGGGAATCGGCGCCACCAAAGGTGCGCGTTCGGCTATCGAAGCAGCTGGCGGCAAGTTCGAGGAATAAATGGCTAAGCAAGGTGCTCTCTCAGCGCTCGGCAAAGGCGGTATGTCTGAACTTTGGGCTCGTCTGCGTTTTCTGTTCCTGGCGATTATCGTCTACCGAATAGGCGCACACATCCCGGTTCCAGGTATCAACCCGGACCGACTCGCAGACCTGTTTCGACAGAATGAGGGGACCATTCTTAGCTTGTTCAACATGTTTTCCGGCGGCGCGCTGGAGCGGATGAGCATCTTTGCACTGGGGATCATGCCGTATATCTCGGCATCGATCATCATGCAGCTGATGACAGCCGTCAGCCCGCAGCTGGAGCAGTTGAAGAAGGAAGGTGAAGCTGGCCGTCGCAAGATTAGCCAGTACACCCGCTACGGCACTGTCGTCCTCGCCCTGGTTCAAGCTATCGGCATGTCCGTTGGCCTGGCAGGGCAGGGCGTTGCGTTCACTGGTGACTTTGGCTTCCATTTCGTCGCGGTATCCACGTTTGTGGCTGGTGCGATGTTCATGATGTGGCTGGGTGAGCAGATTACTGAGCGTGGTGTTGGTAACGGTATCTCGATGTTGATTTTCGCAGGTATCGTCGCCGGTCTTCCGAGAGCAATCGGGCAGTCTTTCGAGTCTGCGCGTCAGGGTGATATCAATATCTTCGCCTTGGTTGCCATCGGTTTGCTGGCAGTAGCGATTATCGGTTTTGTGGTGTTCATTGAGCGTGGCCAGCGTCGTATTGCTGTTCACTACGCCAAGCGTCAGCAGGGCCGTAAGGTCTTTGCTGCGCAGACCAGCCACTTGCCGCTGAAAGTGAATATGGCCGGTGTTATTCCGGCAATTTTCGCGAGCAGCATCTTGCTGTTTCCGGCTTCGTTGGGTACCTGGTTTGGTCAGTCTGAAAATATGGGCTGGCTGCAGGACCTCTCTCAGTCGATCGCTCCTGGTCAGCCGTTGAATATTCTGCTGTTTAGTGCAGGGATTATTTTCTTCTGCTTCTTCTATACGGCGTTGATGTTCAATCCGAAAGACGTAGCGGAAAACCTGAAGAAGTCCGGTGCCTTTATTCCGGGTATCCGTCCAGGTGAGCAGTCGGCACGCTACATTGATGGCGTTCTGACCCGTTTGACCCTGTTCGGTGCTCTATATATGACGGCCGTGTGCTTGTTGCCCCAGTTCCTGGTGGTTGCAGCAAACGTTCCGTTCTACCTTGGCGGGACCTCGTTGCTGATCGTGGTCGTGGTTGTGATGGACTTCATGTCCCAAGTACAATCGCACCTCGTTTCGCACCAGTACGAATCCCTGATGAAGAAAGCCAACCTGAAGGGCTACGGCAGCGGCATGTTGCGCTGAGTACCCCATAAGGTTCGAGGAGTTGGTGATGAAAGTTCGTGCATCGGTGAAAAAGCTGTGCCGTAACTGCAAGATTATTCGCCGCGAAGGTGTTGTTCGAGTAATTTGCAGCGCGGAACCGCGTCACAAACAGCGCCAAGGCTGAGTGTGATCCGCTTGAAGCCCGGCAGCTAGTGCGCTGCCGGGTTGATTATTTGTTATTACAGCGATATTATCTCGCGCCCTATTTCTTGGCTTCCGGGGCGTAGGTAGCTGTCAATTGGAGTCCCACTGAATGGCCCGTATTGCAGGCGTTAACATTCCAGATAACAAGCACACTGTTATCTCGCTGACCTACATCTATGGTGTTGGTCGCACTACTGCGCAGAAAATTTGCGCAGTTGCTGGGGTAAACCCAGCCGCTAAGATCAAGGATCTGAGCGACGAGCAGATTGAACAGCTGCGTGGCGAAGTGGCGAAGTTCACCACTGAAGGTGACCTGCGTCGCGAAATCAACATGAAAATCAAGCGTTTGATGGACCTCGGTTGCTATCGCGGTCTGCGTCATCGTCGTGGTCTTCCAGTACGCGGTCAGCGTACCAAGACTAACGCGCGTACCCGTAAAGGTCCGCGTAAGCCGATCCGCAAGTAATCGCCCCAGCGAATCGACAGGAAAATTATCATGGCAAAACCTGCTGCTCGTCCTCGTAAAAAAGTTAAAAAGACAGTGGTTGATGGCATCGCCCACATCCATGCATCTTTTAACAACACCATCGTGACCATCACCGACCGTCAAGGTAACGCGCTTTCTTGGGCTACCTCCGGTGGTTCGGGTTTCCGCGGTTCCCGCAAGTCCACCCCGTTTGCTGCTCAAGTAGCTGCTGAACGTGCTGGTCAAGCTGCGCTGGAATATGGCCTGAAAAACCTCGACGTTAACGTCAAAGGTCCAGGTCCAGGTCGTGAGTCTGCTGTCCGTGCTTTGAACGGCTGTGGCTATAAGATCGCCAGCATCACCGACGTGACGCCAATCCCGCACAACGGGTGCCGTCCGCCGAAGAAGCGCCGCGTGTAATCCAGGAGATTGTAAAGAATGGCTCGTTACATTGGTCCAAAATGCAAACTCGCTCGTCGCGAAGGCACCGATCTCTTCCTGAAGAGCGGCGTGCGCGCGATCGAATCGAAGTGCAACATTGAAGCAGCACCTGGTATCCACGGCCAACGCCGCGGTCGCCAGTCCGACTACGGCACCCAACTGCGTGAAAAGCAGAAGGTCCGTCGTATCTACGGCGTTCTCGAGCGTCAGTTCAGCGGCTACTACAAAGAAGCTGCTGGCAAGAAAGGTGCAACCGGTGAAAACCTGCTGCAACTGCTCGAATGCCGTCTGGACAACGTTGTATACCGTATGGGCTTTGGTTCGACTCGTGCCGAATCCCGTCAGCTGGTATCGCACAAGTCGATCAGCGTTAACGGTCAGACCGTAAACGTTCCGTCCTACCAGGTTCGTGCTGGTGACGTGGTCGCAGTTCGCGAGAAAGCAAAAAACCAACTTCGCATTGTCCAAGCTCTCGATCTGTGTGCCCAACGTGGCCGCGTAGAATGGGTAGAAGTAGACACTGAGAAGAAGTCGGGCGTTTTCAAGAACGTTCCTGCTCGCAGTGATCTGTCCGCCGACATCAACGAAAGCCTGATTGTCGAGCTCTACTCCAAGTAAGGGCTAGAAAATAGGTGCATCCATGCAGATTTCGGTAAATGAGTTCCTGACACCCCGCCACATTGATGTGCAGGTTGTCAGTCCAACCCGCGCCAAAATTACTCTCGAGCCTCTCGAGCGTGGTTTTGGCCACACCCTGGGCAACGCGCTGCGCCGCATCCTGTTGTCCTCAATGCCCGGCTGTGCAGTAGTCGAGGCCGAGATTGACGGTGTGCTCCACGAGTACAGCGCCATCGAAGGTGTACAGGAAGACGTAATTGAAATCCTGTTGAACCTTAAAGGTCTGGCTATCAAGCTGCACGGCCGTGACGAAGTTACGCTGACCTTGTCGAAGAAGGGTTCGGGGGTGGTTACCGCTGCCGATATTCAGCTGGATCATGATGTCGAGATCGTTAACCCCGATCACGTAATCGCTAACCTGGCGTCTAACGGCGCCCTGAACATGAAGCTCACTGTAGCTCGTGGTCGTGGTTATGAACCGGCCGACTCGCGTCAGAGCGATGAAGACGAAAGCCGCAGCATTGGTCGCTTGCAGCTTGACTCTTCGTTCAGCCCGGTTCGCCGTATCGCATACGTGGTGGAAAACGCCCGTGTCGAGCAGCGTACTAACCTGGACAAGCTGGTTATTGATCTGGAAACCAACGGTACCCTGGATCCTGAAGAGGCTATCCGCCGCGCTGCAACCATTCTGCAACAGCAGTTGGCTGCGTTCGTCGACCTCAAAGGTGACAGCGAACCAGTGGTAATCGAGCAGGAAGACGAGATCGATCCGATCCTGCTTCGCCCGGTTGACGATCTGGAACTGACTGTACGTTCGGCTAACTGCCTTAAGGCGGAAAACATTTACTACATCGGTGACCTGATCCAGCGCACCGAAGTAGAACTGTTGAAGACTCCGAACCTGGGCAAGAAATCCTTGACTGAAATCAAGGACGTTCTGGCCTCCCGCGGTCTGTCCCTCGGCATGCGCCTCGACAACTGGCCGCCTGCAAGTCTTAAGAAGGACGACAAGGCGACTGCCTGATCGTCGTAATCACCGAACGTGAGTTTGGTAAGGAATGAACCATGCGTCATCGTAAAAGTGGTCGTCACCTGAGCCGTACCAGCTCGCACCGCAAGGCCATGTTCCAAAACATGGCGGTGTCGCTGTTCGAGCACGAGCTGATCAAAACTACACTGCCGAAAGCTAAAGAACTGCGTCGCGTTGCTGAGCCGCTGATCACTTTGGCCAAGACAGACAGCCTGGCTAACCGCCGTCTGGCTTTCGACCGTACTCGTTCGAAAGCTATCGTTGGTAAGCTCTTCAACGACCTGGGCAAGCGTTACGCTACCCGTGAGGGCGGCTACCTGCGCATCCTCAAGTGCGGTTTCCGCGCTGGCGACAACGCGCCTATGGCGTACGTCGAGTTGGTTGATCGTGCTACTGCCGGCGAAGCTGTAAGCGCCGAGTAATACGACAAGCTGCAACGAAAAACCGGGCCTAGTGCCCGGTTTTTTGTGCGCGTAACAAAAGCGCGTTACGTACAAGAATCTTCAGGCGGCACGCTTCACTATGAGCGTCGGGCATGTTGGTAGTTATTTTCTATTGAAGCCTACAATTTAATGAATTTGTAGGTGTCATGTGGATGGTCAATACTCCCTCCAAGCCGATTAGCCGGCAGTTTCAAGCCCGACCTGAGGAAGATGCGCATGAGCCAGAATAAAGTCCTTACCACCGCCAGCGGCGCGCCCGTTGCGGACAATCAGAACTCACGTTCCGCCGGCCCTCGTGGCCCCTTGCTGCTCGACGATTTTCACCTGATCGAGAAGCTCGCTCACTTCAACCGTGAAAACATCCCTGAGCGTCGCGTGCACGCCAAAGGTTCGGGTGCCTTCGGTACCTTCACGGTGACAAAAGACATTACCCAATACACCAGCGCCAAATTGTTCGAGTCCGTTGGCAAGCAGACCCCTACGTTCTTGCGTTTCTCCACGGTGGGTGGGGAGCGCGGTTCGGCCGACACTGAGCGCGATCCACGTGGTTTCGCCTTGAAGTTCTACACCGAGGAAGGTAACTGGGACATCGTCGGTAACAACACCCCTGTGTTCTTTATCCGTGATCCGCTGAAGTTCCCGGACTTTATCCACACCCAGAAACGCCTGCCGCAGAGCAACCTGAAAAGCGCGCAGATGATGTGGGACTTCTGGTCGCACTCACCAGAGGCGCTGCATCAGGTCACCATTCTGTTTTCGGACCGTGGCATCCCGGACGGCTATCGCCACATGCATGGTTTCGGCAGCCACACTTACAGTCTGATCAATGCCCAGGGCGAGCGTCATTGGGTGAAGTGGCACTACAAGACCAAGCAAGGCATCAAGAACCTGGCGCCGGCCGAGGCTGCCCGCTTGGCGGGTACCGATCCTGACTACGCCCAGCGCGATCTGTTTGGTGCAATCGAGCGCGGTGACTTCCCCAAATGGCGCGTGTGCATCCAGATCATGACCGAGGCACAGGCGAATGCCCATTACGAGAACCCGTTTGATGTGACCAAGACCTGGTCGCAAAAAGAGTTCCCGTTGATTGAAGTGGGTGAGCTGGAGCTCAACCGTAATCCGCAAAACTACTTCGCAGAAGTTGAGCAGGCTGCATTTGGCCCAAGCAACATGGTCCCAGGCGTTGGCCTGTCCCCAGACCGTATGCTCCAAGGTAGGGTGTTCGCCTACGCAGATGCTCACCGCTACCGTGTCGGCACTAACCACCAGCAACTGCCGGTGAACGCGCCACGTAGCCCGGTTAACAGCTACCAGCGTGACGGTTCCATGGCTTTCGGCAGCAATGGTGGGGCGGCTCCGAACTACGAGCCAAACAGCTATGCCGACGCACCAAAACAAGCCCCGCAATATGCAGAGCCAGCACTGGCCCTGAGCGGTGCCGCCGATCGTTACGATCACCGCGAAGATACGGACTACTACAGCCACGCCGGTGCGCTGTTCCGTCTGATGAATGATGAGCAAAAAGCGTTGCTCACCAATAACATCGCGGGCGCAATGGCTGGGGTTTCCAGCGATGTGGTCCAGCGTCAACTGCAGCACTTCTATAAGGCCGACCCGGCTTATGGAGAAGCAATTGCAAAGGCATTGGGTGTATCGCTTAACTGACTCTAAACGATAAGCAGAACCGCCCTCATTTGGGCGGTTTTTGCGTTATTTCAGCTACTTTTCTCCGGAAATCTTCACTTTTCTGCCGTTTGTCCCGTGACCTTCAAGTCAGCATGGTTCAAACTACAGTCTTTCAAGCAGGGAGATGTAGGGCGATGCAAGGTCACCCCGACGTAATCGATTACCTCAACACGTTGCTGACGGGCGAACTGGCAGCTCGTGACCAATATTTCATCCATTCGCGTATGTACGAAGACTGGGGCTTTACCGAGCTCTATGAGCGTATCAACCACGAAATGGAAGAAGAGGCACAGCACGCTGACGCCCTGATGCGCCGCATTCTGATGCTCGAAGGCACGCCGCGTATGCGTCCTGATGATCTGGACGTGGGTACCACAGTGCCTGACATGCTCGCTGCCGATCTTCGCCTTGAGTACAAGGTCCGTGCCGCACTCTGCAAGGGCATTGAGCTTTGCGAACAGCACACCGACTATGTCACCCGGGAAATATTGCGGGTGCAGTTGAATGACACCGAAGAAGATCACACCTACTGGCTGGAAAAGCAGTTGGGCCTGATCAAGTTGATCGGCCTGGAAAATTACCTGCAATCGCAGTTCTGATTCCCGGCTATAAAAAAGCCCCCGTCACCGCAAAGTGGCAGGGGCTTTTTATTGGGCGATGAAAAAATCAGGCCCTGTCGCGTTCCAGCAACGGTTTCAAGTAGTAACCGGTGTGCGATTGAGGCATTTCGGAAACCTGCTCCGGAGTGCCCACTGCGATGATCTGGCCACCCTTAGAACCACCTTCTGGCCCCAGGTCTACCAGCCAGTCGGCAGTCTTGATCACATCAAGGTTGTGCTCGATCACCACCACGGTATTGCCGTGGTCCCGCAAGCGGTGCAGTACGTCCAGCAACTGCTGGATATCCGCGAAGTGCAGGCCAGTGGTCGGCTCATCGAGGATATACAAGGTTTTGCCGGTATCACGCTTGGACAGCTCGCGAGACAGCTTGACCCGCTGCGCCTCGCCACCCGACAGCGTGGTCGCTGACTGCCCCAGCTTGATGTACGACAGGCCCACATCCATCAGCGTCTGCAGCTTGCGCGCCAGCGCCGGCACTGCGTCGAAGAACTCGCGAGCTTCCTCGATCGTCATTTCCAAGGTCTCGTGGATGCTCTTGCCCTTGTACTTGATCTCCAGGGTCTCGCGGTTGTAGCGCTTGCTCTTGCACACATCGCACGGCACGTAGATGTCCGGCAGGAAGTGCATTTCCACCTTGATCAGGCCATCGCCCTGGCACGCTTCACAGCGGCCGCCCTTGACGTTGAACGAGAAGCGGCCCGGCCCATAACCCCGTGAGCGCGACTCTGGCACGCCAGCGAACAACTCACGGATAGGGGTAAACAGCCCGGTGTAGGTGGCTGGGTTGGAGCGAGGCGTACGCCCAATCGGGCTCTGGTCGATGTCGACCACCTTGTCCAGATGTTCCAGGCCCTTGATGCTGTCGTGAGCCGCCGCTTCCAGGGTGGTCGCGCCATTCAGGGCGGTGGCACTCAGTGGGAACAGGGTGTTGTTGATCAGCGTCGACTTGCCCGAACCGGAAACACCGGTCACGCAGGTCAGCAGGCCCAGCGGAATCTCCAGGTCGACATTGCGCAGGTTGTTCCCGCGCGCGCCCTTGAGATGCAGCGCCATCTTCTTGTTACGCGGCGTTCGCTTGGCGGGTACTTCAATCTTCACACGCCCCGACAAGTATTTGCCGGTCAGTGAATCAGGATGTGCCATCACCTCGGCAGGCGTGCCTTCAGCAACGATATGGCCACCATGCACGCCCGCGCCGGGGCCGATATCGACCACGTAGTCCGCCAGGCGGATAGCGTCTTCATCATGCTCCACCACGATCACGGTATTGCCGATATCGCGCAGGTGTTTCAGCGTGCCCAGCAGGCGGTCGTTATCTCGTTGGTGCAAGCCAATCGACGGCTCGTCGAGGATATACAGCACGCCCACAAGGCCCGCGCCGATCTGGCTGGCCAGGCGAATGCGCTGTGCCTCACCGCCAGACAGGGTATCGGCACTGCGGTCCAGCGACAGATAGTCCAGGCCCACGTTGACCAGGAACTGCAACCGCTCGCGAATCTCCTTGAGGATCTTGTCGGCAATTTCGCCACGACGACCGGTCAGCTTCAGCACGCCAAAGTATTCACAGGCATCGCCGATCGGCAGGTTGGTTACTGCAGGCAAGGTCTTCTCGCCCACCCATACATGCCGGGCTTCACGGCGCAGGCGCGTGCCACGGCAATCCGGGCATGGCTGTGTGCTGAGGAACTTCGCCAGCTCCTCGCGCACGCTCGCCGATTCGGTTTCGCGGTAACGGCGTTCCAGGTTCGGCACGATGCCTTCGAACGGGTGCGAGCGCTTGACGATATCACCGCGATCGTTCAGGTATTTGAAGTCGACATTCTGCGAACCGCTGCCATTTAGAATGACCTTCTGCTGGTCTGCCGGGAGTTGGTTGAACGGTACTTCCAGGCTGAACTTGTAGTGGGAGGCCAACGACCCAAGCATCTGGAAGTAGTAGACGTTACGTCTGTCCCATCCGCGTATCGCCCCCTCGGCCAGGGTCAGGTCACCATTGACCAGGCGCTTGATATCGAAAAACTGCTTCACACCCAGGCCGTCGCAAGTCGGGCAGGCGCCGGCCGGGTTGTTGAAGGAAAACAGCTTGGGTTCCAGCTCACTGATGGCATGGCCACAGATCGGGCACGCAAAGCGCGCGGAGAAGATGATCTCTTCGCCCGGCTCGTCATCCATCGGCGCTACCAGGGCAATGCCATCGGCCAGCTTCAGCGCGGTTTCGAACGATTCCGCCAAACGCTGCTGCAAGTCGGCACGCACCTTGAATCGGTCGACCACCACATCAATGGAGTGCTTTTTCTGCTTGTCCAGCTTCGGCGCTTCGTCCAGCTCATAGAGCTTGCCGTTGATGCGCGCACGTACAAAGCCCTGGGCACGCAGCTCTTCGAAGACCGACAGGTGTTCGCCCTTGCGCTCGCGAATGACAGGCGCCAGCAGCATCAGCTTGGCGCCTTCGGGCTGGGCCAGCACCAGGTCGACCATCTGGCTGACGGTCTGGGCTTCCAGGGGGATATCGTGGTCCGGGCAGCGGGGGATACCCACGCGTGCGTAGAGCAGGCGCAGGTAGTCGTAGATCTCGGTAATGGTACCCACGGTGGAGCGCGGGTTGTGGGACGTGGATTTCTGCTCGATGGAAATAGCCGGCGACAGGCCTTCAATGGTGTCGACATCGGGCTTTTCCATCATCGACAGGAACTGCCGGGCGTAGGCCGACAGGGATTCCACATAGCGGCGCTGACCTTCGGCATACAGCGTGTCGAACGCCAGGGACGATTTGCCGGAGCCGGACAAGCCGGTGATGACGATCAGTTTGTCCCGGGGCAGGGTCAGGTCGATGTTCTTCAGGTTGTGGGTTCTAGCCCCACGAATCAGGATCTTGTCCAAGATGGCCTCGCACGGCGGGCGTAAATGATGCCGGAGTATACGGCTAAAGACTGGATGAATATACACTGTCAAAACGCCGCCTGCAGCCTTACATGAAAGCTGCGCGGCAAAGCGCCGCATATACCCTCTCAATCGATGGGACTGGTAGAATCGCCGCCGGTTCACACGAGGTTTTTCCATGCACGATCCCCACAGCGAACGCATGAGTAGCGGCGAGACCCGAGCGGCAAGCGGGCTGGCCCTGGTGTTCGCCTTCCGTATGCTGGGCATGTTTATGGTGTTGCCAGTGCTGGCCACCTATGGGATGGATCTCGCAGGTGCGACCCCCGCCTTGATCGGCCTGGCGATTGGTGCCTATGGCCTGACCCAGGCGATTTTCCAGATCCCGTTCGGGATTATTTCCGACCGCATTGGCCGTCGCCCGGTGATCTATCTCGGGCTGATCGTATTCGCCCTTGGCAGTGTGCTAGCGGCCCAATCCGATTCGATCTGGGGCGTGATCGCCGGCCGCATCCTGCAGGGCGCCGGTGCGATTTCCGCCGCCGTGATGGCGCTGCTGTCGGACCTGACCCGCGAACAACACCGCACCAAGGCCATGGCGATGATCGGCATGACCATCGGCCTGTCGTTTGCCGTGGCCATGGTGGTCGGGCCCTTGCTCACGCGCGCGTTCGGCTTGCATGGGCTGTTCCTGGCCACGGGCGGCATGGCGTTGTTTGGCATCCTGATCGTTGCCTTTATGGTGCCGCGCTCCACCGGTACCCTGCAGCATCGTGAATCGGGCGTCGCACGCAAGGCGTTGCTTCCCACGCTCAAGCACCCGGACTTGCTGCGCCTGGATTTAGGTATCTTCGTATTACACGCCATGCTGATGTGCAGCTTCGTCGCCTTGCCCCTGGCCCTGGTGGAAAAAGCCGGCCTGCCCAAGGAACAGCACTGGTGGGTCTACCTCACTGCGCTGTTGATTTCGTTCTTCGCCATGATCCCGTTCATCATCTATGGCGAGAAGAAACGCAAAATGAAACGAGTTTTACTCGGCGCCGTCGCGACATTGATGCTCACTGAACTATTCTTCTGGCAGTTCGGCGACAGCCTGCGAGCATTGGTGATCGGTACGGTGGTGTTTTTCACCGCCTTCAACCTGCTCGAAGCGTCGTTGCCGTCATTGATCAGTAAAGTTTCACCGGCAGGCGGCAAGGGCACGGCCATGGGGGTGTATTCCACCAGCCAGTTCCTGGGTTCCGCGTTGGGCGGCATCATGGGCGGCTGGATGTTCCAGCATGGCGGTTTGTCGGTTGTGTTCCTCGGATGCGCCGGGCTGGCTGCACTTTGGCTGGTCTTTGCTGTTACCATGCGCGAACCTCCCTACGTCACCAGTCTGCGTTTGCCGCTATCGCCCGAGGCGATCCGCGAAGCCGGCCTGGTAGAGCGCCTGAAGGCTGTCGTAGGGGTAACGGATGCAGTCGTGGTCGCTGAAGAGGCGGCCATTTACATCAAATTGGACACCGAATTATTGGATCGCGCGACGCTCGAGCAACTGGTCAACCCAGTGCCGACAGCGCGCCCAGCCTAGGAGAACGTTATGGCCCGTGGGGTTAACAAAGTCATATTGGTCGGTACTTGCGGCCAGGATCCCGAAGTTCGCTACTTGCCTAACGGTAACGCCGTGACCAACCTGAGCCTGGCGACCAGCGAACAGTGGACCGACAAGCAGACCGGCCAGAAGGTCGAGAAGACCGAATGGCACCGCGTGTCGATGTTCGGCAAGGTTGCGGAGATCGCCGGTGAATACCTGCGCAAAGGTTCGCAGGTGTACATCGAAGGCAAACTGCAAACCCGCGAGTGGGAAAAAGACGGCATCAAGCGTTACACCACCGAAATCGTGGTCGACATGCAAGGCACCATGCAACTGCTGGGCGGCCGTCCACAGAGCGACCAACAGGGCCAGGGCGGCATGTCCAACTCGGCACCGCGCCCACAGCAGTCGCGTCCGCAGCCAAGCCAGCAGCCACAGCGTGAGTCGCGCCCAGCACCACAACAGGCTGCTCCGCAACCGGCTCCGGATTTCGACAGCTTTGATGACGATATCCCGTTCTAAGGTCCAAGACCGACCCTGAACAAACAAAACCCCCGATAGCGAAAGCATCGGGGGTTTTTTATGGTCGACGTGCAGGCGTCGCGCGCGGGGTGCCTTTGTACAGGCAGCACACCAACCCCAGCATTTGTTCTCATGGCTCACAAGATTTAGGCTGGCGCCACCTCTAACAAAGAAGGAAGGCTGTGATGACCTGGTCCGCCAAGCAGTACACGATGTTCGAACAGCAGCGCACTCGCCCCGTCCGTGACCTGGTTGCGGCAATTCCCAACACCGACGTGGGCACCGCAGTCGACCTGGGGTGCGGGCCGGGAAACTCCACTGAAGTGCTGGCCGAGCGTTTCCCCCAAGCGCACGTCACTGGCATGGACAGCTCCGATGACATGTTGGCAGACGCCCGCAAGCGCCTGCCCAGGTTGAACTTCGAGCTGGCGGACATCGGCGCCTGGCATCCTGCGCAACGCTTGGATGTGATTCTGGCCAATGCCTCGCTGCAATGGCTGCCCGACCACGCCACGCTCTACCCGCATTTGGTCCACCAACTGAACCCAGGCGGTACGCTGGCGGTGCAAACCCCGGACAATCTTGACGAGCCCGCCCATCGTCTTGCCCGAGAAGTCGCGGCCGATGGCCCATGGTCGGCAAAGATAGGGGCGGTCAAACACAATGAACGGCACACCGCCAGTTACTACTACGAACTGCTGAGCAAGCATTGCAGTACCGTGGACGTGTGGCGCACCACCTATCAACACCCCTTGGCGGACCACGCGGCGGTGGTGGAGTGGTTCAAGGCTTCGGCATTGCGGCCTTTTCTTGCGCCGTTGACGGACGATGAAAAAGCCGCCTTCCTGCAGCAATACCAGGCGCGAATTACCCAGGCTTATCCAGCCCTGGCCGATGGCACGGTGTTGTTGCCCTTTCCGCGGCTGTTCATCATTGCCACACGCTAAAGCGATCAGCCCAGGTGGCGGTCACGCAGCCGCTGCTTGGGCTTTCAGATATTCCTCTGCCGACACTACACCCGCATAGCCAAATGCCAGGGAGGCCATGTACGCCCCGTGCACCTGTGCCGCCGGAATCACCTGGCCGTTGAATTCCTGGTCGCGGGTCGCGCAGGCGTCATGGATCACCGTAACCTTGTAGCCCAGGTCCGCTGCCGCCCGCACCACGGCGTCAACGCACATATGGCTCATGCTACCCACCACCACCACCTCGGTGATGCTGCGCTGTTCCAGCAGTTCGCGCAGGTTGGTTTGGCGAAACGCATTCACGAAGTGTTTGAGCACCACCGGTTCATCGCCCTCGTTGAGCACCTTGGCATGCAAATGCGCGCCTTCGGAGCCCGGTGTGAAGAACGGTGCGTCGTCGCCAGCGAACTCATGCCGTACATGAATCACCGCATCGCCTGCTTGTCGAAACGCCTGGAGCACCTGCGCCGCCTTGTCCGCTGCGGCTTCCACGCCGTCGAGCGGCCACTTGCCCTTGGGGAAGTAGTCGTTCTGGATATCGATTAGGATGAGCGCCTGCTTGGCCATGTGTGTTGCCTCGTGATGGGTTGATGGGCCTAGTATCTTAGCTGGCGATCACACCGAGAATTGGCTGCACCGACAATAACAGGGGGAAAACTGACAATGGCCGCGCAACGCAGCACTGTCGAGCTGGGTGTGTTGATCTACCAGGGCGCGCAACTCGCCGCAGTCCACGGGCTGACCGACCTGTTCGGGGTCGCTAACCGCATCGCCGCCGAGCATGAATCTGCGCAATTACCGCTGCTGCGGGTCAGCCACTGGCAGGTAGATGCCCACGGCACGCCCGCGCGCACGTTCGACAGCCACCCAGGCCCCGAGCAACCGATGATGGCCGTGTTGGTGCCGCCCTCGATTGCAGAGTTCACCGAAGACCAGGCGCCGCCTGCGCTGCTGGAATGGCTGCGCCTGCAACATGCGGGCGGCACCGTGCTGGGCTGCGTGTGCATCGGCTCGATCATGCTGGCGCGCAGCGGCCTGTTGGATGGCCGCAGTGCCACCACCCACTGGTCCTCCGCGAAATCTTTTGCGGCCTGTTACCCGGCGGTGCGACTGGAAGCGGATAAACCTATCGTCGATGACGGCGACCTGATCACCTCCGCTGGGCTGATGGCCTGGTCGGAATTGGGCCTGCGCCTGGTCGATCGGCTTATGGGGCCGAGCATTGCAGCTGACACTGCGCGCTTTCTGGTGATCGAGCACAGCGCCAGTGCCAGCCAGTGCGGTAGCAACTTTGCGCCGATTCTCAGGCATGGTGATGGTGCGGTCCTCAAGGTCCAGCATTGGCTGCAGGCCAGTGGTGCGGTGGATGTGTCCGTGGCGGCGATGGCGCAGGAGGCGAACCTGGAGGAGCGCACGTTCTTGCGCCGCTTTCGCAACGCCACCGGATTGAAACCCACCGAGTACTGTCAGCATCTGCGAGTCGGCAAGGCGCGGCAGATGCTGGAGTTCACCAATGGCACCATCGATCACATTGCCTGGACCGTGGGCTATCAAGACCCCAGCGCCTTTCGCGCCATCTTCAAGAAAATCACCGGCCTGTCCCCCAGTGATTACCGCAACCGCTTCGGGGTTTGAATCGTGCAGAACGCCGCAGGGTTCGCACCGGGTCGTGCAGAATAAAACAGGCTAACGGCCATCACTTTTTGCGCAAATTATTGATTTAACAGCTCTTCCCTCAATCCCAGCGTTGGCCTGATCCATGCAACCTCACTGCTACACAAAGGTTGATAGAAAAGGGGACCGCATGACCCCCATAAGTCGCAAGAAGTTGGTGGTCGCCCACTCCATGCGAGAGGGTGCGCCCCTGCATGAAATTGAGACCAACCGCGCCCTCGCACGCTGGCTCGCGCAGATCCTGGGGCTCAAGTTCGGTGGCAGTTACGACCCGGCCCTGCATGCGGGTCGGGAATTGTATCTGCTGCCCACGCAAACCCTGGTCGGGCCAGCCCAAGCGCACCAGCTCAATATCAAGGGGCCACAAGATCTGTGGGGCGGCTATGTCGATCACGCGTTCATCTGCACCAAAGCCATCAGTCACGGGCTGCTGAGTCCCGAGGCCAAGGCGCCCGAAGGCTGGTCGCCGTCATTCTGCGAGCGTGTGCGTGACGTGGTGTTGGACGGTGTGAGCGTGTTCGCCCTTGAGGATGCACGGCCTGCCGCGACCCGCTTGCTCTACAGCGGCCCGATTCGTCTGAAACCCGTAAATGCCTGTGCAGGGCGGGGGCAGGAAGTTATCCACAGCCTGGATGAGTTCGACGCGATAGTGGCGCGCCCGGAAGCGGCCCGAATGTTCAATGAAGGTGTGGTGCTGGAACAAGACCTGCGCGCGGTGGTCACCCACAGTGTAGGCCAGAGCTTTATCGGCGCTCACCTCTTCAGCTACTGCGGCGAGCAGCACCTGACGCAAGACGGGCAGGGGGAAGAGGTCTACGGCGGTTCCGATCTGCTGGTCGTCCCCGGTGATTACGCTGCCCTGCTCAAACTGGATCTGCCTGAAGACGTGCGTGAGGCCATCGAACAGGCGCTGGTTTTCGACCGTGCTGCGAATGAGGCCTACCCAGGCTTCTTCGCCTCGCGCCGCAACTACGACATCGCCCAAGGCCTGGACAGCACAGGCCAGCGCCGCAGTGGTGTGCTCGAACAATCCTGGCGCATGGGCGGGGCCAGCAGCGCGGAAGTCGCGGCGTTGCAGAGTTTTATCAACCATCCGGGCCTTAAAGCCATCCGTGTGTCCTCGGTAGAAACCTATGTAGACCAGGCGCTGCCGGCGGATGCCATCGAGGTATACCGAGGCCCGGCCGAAAACAGCGACTTTCTACTCAAGTATGTGACGGTCAAGACTTATGACGGCTAGAAGCGAGAGCATCACCATCGATATAGACGACGAACAGATGAGCGGGACATTCCTCAGTCCCAAGTCCAAAGTGCCCGGCGTGTTGTTCGTGCACGGCTGGGGCGGCAGCCAGGAGCGGGACCTGGAGCGGGCCAAAGGCATCGCAGGCCTTGGATGTGTATGCCTGACCTTCGACCTGCGTGGCCATGCTGGCACCGGCATCCCCTTGTCCCGCGTCACCCGCGAAGACAATCTGCGCGACCTGTTGGCCGCTTACGATCGCCTGCTGTCCCACCCGGCTATCGACACCTCGGCGGTGGCAGTGGTGGGCACCAGTTATGGCGGGTACCTCGCGGCGATCCTCACCTCATTGCGCCCGGTACGTTGGCTGGCGCTGCGAGTGCCGGCGCTGTACCGCGACCAGGAATGGCTCAAGCCCAAGCGCGACTTGGATAAAGCCGACCTGATGGATTACCGCGGCACCCTCGTGCACGCCGAAACCAACCGCGCCCTGCATGCCTGCGCGCAATTTACCGGCGATGTGCTGATTGTCGAGTCGGAAACCGACGACCATGTGCCCCACGCCACCATCATGAGTTACCGCGCAGCGTGCCAGCAGACCCATTCGCTGACCCACCGCATCATCGACGGCGCCGACCATTCCCTGAGCGACCCGGTGTCGCAGCAGGCGTACACCTCGATCCTGGTGGACTGGATTACCGAGATGGTGGTGGGGGAGCGGTTGAGCATCATTCAGGCCCGATAGTCGTTGCCCTTGTGATCGCTATCGCGGGCAAGCCTGGCACCACCTTGGAATGCATTCCCCTGTGGGAGCCGGGCTTGCCCGCGATAGCGATTCAACAATCACCACCGTCTCATCAGGCTGTTTTCTTAACCCGCAACGCCTTGGCCTTGGCCTCCACCCCCAAATACATCACCAGTGCAATCAACAACGGGCAGATAAAGTAAATCGCCCGATACGCGATCAGCCCCGCCAGCAAACTCCCCCGCGATGCCTCATGTTGCAACAGCGCAATGAACACCGCCTCCAACACCCCCAACCCGGCGGGGATGTGGGTGACCACTCCGGCAATCGCGCTGATCAACAGCACGCCCAGCACCAGTGGGTAATCCAGTTTGGCCGGCAGCAAGGTAAAGATCACCGCGGCCATCAATGACCAGTTCAACGCACCCAGGGCCAACTGCAAACAGGCCATGCGCAACGACGGCAAGTTGATCTCGATACCGCGAATCGACCACGCACGCTTTTTCGAAAACCGGCACGCCGCCAGGTAGCCCAGGCTCGCGATCACCAATAACACCCCGACGCCTTGCAAGGCGCCGCTGCTGAGCTTCCAGCCTGGCGGCAGGGTCACCAACCCGCTGCTGAACACCACCCCGGCCAACACCATATAGCCGAACCAATTGGTGGCCAGGCTCAGGCCGAGGATCTTGGCGATATTGCTGGTGCTCACGCCCAGGCGTGAATACAGCCGATAACGCATGGCGATGCCGCCGACCCAGGCGCTGAGGTTGAGGTTGAACGCGTAGCTGATGATGCCCACCGGTAATATCTGCTTCCAACGCAACGGCTGGCGAATGTAGGTGCGGCCGATCAAATCGAAGCAGGCATAGACGATAAAACTGCACAGCGTCAGCGCGCCGGCGATGAACAATGTGCGTAGCTTGAACTCGCTCAGGGTCTGGAACACTTCGCTCCAGTCGATGCGCCGGGCGAGCAGGGTAAACAACACGATCAGCAGCACGAAGAACGCAATCGTCAGCGGTTTCTTCCAGCGCTTGAACCCAGAGGCTTGCGCTTGGGGGCGGGCTTCAGACGTCATGGGGTGTGGTCTCAAAAGGCTTCAAACGCGGTTTGTGGGCCGGCAACCAACTGGCCAGGACCGGGAAATGGCGCATTACATGGAACACTAGGAAACCCACGGTCAGGCGCCAGAGCCACAGGCGCGGCTTGCGCTTTTCCGGCATGGTCTGGCAATGATTTCGGGCGAGGGCCTCCAGGCGTTCGTAGAGCTGCTGATTGAAAGCCCGGTCGCGAATCAGCACATTGGCTTCCAGGTTCAATGCCAGGCTCAGTGGGTCCAGGTTGCTCGAACCGACGGTGCTCCATTCGTCATCCACCAGCGCCACCTTGCCGTGCAGCGGGCGTTGGCAGTATTCGTGAATCACCACGCCATCCTTGAGCAAGTAGTCATAGAGCATGCGCGCAGCGAGTTTCGCCAACAGCACGTCCGGCTGGCCTTGCATGATCAACTGCACGTGCACGCCACGGCGCGCCGCGTTGCGGATCTCGCGAAGCAGGCGATAGCCGGGGAAGAAATACGCGTTGGCGATCACCACCCGCTGCCGGGCCTGGCTCAAGGCGTGGATATACGCGTCTTCGATGTCGTCACGATGCTGGATATTGTCGCGGTAAATCAGGCGTACCAGGCCGTCGCCTGGCTCGTTCGTCCAGGGTGAAGGCCGCTGTTGGCGCCGCCGCCAACCGCGACGGCTGCGCACCTGGCGGCCACTTTGGGCAAGAGCGAAATGGTGCAGGTCGGCCACGGCCGGGCCGATCACCTGCACGGCGTAATCCTGCTTGGCTTCGGGGCCGAAATCCGCCAAGTGGTCAGCAGAAAAATTGATCCCGCCGATAAACGCCACGCGGGCATCCACCACCACAATCTTGCGGTGCAGGCGGCGAAACCAGTTAGTGCGTATGCCGAAGGTCTTGGGCGCCGGGTCGAACATTTGCACCATCACCCCGGCTTCGGCCAACTCCCGCAGGAAGCCCGGGCTCAGCTCGCCGCAACCAAAACCGTCGAGGCTGACCACCACCTTTACCCCACGCTTGGCCGCCTCGATGAGGATGCTGTGCAGCTCAAAGCCGACCTTGTCTTCAAAAAGGATGAAGGTCTCCAGCAGGATCTCGCGCTCGGCGCTGCGCAATGCCTCGAACACGGTAGGAAAGTACGCCTCGCCGTTCTCCAGCAACACCACCTGGTTGCCGCTCTGCCAGCCGTAATCCAGATCTCGCGCCTTGCTGTCATCTGGCGGTTGGTCTGTGGCGATATGGTCTACCGCAACGTTCATAGCTCAACCTCCACCGACAGCGGCACATGGTCTGATAAATGGGACCAGGGACGAGTGGTGAGCACGCGAGGGTTGTGCACCGTCAGGTTGCGCACATAAATGCGGTCCAGCGGCAGCAACGGCAGGCGTGCCGGGAAGGTGCGCGCCGGTTTGCCGAGGGTGTGCATGAACACTTCCTGCAGGCCGCTTTGGCTCAGGTCGGCTTTTTGCCGCCAGTCGTTGAAATCGCCAGCGACCACCAACGGCGCATCGGCGGGAATCTCGCTGATACGTTGTTCCAGCAAGCGCAATTGTTGTTGGCGATGCACCTCGCGCAAGCCCAGGTGGATGCAGATCGCGTGCACCTGCTGGCCGCTGCCCGGCAGGCGCAACACGCAATGCAGCAGGCCGCGGTTTTCATGGCCGCTTTGCGAAATATCGAGGTTGTCGTAGCGGATGATCTGGAATTTCGACAGCAGTGCATTGCCATGATCGCCATGGGGGTACACCGCATTGCGCCCATAGGCAAACTGCGGCCAGATGCTGTCGGCGAGGAATTCATACTGCGGCATTTTTGGCCAGTCGCTGTAGCGCTGGGGATGGCGTTCGTGAGTGCCATGGATCTCCTGCAAGAACACCATGTCTGCGCCCACGCTGCGCACCGCTTCACGCAGCTCGGGCAAGATGAAACGGCGATTCAGTGCGGTGAAACCCTTGTGGATATTAACCGTCAGCACCGTGAAACGGGTGATGGCGGTGGTCGGCGGGGTGGGGATTAGCTCTGGATGCGTCATGGCAATACTCCTGGTTCCGGCAGCCGGCCAGGTTCGGTGAGCAGGTGTTGGTCCAGCCCGAAACGTTGCAGCAATTGGCGTGCATCGAAGGGGGCGCGAACTTTGATGTCGTTGTCGAAAAAGCAGAACACATCGCGCTGTTTACGCCTGCGGGGTGTGTGGTGAGGGTCGATTAGGTGTGCATCGGCAGGCTGCTTGCCTTGGGCCCAGCGTTCGATTCGGTCACCCCAGCGCTGGAGCGCTTCGGCGCTATAACCGCTGGCGTATAACTGCTTGTCGCCGTGCAAGCGCAGGTACATGAAGTTAGCGGTCACGTCTTCCATGTACGGCCACTTGCCGGCAGTGTCCGCGACCACCAGCGCCACACCGTGCTTATCCAGCAATTGGATGAACTCCGGCACGGCAAAACTTTTGTTGCGAATCTCCACGGCATGGCGCAAAGGCTTCTTGGCATAGGCCTTCATGCTCGCCTTGCCGTTCAGGCGTGGCTCATGCTGGCGGGCGAGGGCGGCTGCCTGCTGGGTATCGGTAGGTAATTCAGCCAAAAAGGTTTCGAACAGCGTGGCGTCGAATTTGAAGCTGGGCGGAAACTGCCAGAGGATGGGGCCAAGTTTTTCTTTGAGTTCCAGCACGCCGGAAGCGAAGAAATTCGCCATCGGCTTGTGCACGTCCCGCAGGCGCAGGATATGCGTGATGAAACGGGGCGCCTTGACACTGAACAGGAAACCTTCGGGCGTATCGGCATACCACTCGGCGTAGCGCTTGGGGGTCTGCAGCGCGTAGAACGAGCCGTTGATTTCGATGCTGTTGACGGCGCGTGACGCAAACTGCAACTCGCGTTTCTGGGTCAGCCCTTCGGGGTAAAAGTCCCCGCGCCAGGGCGTGTAGCGCCAGCCGGAAATGCCGATGTGAATCGCCGCCATGTTTACTCCCGTGGATGGTGGGTGAGGTGACCTCCGTTATGGGATGACTGCGCTATTTGGCTGAAAGTTTCCACATTCCTACAGGCGGTAATAGGGGTGAAATGCGGGAGGGGCATTGCAAATGCAGGGAACGATAAAGGCCCCAGCTCGTCAGTTCCTTACAGACCCTGCTGAAGGAGCTTGCTGTTTTGCTGAATTTAAAGACTGCATTACTGCTCGGCGCGCTGCTGCTCTGCGGCAATGGCGCATTGCTGGCGGCGGCCTCTGCGCCTGCTGCCGACACACCCGCCAAGCCGGAACTGCTGGTAGAAGGCGGGTTGCTCGGGGCCATCAGCTCCAGCATCGACGACGTGCAGAACAAGCTCGACCTCGACCAGAACCTCATCGACGCCTGGCGCCTGCGTGCTGATCGCGCCGCAGACGAAGTAGGGCGCCTGGTAGACCAGACAGCCGCACGCTCGCCCTGGAGCGTGGCCGGCGATTTCCTGCTGTTGTCCGGCGTGTGGGCCGGTGCCTTTGCCCTGTTGACGATGCTTGGGCGCCTGGTTGTGCAACGATCGAGCCGCGGCCCGTTCCTTGCGCGGCGTCAACGGCTGCAAGGCTTGCTGAGCTATGTGGTGCCCTACACGATTCCAGCGCTGATCTGCCTGCCGCTGACCCTTTATGTCAGTCACTTTTTACCTGCGTCTGTCGGCCGAGCCCTGGCACTGTGTTTCGCCTACGCCACCAGCAGTGGCATCTTTTCCACCTCGCTGTTGCTGTGCGTCATTGTCATGTTCAACGTCGGCCACAAGCGACCTGCCGTGCAGATCATTCGTGACTATTGCCCCAAGCCGCTGTTCCTGATCGGCTTTCTCGCGGCCCTCAGCGATGCGCTGACCAGCCCGCAAATCGCTCGTCAGTTGGGCGGCAATATCACCAGCAGCATCGCCGTGTTTACCGGCCTGTTTGCCGCGGTCATCTTTGGCGTGCTGGTGGTACGCCTGCGGCGGCCGGTGGCCCATTTGATCCGCAATCGGCCGTTGGCCCAGCGTCTCAAACATCCAGCATTGCAACAGTCGCTGCGGGTGTTTTCCGGGCTCTGGTACTGGCCGATTCTGTTGATGGTGCTGGTGTCGGCGGTCAACCTGATTGGTGCCGGTGACGACAACCAAGAGGCCCTGCGCTGCGCGTTGCTCACCACCTTGTTACTGATCGGCACGGTGTTTCTCAGCACCGTGCTGCAACACCTGTTCAAGTCCCGCAGCCAGGTATCGATCCAACGCAGCAGTGCCTACAAGGAACGCTTCCTGAGTTTGCTGCACGCAATTTTGCGTATCGTCATGGCCATCGCGTTTATCGAGATACTCGGGCGTATCTGGGGCGTTTCGCTGTTCGAATTCGCCCAGCGCAACTCGGTGGGCCGGGCCATCAGTGATTCCCTCAGCAGTATCGGCCTGATCCTGTTGGTGACCTGGCTGTTCTGGGTGGTGCTCGACACCGCGATCCAGGAAGCCCTCAAACCACCGGTGAATAAGCGCTCCAGTCGCCAGCCCAGTACCCGGGTGAAAACCATCCTGCCGCTGCTGCGCAATGCGGTGAAGATCATCCTGGTGGTGATCTGCGCGATCACCACCATGGCCAATCTGGGCATCAATGTCGCGCCGTTGCTGGCGGGCGCCGGGGTGGTGGGACTGGCGATCGGTTTCGGTTCCCAGCAACTGGTGCAGGACGTGATTACTGGCCTGTTCATCATTATCGAAGACACCCTGTCCATCGGCGATTGGGTGGTGCTCGACTCTGGTCACGCTGGCACCGTGGAGGGCCTGACCATCCGCACCCTGCGCCTGCGTGACGGCAAGGGGTTTGTGCATTCGGTGCCGTTCGGGCAGATCAAGGCGGTCACCAACCAGTCCCGTCAATTTGCCTATGCCTTCTTCTCGGTGCAGTTCACCTACGACACTGACGTGGACAGGGCCGTGGAGCTAATCCGCGAGGCCGGCCAGTCGATTCGCGACGATGTGTTCCTCAAGTACAACCTGCAAGGGCCGTTGGAAGTGTTCGGGGTGGACAAGATGGACCTCAATGGCGTGGTGCTCACGGCGCAGTTCCGCACGGTTTCGGGTGGCCAATACGCAGTCAGCCGTGCGTTTAATCAGCGTTTGAAAAAGCTTGTGGATAACTGTGATGAGGTGCATTTTGCGCAAACTTATCCACAGCAGGTGTTGTTGCCTAAGCGTGTGGCGCAGGAGCATGAGCAGGATGCGGTGTTGACGGAGCAGCCCAGGTCTCAATGATGAAGGTGGCTGTTCTGGCCCCATCGGGAGCAAGCCCCTCCCACATTGAGATTTGTGAACACGTTTCAAGTGTGGGAGGGGGCTTGCTCCCGATGAGGCCCTCAAGGTCAGCGCCTGATCAACTTCTCCTGCACCGCTTGCTGATCCATCTCCAACAAAACCTGCTGCTTGCCCCCTACCATCACCGCCGCCGGCACCCCATCACGGTACACAACCCGATTACCGCTTACCGCTGGCACCTTGGCTCCCGGTAACAGCGTGCCGACAAGATTCAACGGATCCGCCCCACACACCGCAATTAAACTCCCATCATGGGGCCGCCGCCGCACCTCGCGCAGCAACGGTATCGCCTCCGGCAATGCAAACTGCTCTCCCGCCAACCCACTGACAAACCGCCCGCCACGGATCTCGCCTCGCGCCTCCAACCGATGGAAGGTGCGCAGCAACTCGCGCCAACTCGGTAACCAATCCGCCTCGCGCT
This sequence comes from Pseudomonas sp. Pse35, assembly GCF_024519715.1. Lineage (NCBI taxonomy): Bacteria > Pseudomonadati > Pseudomonadota > Gammaproteobacteria > Pseudomonadales > Pseudomonadaceae > Pseudomonas > Pseudomonas sp. Pse35. The sequence goes on along the minus strand of NZ_JALJRP010000003.1, from coordinate 287,151 downwards.
CCAGCAGCCGCCAGAACACCACGCCATAGCGGCGCAGCAGGGTCATCGCCACATGCTCCAGGGTCTCGGCCGTATGCGCGCCGGCGGCGGTCGCCGAGCGGCGAACCAAGGCCCAACGCCCGGCGTCGTCCATACCGCCGACAAACGCCCCGCGCCCACGTCGACTGCTGCGCGCCTGGCGTTTGCTCGCGGGGGTGGTCAAGGCGCGCAGGCCGGCGAAGCTGTCAGCATTCACCAAGCCGGCGCCTACCAATTCCTGCAAGGCTGTCTCCAGCTCGCTGCGCAGCAAATGGGCCTCGTGTACCAGTTCATCGAAAAACAGCGCGCCATGTTCGCGCAGGGCCAGGTGGACCTTCTGCGTCTTGGGCGACAAGGTGGTGCTGTCGGTAGGCTCGGTCAGCCCGCTCCACAACGCTACCTGGCTACGGGGGAGCAAAACCACCGGGGTGCTGCGAAACGCCGTGGCGCCGGCCTTGTTGCTCAGGCGCGTCCAGACCAGCTTGCCGCTGCGGCACAGGTCATCGAGCCAGGTCGATGAGTAATCCTTGATGCGGGCGCTGAGCAGGTCTGTGTCCCAGGCTGACGTGGCAGCGGCATAGCCTTCGAACTGGCCGACGATTTGCGGCAACACGGCGCTGCCCTGGCCGCGGGTGCTGTGGGACAGGTGTTGCCAATCGAACAGAAAGCGCATGAAATCCTGCAATGCCACCGGCTCGATTTCCCGGCGCAGGCGCTTGACCGTGTAGCGATGAATGCGCGCCAGCAAATGACGTTCGCACCATTGTTCTTCACCCACGCCGGGGCTGAAGTGACCGCGCAGCACGTAGCCTTCTTGTTCCAGGCGTGCCAGGGCCTGGGTAAGCGCCACCACCGGTAATGCCAGGGGCGCTGCGATCTCGACCAGGGTCAGTGGGCCAAAACCACTGAGGCGCGCACGTAGCACTTCCACCAGCGCTTCATCAAAGGACCAGGGCTCATCGAACCCCGGCAGCAACGGCAGATCGTTGGGATACAGCGCCTGCAAACAATTCAAGCGCTCTACGGCGCCCCACATTCCATTGGGCAACTGATAGGCCCGCCCGGCCTTGCGCAAGGCCTGCAACCATTGGGCCCATTGCGGCGTAACTTCGCCCGCTGCGATGCACGCCAGGCTCATCAACGCTTCATGCATTTCATCCAGGCCATTGGGCGCCGGCCAGGCTTCTTCGCGTACACCGGCGATGGCGTCGGCATCCAGGGCGCCCAAGTCGTCGGTGCTCTGCGGGTCGCTCCAGCGGCGGTTGAGCACGGCCTGGGTGCGGCGCTCTTCCAGGGGGGCGTCGTCGAGGAAGGTATAGGGTTTAGCGCTGAGGATTTCTGCGGCCATGGGCGAGGGCGCGGGCAGGTCGCGGCTGATCAACCGCACGTCGCCGCGTTCCATGCGCCGCAGCAGCGCCAGCCAGGCGTCGCTGTCCATAGCCTCGTGCAGGCAGTCGTCGAGGGTTTGCTCCACCAGCGGGTGGTTGGGGATTTCGCGTTCGCCGGAGAGGTTTTCCAGGCAGGCGATCTGGTCGGGAAATACGCTGGCGATCAGGTCTTCGCTCTTCATGCGCTGGATCTGCGGCGCCACCTTGCGCCCGCCGGTATAACGCGGCAGCGCCAGGGCCACGCCGGCATTCCAGCGCCAGCGCACACCGAACAGTGGCGCATCCAGCACGGCCTGGATCAGGATGTGCTCGGCACTGTTGCTGTTGAGGTAACGCCACACCTCATCCAGCGCGAAGCTGTGACTGGTGGACAACGACAGCACGATGGCATTTTCACTGGCCGCCGCTTGCAACTCGAAATTGAAGGTACGGCAAAAGCGCTTGCGCAAGGCCAGGCCCCAGGCGCGGTTGATGCGGCTGCCAAACGGCGTGTGGATGATCAGTTGGGTGCCGCCGGACGCATCGAAAAACCGTTCCATGATCAATGTGTCCTGGGACGGCAAGGCGCTCAGGGCCTGGCGCGACCGGGCGAGGTAATCCAACAGTTGGTCGGCGCTGGCGACATTGAGACCCAGGGTGCCGGTAAGCCAGTCGAGGGCCGGTTGCAGGTCGCCGGGCGTGGCGCCGAGCAAGCTGTCCAATTGCCCTTGCAAGCGGGCCACGGCCACCGATAACTCGTTGCTGCGCCCGGGCGCTTCACCCAACCAGAACGGAATGGTCGGGGGTTGGCCCTGGGCGTCTTCGACCCGCACCTTGCCGGCTTCGACACGCAGGATGCGATAGGAGGTATTGCCGAGCTGGAAGATATCCCCGGCGATGCTTTCCACCGCAAAGTCTTCGTTGACGCTGCCGATATTCAGGCTTTGCGGCTCCAGCAACACGCTGTAGTCGGCGTTGTCGGGGATCGTGCCGCCGCTGGTTACCGCCGTGAGCCTGGCGCCACGGCGGCCACGCAGGGTGTGGGCCACAGCGTCGCGGTGCAGGTAGGCGCTGCGCATGCCCTGGCGGCCGTTGTAGCCCTCGCTGAGCATCTGCAAAAGGGCCTGGTAGTGGCGTTCATCCAGTTCGGCGTAAGGCGCGGCGCGGTGGATAAGCGCCAGCAGCGCCTGTTCCGGCCATTCCTGGGCGCTGACCTCGGCGATGATCTGCTGGGCCAGTACATCGAGCGGTGCCACCGGAATATGCAAGGTATCCAGCTCGCCACGGCGCACGCAGTCGAGCAGCGCGGCGCACTCGATCAGGTCGTCGCGGGTGGTGGCAAACAGGCGCCCCTTGGGCGTGCCACCGACCTGGTGCCCGGAACGGCCGACCCGTTGCAGGAAGCCGTTGATGGAACCGGGTGAGCCGATCTGGCACACCAGGTCCACTTCGCCGATATCAATCCCCAGCTCCAGGGACGCCGTGGCGATCAACACTTGCAGTTCGCCGGCCTTGAGGCGCTGTTCGGCATCCAGGCGCATCTCCTTGGCCAGACTGCCGTGGTGAGCGGCCACGGCGGTCTTGCCCAGGCGCTCGCTCAAGTGCCGGGCCAGGCGTTCGGCCAGGCGTCGGGTGTTGACGAATACCAGGGTGGTGCGGTGTTCACGGGCCAATTGCGCGAGGCGATCGTAGACCAACTCCCACACGTCGTTGGCCATCACCGCCGAGAGCGGCACCAGCGGCACTTCGATCGCCAGGTCACGGGGGCGGGCGTGGCCGATATCCACAATGGCGCAATCACGTTCGGTGCCAACTAAAAAGCGTGCGACGGCTTCGATGGGTTTTTGCGTGGCCGACAAGCCGATACGGGTCAATGGCTCGGCACACAGCCCTTGCAGGCGCTCCAGGCTCAAGGCCAAGTGGCTGCCGCGCTTGCCAGCGGCGATGGCGTGGATCTCATCGACGATCACCGTACGTGTGCTGGCGAGCATGTGCCGGCCGGAATCCGAGCCGAGCAGCACGTAGAGCGATTCAGGAGTGGTTACCAGGATATGCGGTGCGCGTTTGCGCATCTGGGCGCGGTCTTTTTGCGGGGTGTCGCCGGTGCGCACAGCGGTGCGGATTACCAGCGGCGGCAGCCCCCGCTTCTCTAGATGTTCGGTAATGCCGGCCAGCGGGTTTTGCAGGTTGATCTGGATATCGTTGGATAGCGCCTTGAGCGGCGACACATACACCACCAGGGTTTGGTCCGGCAGTTCGCCGCCGTTGGCCAGGCCTTGGTGCACCAGGTCGTCCAGCACCGCCAGGAAGGCCGTCAGCGTCTTGCCGGAGCCGGTGGGCGCGGCGATCAGCGTCGAGCGGCGCTGGCGGATCAACGGCCACGCCTGGGCCTGGGCGTTGGTCACCGAAGGAAAGGTACTACGGAACCAAGTGCTGACGGCGGGGTGAAAGCCGTGCAAACCCTTGTCCGTTGATTCGGGAAGGTTCATTCACCCTATATGCAACCGGCGGGGCCAAGTTGCAACCCCGCACTTTATCCGTGACGGTTGCGCTACAAACCCGCAAAATGCAACGATTCTGGCAACTACCTACGGCAAGGCGCACATGCCTGTCGATAATAACCATCGTTCCAAACAGACCGGGCCTGCTCAATCTATGCGAATGCGCCTTATGTTACTGGGCGGCGGGAATGCCCTCGGGCAGGCGCTGATTCGCCTCGGTGCGGAGGAAGACATCGGTTTCCTCGCCCCCAAACCGCCCCAAGACGGCTGGGATGCCGCAAGCCTCACCCAATTGCTCGACGACACCCGTCCCGATGCCTTGATCAACCTCGCCTACTATTTCGACTGGTTCCAGGCCGAAGCCGTGAGCGAAACCCGCTTGGCCGCCCAGGAGTTTGCCATCGAACGCCTGGCCGAGCTGTGCCAGCATCACAGCATCACCCTGCTGCAACCGTCCAGCTACCGCGTATTCGATGGCTCCCGCGCCACGGCCTACAGCGAGAAAGACGAGCCGGTGCCCCTGGGCCTGCGCGGCCAGGCGTTGTGGCGTATCGAACAAAGCGTGCGCGCTACGTGCCCGCAGCATGTGCTGCTGCGGTTTGGCTGGTTGCTCGATGACAGCGTCGACGGCACGCTCGGGCGCTTCCTGGCCCGGGCCGAGAACGCCGACGAGCTACTGATGGCCGACGACCGCCGGGGCAACCCGACGCCGGTGGACGATGCGGCGCGGGTGATCATCTCGGTGCTCAAGCAACTCGATTGCGCTGCGCCGCTGTGGGGCACCTACCACTACGCCGGCCACGAGGCGACTACCCCGTTGGCGCTGGGGCAGGCGATTCTGACTGAAGCGCGCAACTTCCATCCGCTGGCCATCGAGTCCCCCACCGCCCAGGCTCACGCAGCGCGGCCGGATGCGGCGGATGAACCGCAGCATGCGGTGTTGGCCTGCAAGAAAATCCTCCACACCTTTGGCATCAAACCACGGGCATGGCGGGCAGGTTTGCCGGCGCTACTGGATCGCTTCTACCGCCATAGCTGACACCCTCAAAACCAAAATGTGGGAGGGGACTTATGTGGGAGCTGGCTTGCCTGCGATAGCATCACCTGGGTATCACTGATACACCGTGGTGTCTGCATCGCGGGCAAGCCCGGCTCCCACATAAGCCCCCTCCCACATGGGTTATGCGGTGTGGCTTAAACCGAACTCAGAATTTGTAACCGATACCCACCATGTAAACCATCGGGTCTACATCCACATTGACCTTGGCCCGAGTGCCCTGGCCCAGCGCGTTGTTATCCACAGTCGCTTTGGTGCTGATGTCGATGTAGCGCGCCTGGGCGTTGATCATCCACTTGTCGTTGATCATGTAGTCGGCGCCGATCTGTGCAGCCCAGCCCCAGGAGTTCTCGGCCTTGAAGTTGCTGAAACCAGCCTGTTCGGCGCGGCTGCCCACGTGCTCGTCGTAGATCCAGGTGTAGTTGATACCGGCGCCCACATACGGTTGGAACGCGGATTTGTGATCCAGCGGGTAGTACACGACGCTCAAGGTCGGCGGCAGGTGCTTCAGCGTGCCGAGCTTGCCATTGGCGGCGCCCAGGGCGGTGTTCTTGATCTTCACGTCATGCTCGAACGGCGTGGCCGCGAGCAATTCGATGCCGACGTGGTCGGTGATCATGTAGGCGAAGTTCAAGCCCAGTTGGGTGTCGCTGCTCATGGTCGCCTTGCCGCCCAGATTGGTGCCGGCCAATGGGCCCTGGTCAACCTTGACGCTGCTGCTGTCGGCCTTCGGGTTCACGGTAATTGCACCGGCGCGAACCAGAATATCGCCCGCCTGGTGAGCGTGAGCGACGGGGGCGACGAGGGCGAGCGCGAAGAGGGACGCGCCGAGCAGAGACTTGTTCATGGGAGCTCCAAAGGACGTTTAAAAGTTGTACGTCCAATGGTAAAGATCGTTCCGTACGGTCTTTTGACTCAGCTCAATGAAAGGGTGATCAGTCACTTGCGCCACTGATCTAAACCTGTGGGAGCTGGCTTGCCTGCGAAAGCGGTGGTGCAGTAACAGATGCAGCGCCTGATACACCGCTTTCGCGAGCAGGCCCGCTCCCACATTTGGATCTTCGGTGTGTGGGGTTATTCCTCAAGCTCGTACATGTAAATCTTCTGGGCATCCATCTGGTAACCAGCGTCCGCTAACTCGCTGGACGATGGCTTGACCTGCATCGCGCCCTCGATCCAGTACGGTTGATACAGCTCATCGAGCTTCACCCCGACTTCACTTTTCACATGCACGATCTGGTTCGATGGCGGTGGCGGCACATGGATACAGGCGCCGAAATACGGCACCAGCAGAAACTCCGTGGTGCGGCCTTCTTCGCTGACTTCCAGGGGCACGATATACCCCGGCAGGCGAATGTGCTGGCCGTCCAGGCTCTGTACCACTGGCGCGTTAGGCATGTCCTGCTTGGCCGCCGGCGCGGCTTCGACGGACAAGGCATCGGCCATGTTCGACAGGTCGTGCAGCGGCTTCATATTGGGCACTTCAGGTGGCGCATCCGGCGGGATCATCTCCTGCCAGGACAAATCCTTGGGCTGTTCATCCGCCCACACCGGAACGGCCGTCAGCAGCAACAGGGCAAACAGGGCACGACGCATCGAAGCCTTCCTCATAAACGGATGGACAGGCCATCGGCCAAAGATTGGCGGTAGGCGCGCCACGCGGGCACGCTGCCCATCAACAGGGCGGCTGCCAGGATACCGGCGAGCAACGTCCATTCATATTCGCTTGGCCATGACATCGGCAGGTCCAGACCGTAGTTGGCCTGCAAATAACCCCGCGAGGCGGCGATGCACAGGTACAGCAACCCCAGGCCCGCCATTACGCCGGACAAGGCCAGAGCGAAGGCTTCGAAGATCAGCAGCGTTGCGATGTGCCAAGGCCGCGCGCCCACCGACCGCAGGATCGCCATCTCGCGGCGGCGCTCGTTAAGGCTGGTGAGGATCGCCGTGAGCATGCCGATCAAACCGGTCAGTACTACGAACAGCGAGATCACAAACAAGGCTTTTTCGGCAGTGCCCATCATGCTCCAGAGTTCTTGCAGCGCGACACCGGGCAGGATCGCCAGCATTGGCTCGCCACGGAATTCATTGATCTCCCGTTGCAAGGCAAAGGTGGAAATCTTGTTGTTCAGGCCGAGCATGAACGCGGTAATGGCCTGCGGCGTCAGGTCCATATTGCGCGCTTGGTCGGCACTGATGCGGCCTTTGCCCTGGGCCGGCACACCGTTGTGCCAGTCGATATGGATCGCTTCCATGCCGCCGAGGCTGATATGCAGCGTGCGGTCCACCGGCGTGCCGGTGCGCTTGAGAATGCCCACCACCGTGAACGGTTTGTCGTCATGCTTGACCAGGCTGACCACCGCCACGCCGTGGGCCAGCACCAGCTTGTCACCGAGTTTGTAATGCAGGGCGTCGGCCACTTCGGCGCCGAGCACGACTTCGAATGGGTCGGTGGCGAAGGCGCGGCCGCTGGCCAGCGCGAGGTTTTGCTTGCGCCCGTACTGGTAGTGCTCGAAGTAGGATTCGTTGGTGCCCATCACCCGGTAGCCGCGATGGGAGTCGCCGAGGGAGATCGGGATCGCCCATTTCACTTGAGGGTTGGCGGCGAAGTGCTCGTAGCTGTCCCAACGGATGTTGTTGGTGGCGTTGCCAATGCGGAACACCGAATACAGCAGCAGGTTGACCGAGCCGGAACGAGCGCCGACGATCAGGTCGGTGCCGCTGATGGTGCTGGCGAAACTGTTGCGCGCCTCGACGCGCACACGCTCCACCGCGAGCAGCAAGCAGACGGAAAGCGCGATGGCAAACGCGGTGAGGATCGCGGTAAAGCGGCGGTTAGCCAGGCTGGCCATGGCTAGACGGAACAGATACATCTCAAACCTCTGCGGGCATGGCGGCGCGATTGAGTTCGGCCAGCGACAGGTTGCGGTCGAACAGCGACGCCAGGCTCTGGTCATGGCTGACAAACAACAGGCTGGCGCCCGCTTCGCGGCATTCTGCGAACAGCAACTGCAGGAAGGCTTCGCGGGCGTCGTAGTCCAGGGCCGAGGTGGGTTCGTCGGCAATCACCAGTTCCGGTTGTCCGATCAGCGCTCGGGCAGCGGCCACCCGTTGTTGCTGGCCGATGGACAGCGAATCGGCACGGCGTTCCAGCAGGCTCTGGTCCTTCAAACCCAAATGTGCGAGCAAGGTCGCCGCGGCCTGGTCGACACTGCCGTGGCGCTGTTTGGCCCGTTGCGCGCGCAGCTTGGAAAAGTGGCATGGCAGCTCGACGTTCTCGCGCACCGACAGAAACGGCAGCAGGTTGAACTGCTGGAAGATATAGCCGGTGTGGTCCACACGGAAACGGTCACGAGCACCGGCCGACAGTTCGGTCAACTCCTGGCCGAGCAGGCGGATGCTGCCCTGGCTGGGCTTCTGCACGCCTCCCAACAGCCCGAGCAGAGTGGTCTTGCCACTGCCGCTCGGGCCCTTGAGGAACAGGGTTTCCCCTGGTTCCAGGCGGAACGCGGGAATGTCCAGCAACTGCGGGTGACCGGGCCAGTTGAAGCCCAGGTCGGACAGTTCGATTAACGCTTGAGTCATGGGAAGTCAGTGTCGCCTGGTAGTCGAAAATGGCGCCGATCCACTGTGGGAGCTGGCTTGCCTGCGATGGCATCGCTACGGTGTGCCTGCTGCACCGCATCGCCTGTATCGCAGGCAAGCCAGCTCCCACAGGGACTGTGCTTTCAAGTCAGAACTTCAGGGTGGCGGCGGTGGCCGTCGCTTCAACACCTTGCTGACCGCTAGGGCCGATCAGTTGTACCTGAATTTTCTGCGTGGCGGGGAAGGTCTTGAACACTTGGCTCAAGTCCAGGTTGCCCAGGGCCGCCGGCGTGGCGCAGGTGAACTGGTAATGGGCGTGGATTTCACTGTGGTCGTGATCATGCTTGTGGGCGGCTGCGCCCTTGCCGTCGGTGGCGTGGTCATCGTCGTCATGCTCAGCTTCTGGTTTGTCACCGAACAACGGGCTGTTGAGTTCCTGGCTGCTGACCACGCAACCTGCGGCCTTGGGCAGGTTGAACAGTGCCGATGGATTTTCCAGCTGCTTGCGCACGGCGGCGACCTTGGCTTTGTCGGCGGCGCTGGTGGCGGCATGTTCAAAACCCACCAGGTTCATGGCCGGGCTGTCCAGTTCCAGCTCCAGGGCCTGGCCGTCCAGTACGGCATTCAGGCGCCCGACGCCATGTTCATGGGCGCCGAGGCTGCCGTGCTCGTGGTCGTGGTCTTCGTGAGCATGAGCGACAGCCAGTGGCAGCAGGGCAAACGGCAAAGCAAGCAGCAAACGGCGCATGAGTGGGCTCCAGAATGAAAGTTTTGTTATGTGATCTTATAACAATTGATCCGAGAGTTTGACCGCCCGCTTGGTGTTGCGCAAGCTGCATGGGAGCATGCCCGTCAGAAAAATGCAGGAGTAAGGACGATGTTGCGAATTCGTGGAACCATCGGCGACCTGCCGGTGGACTTGACCCTTGAGCTGGACGACGGCGATTGGGCGCGATTAGGCGCTCAACTGCAGGCCGCTCCAACGCCCAGCGCACCGGCTGCGGCGCCGGTCAAACAGAACGAAGACCTGTGGCAGAACGCCCAGGATTTGCTACGCAAGGCCGGGCAACTCAATGGCCTGGAATTGCTCGACCAACTCGAAGGCTTGGCTGGCGATGCCGGGGCGGGCAAGCGCCTGTTGGTGCGCCTGCGCCACAGCGCGAACGTGAAGGTGGCCAGCGGCGGCGACACACCGCTCTACACATGGATTGGCCCTTTGTAGGAGCGAGCGCGCTCGCGAAAAACCCTCAGGCTCCGCGTTCATTCAGGATGCACGCGTTATCGTTGTCGTTTTTCGCGAGCAAGCTCGCTCCTACAAGGTTGGGTTAATACAACGCGGCAAACAACTTGCGGCGGTATACCGTGACCAGCGGGTGATCATTGCCCAGCAATTCGAACACTTGCAGCAAGGTCTTGTGGGGCAGGCCTTCGCTGTAGCTGCGATTGCGGATAAACAACTTGAGCAAACCTTCCAGCGCCGCGTCGTATTGCTGGCGCGCCAGTTGCTGGATCGCCAACTGATAGGCCGCTTCGTCATCCTGGGGGTTTTGCGCCAGGCGGCTTTTCAGCTCGGCAGCGTCCGGCAAATCCGCCGCCTGGCGCAGGAAGGTGATTTGCGCCTTGGCCCCGGCCAGGGCAGCCTTGTGGTCGTCGCTCTTGACCGCGTCGAGCACGGCCTGGGCTTCACCCAGCTCACCGCGCTCGGCCAGGCAGCGTGCATACAGGATCAGGGCGGCGGCGTTGGTATTGTCCTCGCCCAACAATTGCACCAGCAACGCTTCGGCCTCGCTGATGCGCCCTTCGCTGAACAGCGCCTGAGCCTGCTCCAACGGGTCCGCCGCAGCCGGCGGTGGCATTTGCACATGGGGCTCCAGCATCGCCCGCACGGCCGACTCCGGCTGTGCACCGGCAAAGCCGTCCACCGGTTGGCCATCCTTGAACAGCACCACCGTCGGCAGGCTTTGAATGCCAAAACGCGCCACGATGTCCTGTTCGGCTTCGCAGTCGATCTTGGCGAGCAGCAACTCACCCTGATAACTCTCGGCAATCTTCGCCAGCATTGGCATCAGTGCTTTGCAGGGTGCGCACCACTCGGCCCAGAAATCGACCAATACGGGCTTTTCGAAGGAGTTCTGGATAACGGCCTGATCGAAGTTGGCGGTGGTGACGTCGAAGATGTACGGCGTGGGCTCACTCATGGGGCGTCTCGAATAAAGCGGGAATGGGGGCAACTATAAGGGCTGGCGAGGTTGGCTGAAAGCATCCTGGATTCAAGACCGCTATCGCAGGCAAACCAGCTCTCACCTTGAAATGCATTCCCCTGTGGGAGCGGGCTTGCCCGCGATGGCCTCAAGCGCGCCGCGAATGGTACAGGCTCACCTTGCGAAACTCCCAAGGCTCGGCCAGGTCCGGCAGGGTCAAGGCTTCGAGGATCTCCAGCCGCTGGTAATCCGGATGCTGGAAGTCCCGTACCCGCGAATCCGCCACCAGCGCTTCGCGGCCGCGGGTGAGGAACTGATCCAGCAACGGCAGGTTGGCGCGGTCGTAGAGCACGTCGGCCACCAGGATCAGGTCGAAGCGGTCGGCTTCGGCAAAAAAGTCTGCCGAATAACTCAGTGACACCTGGTTGAGCTCGGCATTCGCACGGCAAGCGGCCAAGGCCAGTGGGTCCAGGTCGCAGGCCACCACCTCCAAGGCCCCAGCCTTGACGGCGGCGATCCCGGCTACTCCCGAACCTGCGCCGAAATCCAGCACGCGTTTGCCGGCGACCCACTCGGGATGCGCCGCCAGGTAGCGGGCCAACGCCAGGCCGCTGGCCCAGCAAAAGCTCCAGTAGGGCGGCTCATGCAGGATGCGCCGGGTTTCTTCCTGGCTGAAGGCGCGGTCCATGTTGTCGGCGTCGAGCAGCCACAGCGACAATTCGGTGCCCGGCAGTGGGCAGGGCACTAATTGCGCGTCGCCGATCAGTTCGCTCAAGGCACGCTGCAGGTGCAGCGGTGGTGTCATGGTGCCTTGACGAGTTGCAAGGGGCCGGTGCTCTGGGTGATCGCCTGGGTGACGCGCACGGCGGGTAGATGCAGGATCAACTGGCCGGACTGGCTGGCGCGACCGCGCAATTCCACGCGGGCACCGGCCGGGAAGGCTTCAGGGTTGAAGCGCAGGCGGAAGGCCAAAGGCTTGCCGTTGCCGCTCAGTACGCTGCTGGCGAGCAGTTGCTGCGGGCGCGAACGCTCGTCGATCACCAAGAGCGCCATCTCGACTTCGGCACCGGCGGGCACGTTGGTCAGGCTGCCGCTGATTTCGCGCTGATAGGCGGGCAGGGGGCCGAGGTCTTCAATGCCCGGGACTTTCTTCTCTTGCGCGGGTGTCGGTTGAGGCGCGGCCGGCTTGGGGGCTTCGCTGCTGCAGGCGACCAGAAAACTGAACAGGCTGAGTAGAACGAGTGGTCGTAACTGCATGTACGGCTCCAGAAAGGACAAAATCCGTGGCTTAAAAAATATCAAACATATAAGCCTGCCTATATACCGTAAAGGCTATGGCTTGTCTTGCCACAGGGATGCGCTACCATGGCCCTCCCATTTTTTGTTGCCTGCCAACCATGCACTGTCCCTTCTGCGGTGCCAACGACACCAAGGTCATCGACTCGCGTCTGGTCGCCGAGGGCGACCAAGTGCGTCGCCGGCGCGAATGCCTGGCCTGTGGTGAACGTTTCACCACCTTCGAAACCGCCGAACTGGTGTTGCCGCGTCTGATCAAGTCCGACGGCAGCCGCCAGCCTTTCGACGAAGAAAAACTGCGCGCCGGTATGCAGCGCGCCCTGGAAAAACGCCCGGTGAGTGTCGAGCGCCTGGAAGCGGCGCTGGTGCATATCAAGCACAAGCTGCGGGCGACCGGCGAGCGCGAGGTCAAGAGCCTGGTGGTCGGCGAGTTGGTGATGGGCGAGCTGCAAAAGCTCGACGAAGTCGCCTATATCCGTTTTGCCTCGGTGTATCGACGCTTCCAGGACCTCAATGAGTTCCGCGAAGAGATCGACCGCCTGGCCCGTGAGCCCTCCAAACAATGACATCTGAACAGGCTGTGCTTGACGCCCACTACATGGCCCGCGCCCTCGAATTGGCGCGCAAGGGCCTGTACACCACCCACCCCAACCCGCGGGTCGGCTGCGTGATAGTGCGTGACGGGCAGATTGTCGGCGAAGGCTGGCATGAGCGCACCGGCGAGCCCCATGCCGAGCCCAATGCCCTGCGCGCCGCTGGCGACAAGGCCCGTGGCGCGACAGTGTACGTGACCCTTGAACCGTGCAGTCATCATGGCCGTACGCCGCCCTGTGCCGATGCGCTGGTGACCGCCGGCGTCGCGCGGGTGGTGGCTGGCATGCAGGACCCGAACCCCGAAGTGGCTGGCCGAGGTATGCAGCGCCTGGCCCAGGCGGGTATCGAGGTGCGCAGCGGTGTGCTGGAAACCGAAGCGCGGGCGCTTAACCCCGGCTTCCTCAAGCGCATGGAGCACGGTCTGCCGTTTGTGCGGGTCAAGCTGGCGATGAGCCTGGACGGCCGCACGGCGATGGCCAGCGGCGAAAGCCAATGGATCACCGGCCCCGCCGCCCGTGCTGCGGTGCAACGCTTGCGTGCCGAGGCCAGCGTGGTGCTGACCGGTGCCGACACGGTACTGGCCGACGGTGCCCGCTTGACCGTACGCGCTGCCGAACTGGGCCTGGACGACGCAACCACCGCCCTGGCCATGTCGCGCCCGCCGTTGCGCGTGCTGATCGATGGCCGCCTGCGGGTGCCGCTCAACGCACCGTTCTTCAAGGCCGGCCCGGCATTGGTCATCACCTGCGTGACTCCGGAGAACCAGTTCCCCCGCGGGCCTGAGTGCCTTGTGGTTCCAGGTGTGGAGGGCCAGGTCGACCTGCGCTCGGCATTGGTCGCCCTGGCTGCCCGTGGCGTCAACGATGTGTTGGTGGAAGCCGGCCCAAGCCTGGCCGGCGCGTTTGCCCAGCAGGGCCTGGTGGATGAGTACGTCATATTCATCGCCGGCAAGTTCCTCGGCTCCGCTGCCCGCCCGTTGCTGGACTGGCCGCTTGATAAGTTGGCCGATGCTCCCCAACTCAAGATCACCGAAATGCGCGCTGTGGGCGACGACTGGCGAGTCACTGCCATCCCCGTCCCAGCAGTGAGCGTATAATTCCCGGCCTGCGCTTGAGCGTCAGCCCCCTCGTTTTCAGGAGAACGAAATGTTCACCGGCATTATCGAATCCATCGGCAGCATCCGTGCAATGACCCCCAAAGGCGGGGATGTCCGCCTGCTGGTTGAAACCGGCAAGCTGGACCTCGGCGACGTCAAGCTGGGCGACAGCATCGCCGTCAGCGGCGTGTGCCTGACCGTCATCGAGCTGCCGGGCAACGGCTTTGCTGCCGATGTCAGCCGGGAAACCCTGGACTGCACCGCGATGAACGATCTTGCGGCCGGCAGCCCGGTCAACCTGGAAAAAGCCCTGACGCCCACCACCCGCCTGGGCGGTCACCTGGTCAGCGGCCACGTCGACGGTGTCGGCGAAGTGGTGGCCCGCAGCGAAAACGCTCGCGCCGTGGAATTCCGTATCCGCGCGCCAAAAGAGCTGGCCAAGTACATCGCCCACAAAGGCTCGATCACCGTCGATGGCACCAGCCTGACCGTGAACGCCGTGAATGGCGCTGAATTTGAACTGACCATCATTCCCCACACCCTCAGCGAAACCATCATGGCCTCGTACCAGCCGGGTCGCCGGGTGAACCTGGAAGTGGACTTGCTTGCCCGTTACCTGGAGCGCCTGTTGCTGGGCGAAAAGGCCGCAGAGCCTGCATCAGGCAACATCACCGAAAGTTTTCTGGCCGCTAACGGCTACCTGAAATCCTGACCAAGGGGGTGCCGCGTGGCGCTCAATAGCATCGAAGAACTGGTTGAAGACATCCGCCAAGGCAAGATGGTCATCCTCATGGATGACGAAGATCGCGAGAACGAAGGCGATATCATCATGGCCGCCGAAGCGTGCAAGCCCGAGCACATCAACTTCATGGCCAAGCACGCCCGTGGGCTGATCTGCATGCCCATGAGCCGCGAACGCTGCGAATTGCTCAAGCTGCCGTTGATGGCACCGCGCAATGGCTCGGGTTTCGGCACCAAGTTCACCGTATCCATTGAAGCCACCACGGGCGTCACTACTGGCATTTCCGCCGCTGACCGCGCCCGCACCGTGCAAGCCGCTGCCGCGAAAGACGCCAAGGCCGAAGACATCGTCAGCCCCGGCCACATCTTCCCGCTGATGGCCCAACCGGGCGGTACCCTGGCCCGCGCTGGCCACACCGAAGCCGCCTGCGACCTGGCGCGCATGGCCGGTTTCGAGCCAAGCGGGGTGATCTGCGAAGTGATGAACGACGATGGCACCATGGCCCGTCGTACTGAACTCGAGGCCTTTGCCGCAGAGCACAACCTCAAGATCGGCACCATCGCCGACCTGATTCACTACCGGATGATCCACGAACGTACCGTTCAGCGGATTGCCGAGCAGCCACTGGACAGCGAGCTGGGCCAATTCAATTTGGTGACCTACCGTGATTCAGTGGAAGGCGACGTGCATATGGCCCTGACCCTGGGCAACATTTGCGCAGAAGAACCGACCCTGGTACGCGTACACAACATGGACCCACTGCGTGACCTGTTGATGGTCAAGCAGCCCGGTCGCTGGAGCCTGCGCGCCGCCATGGCTGCGGTTTCCGAGGCCGGCAGCGGTGTGGTGCTGTTGCTCGGTCACCCGCTCGATGGTGATGTGCTGCTGGCGCACATCCGCGAAACCGCCGACGCCGTGCCGGTGAAAAAACCGACCACCTACAGCATCGTCGGTGCCGGTTCGCAGATCCTGCGCGACCTGGGCGTGCGCAAAATGCGCCTGATGAGCGCACCGATGAAATTTAATGCGATATCCGGATTCGACCTGGAAGTTGTAGAATACGTGCCCTCCGAATAAAGGCTGGCGATTTTTGCCCCTTGTTCGCGGTTAAATCATCACTGAGGGACGCACTTTTCGCGTCCCGGCTCTTTAAGAGATTTGTCGAATGACCCTGAAGACCATCGAAGGTACCTTCATCGCCCCCAAAGGCCGCTATGCCCTGGTGGTTGGCCGCTTCAACAGCTTCGTGGTTGAGAGCCTGGTAAGCGGTGCGGTTGACGCCCTGGTTCGCCACGGTGTGAGCGAGAGCGATATCACCCTTATCCGTGCCCCTGGCGCCTTCGAAATTCCACTGGTTGCGCAAAAAGTTGCTCAGCAGGGTGAATACGCGGCGATCATCGCCCTGGGCGCGGTCATTCGTGGCGGCACCCCGCACTTCGAATACGTAGCCGGCGAATGCACCAAGGGCCTGGCCCAGGTGTCCATGGAGTTCGGCGTGCCAGTCGCTTTCGGCGTACTGACCGTGGATTCCATCGAGCAAGCCATCGAGCGTTCCGGCACCAAGGCCGGTAACAAAGGCGCTGAAGCTGCCTTGTCCGCCCTGGAAATGGTCAGCCTGCTGTCGCAGTTGGAGGCCAAGTGATTTCCGACGAAAGCGATCAGTTCAACCCTCAGGACCCGCGTCCTGCCGATGCCGGCAAACCGTCCAAGAGCGAGAAGCGCCGCAAGGCGCGTCAACTCGCGACCCAGGCGCTGTACCAGCGTCACTTGGCGGGCGCTTCGCTGAACGAAATCGAGGCACAGTTTCGCGTCGATAACGATTTCACCTTCGCCGACCAGAGCTACTTCCACGACATCCTGCACGGCGTGCATGCCAACCTGACCGAGATCGACACAGCCCTGGCGCCATGCCTGGACCTGACCATCGAAGAACTCGACCCGGTTGAGCTGTGCGTGATGCGCCTGTCCACCTGGGAGCTGCTCAAGCGCGTCGACGTGCCGTACCGCGTCGTGATCAACGAAGGCATCGAACTGGCGAAAGTCTACGGTTCGACCGACGGCCACAAGTTCGTCAACGGCGTGCTCGACAAGCTGGCCCCACGCCTGCGTGAAGCCGAAGTGAAGGAACACAAGCGCTAATCTGCGCTTGATTCCTCAATGGGTGAGTTTGAGCTGATCCGCACATACTTCGCCGCCGCGCCTTGTGCGCAAGGCGGCGAAGGCATTGCCCTGGGGATCGGCGACGACTGCGCCTTGCTGGCGCTTCCCGCCGGGGAGCAACTGGCAGTCTCCACCGATACGCTGGTGGCTGGCGTGCATTTTGCCGACCCCTGTGACCCGTTCCTGCTCGGCCAGCGCTCGCTGGCCGTGGCGGTGAGCGACCTGGCCGCCATGGGCGCCCACCCCCTCGCCTTTACCCTTGCCCTGACCACGCCGAGCGTCGAAGCCGATTGGCTGCAACGCTATGCCCAAGGCTTGAGCGCCATGGCGCAAAGCTGCGGCGTAGGCTTGGTGGGCGGTGACACCACCCGTGGGCCGCTGAGCCTGACCCTGACCGTGTTCGGCCGTGTGCCGGCTGGCCAGGCCTTGACGCGCAGCGGTGCACAGCCGGGTGATTTGCTGTGTGTGGGCGGCGAGTTGGGCAATGCCGCTGGCGCCTTGCCGCTGGTATTGGGGCAACGCACGGCTGACGCAGCAATCGCCGAGCCGCTGCTGGCGCATTACTGGTCGCCGCAACCGCAGCTGGCCCTGGGGCTTGCGCTGCGGGGCAAGGCGACAGCGGCGATGGATATCTCCGATGGGCTGTTGGCTGACTGTGGGCATATCGCCAAGGCGTCAGCGGTGCGCCTGGTGGTTGAGCGCCAGCGGTTGCCGTTGTCCGAGGCCTTGCTGGCGTTTGTCGGTGAAGACCAGGCTCAAGTAGCGGCGTTGAGCGGGGGCGACGACTATGTGTTGGCGTTCACCTTGCCACCGTCCGAGTTGGCGCCGTTGCAGGCGGATGGCTGGCCGGTGCATGTGGTCGGTCGGGTCGAAACGGGGCACGGCGTGACGCTGCTCGACGGCGACGGCCAGGACATCACCCCGGCCGTGCGCGGCTACCAGCATTTTCGCCAGACGCCCTGAGCCGGCGGTCTGCGCTACCCTTTAGACGATTATCCCGAGTAAGAGGCCGTGACTATGGCTGCATGCCGCTGGCTGCTGATCGTGCTGTGTACCTTCGTTTCCCTGGCCCAGGCGGACACTCCCGTGCCCGGTAAAATCGTGCTGGCCAGTGAGGAGTGGAACGACTACACCAACAGAGATGGTAGCGGCCTGGCCTGGGACCTGCTGCGCCGCGTCTTCGAGCCAGCAGGCATTACCCTGGAAACTCGCAGCGTGCCCTATACCCGATCGGTCGGCCTGGCCCAGCGTGGTGAGGCGGATGGTTGTGTCGGCACCTACCGCGATGAGGTCAGCGCAGTGCTGTACCCGCGCTGGAACTTCGACGCCGATCATGTCTACGCTCTCGGGCTGGCAACTTCACCCACGCCGACGTTGGCGACCCTGGGCAACTACCGCCTGGCCTGGGTGCGCGGCTATAAATACGAGGAATACCTGCCCACCGTGCGCCGCTTCAACCAGATCGAGCGGCGCAGCGGCATTCTGCCAATGCTGCAACACGGCCGTGCCGATTTTTATATCGACGCCCTCACCGAAGCCAAATACGTGCTCAGCCAGGCGCAAGACCCGGCGCTGTTCAAACTCACCCATATAGCTGAATTACCGCTCTACGTAGGCTTTGCCGACACCGAGCGCGGCAGGGCATTGATGGCCGTGTATGACCAGCGTTTGGGTATCCTGGTCCAGACCGGTGAGTTGAAAGCGATATTCGAACGCTGGAAACAGCCGTATCCGTTCTGGCGCCCATAGAACTGACTCAAAGGCCAATCGAACCTATTGATCTTTATCAGCGATAATTCAGCTTAAGCGTCTGTAGGAACGTGCTGTTACAATGCCCGCCTCTGTGAAATCTGAAATCAGGAGCACACGGTGCCCGTCGTTTTCGTCGCCGCTTCCAAGCTGCCTACCCCTTTTGCCACGTTCACCATGAACGGCTTTCTTGAAGAAGCCACCGGGCGCGAGCACGTTGTGCTCAGCCTCGGCGACATCACCGATGGCGCGCCGGTGCTGGGGCGTGTGCATTCCGAGTGCCTGACCGGCGATGCGCTGTTCAGCCAGCGCTGTGACTGCGGCTCGCAACTGGAGGCCGCACTGCAGGCCATCGCCCGTGAAGGGCGTGGCGTGCTGCTGTACTTGCGCCAGGAAGGCCGGGGCATTGGCCTGTTGAACAAGATCCGCGCCTACGAACTGCAAGATGGCGGCGCCGACACCGTGGAGGCCAACGAGCGCCTGGGCTTTGCTGCCGACCAGCGCGACTACGCCATCTGCCTGCCGATGCTCGAGCACCTGGGGGTCAAATCCCTGCGCCTGATGACCAACAACCCCCGCAAGGTCAAAGCCTTGACCGAGATGGGCATCACCGTGGCCGAGCGCGTACCACTGCACACCGGGCATAACCCGCACAACAAACTCTACCTGGCCACCAAAGCCAGCAAGCTCGACCACATGATGGGCAACGAGCACCAGGGCGAGGTCGACCGCGCGTGACCCGTGGCCAGGTGAAACGGCGACTGTCCTTCAACTGGTGGCAGTACCTGGCCCTGGCGTTGCTGCCCTTGTTCGTGATCAACCTGCTGTTTGGCCGTGCTGAATCCTTGTTGCCCGTATTGGCCATGCCGTTCTTCATCGCCGGCGTGGCCTCGATGTTTCTCAGCCTGCGTTATTTTCACGCCTACAAACACGCGCTGATCGCCACCTCCAAAGCCCTTGATACTGCTGACGAACCCGCGGCCTGGATCACCCTGGCGGCGCGTCGGCGCACGGCGTTGCTGGTTGCAGCGTTACCGGCCTGGATTGGCGCGCTGGCGGTATTCGTCGGCCTGGAGGCGGTGCCGCTGTTTCTGTTGGCGCTGTCGACGCTGGTGTTGTTCTATCTCTATCGCATACCGCGCCAGTTGGGATGAAGCGCTATTGGCTGGCGCTGCTGCTGGTATTCAGTGCCCAGGGCTGGCCGGTCGAGCGGGTTGTCAGCCTGGCGCCGTCACTGTCTGAAATTGTGCTTGAGCTGGGTGCCGAGGACTTGCTGGTCGGCATGCTTGATGGTGGTGACCGCCCGGCGGCGTTGGCGAAGGTGACCTCGGTCGGGCACTACGGCCAGTTGGACATGGAGCGCCTGCTCAGCCTCAAGCCCGACCTGATCCTGCTCTGGCCTGGCAGCGTCGGCCCGGCCCAGCGGGAGCAGCTCCAACGATTGAATATCCCGGTGTACGTCGCCGAACCCCACAGCCTTGAACAACTGACCGCCCAGGTGCAGGCCATTGCCGAGCAATTGGGCCGCGCTGAGGCAGGGCACCCGCTCGCTGCACAACTGCGTCAGCGCTTGGCCGAGTTGCGCCAGCGCTACCAGCGGGCCGAGCCGCTGCGGGTGTTTTACCAAGTGTGGAACCAGCCGCTGTACACCGTGGGTGGTGGGCAGATTATCAGCGATGCCCTCAGCGTGTGCGGGGCGCGCAATGTGTTTGATGACCTGAAGTTGCCGGCGCCGCAGGTGAATATCGAATCGGTGCTGGCGCGAGACCCCGAGGTGATCCTGGTGGGGGATCAGGCTCAGAAGGAGGCCTGGAAAGCATGGCCGGCGATGGCTGCTCGGGTGCGGTTGGTGCCGGACAAGGGCCTGGAGCGGCCCAGCGGGCAGATGTTGGAGGCGGTAGCGCGGTTGTGCCAGGTGATTGCGCCGAACCTGTGACAACGCTATCGCAGGCAAGCCAGCTCCCACTGGGGAATGCATTTCAATTGTGGGAGCTGGCTTGCCTGCGATGACGCCGGATCAGGCTACTTAGATCTCAGGTGTCCACGTCACCCCAAGCATCCACACCCGACCTTCTTCACGATAATTCTGAGCTTCCCCGAGGTAGCTGTACTTCGCCCGTGCGTAAGACTTGTCCAGCACGTTATCCACCTTCAGCGACAACGACACCTCCCGGTTCAACGCCCAACTACTGCGCAGCCCCAGCAAGGCATAACCGCCCAGACGGTTGCGGTTGGCTTCATCATCGTAGCTGCTGCTGATCGCTTGCCAGCTGGCGCCGAGACCGAGTTGATCAAATTGCCGATCCAGATCCAGGTTCACCGTGCGCCGTGCGCGACGTGCCAGGGTGTGGCCGCTGTCACGGTCACGCGGGTCGATAAGCGACAGGCCCAGGTTGCCCTGCCAGCCAAACAGTTCCTGCTTGAGCGCCGCTTCAAAGCCGTTGATCCGCGCCGACGCCACGTTTTGCGGCTTGCCAGCGTCAAGGATAATCGCGTCGCTCAGGTCGGTGCGATACAGCGAGGCTTCCAGGCGCGTGCTGTCGCTCAGTTGGCTGCGCCATTGCAGCTCGTAGCTCTTTGATGTCTCGGGCTGCAGGTTGGGGTTGCTGTACTGGGTGTCGGGGTAATAGAGGTCGTTGAAGGTCGGCGCGCGAAAGCCTTCGCTGTAGCTCAAGAGCAGGTCATTGTCAGGGTTGACCGGCAAGGTCAGGGTGCCGCTCCAACTGTTCTGGCCGCCGAACTGCTGGTTCTGGTCGCGGCGCAGGCCCAGCTCGGTGGAAAACCACTGGCTATGGAAGCGATGCTGCACGAACGCTGCCCGGTTCCAGCGGCTGTTCTCGGTAAAGGTGGTAGAACCGTGGAAACGATCTTCGTACCAGTCGCCGCCGACGATCAGGCTGTTTTGCTCATCCAGGGTCAGGTCGTTCTGCCAATTGACCGAGTCGCGGTAGGTGTTGAATGCACTGTAATCATCGCTGAGGGTATCGCGCTTGGTGTCGCGGTTTTCACTGTGGCCCAGCTCCAGGCGCGACTGCCAGCTGTCATTGAGCTTGGCATCGAGATAGCCGCTGGCGCTGCTCACGGTGTAGTCGGTGTAGGGTTTCTGGCCCAGGCTCTGCCCGGTGGCGCCGTCGTAGCGGCCATAACTGTTGTCGTACTCCGACTTGCCACGGTTATCCAACAGGTTGAAGCCCGCCTCCAGCTCATCGCTGAACGAATGGCTGAGGTTCAGGCTGATGGACTGGTTGCGGTAGGCATCATGGTCGCCGTCACTGGGAAACGACGCGTGGCTCGCGTTGATACCGGCGGTTTCATCCAGGCTCGCGCCCAGGTTGAAGCGCGTGTGTTCATCGCCGCCCGACAGGCCCAAGCTGCGCTCCCAGGTCTGGTTGCTGCCAAAGCCCAGTTTCAAGCGCGGCTGCAAGCCTTGCTCGGCATTGCGCCGGGTAAACACCTGAATCACCCCGCCAATCGCATCGCTGCCGTAAATCACCGAACGTGAACCGCGCAGCACTTCCACCCGTTCAATCTGATCGACGTTGAGGTATTGCAAGCCGCTGTCGCCGGAGGTGGTGTTGGCGATGCGTTGGCCGTCCACCAGCACCAGGCTCTGCGCCGACTTGGTGCCGCGAATGAAAATCCCCGGCAAACTGCCACGCCCACCGGTTGGCGCAACTTGCACGCCCGGCACGCGGCTGAGCAGGTCGGTGACGCTGGTGGGCTGAAGGCGGTCGATGTCTGCGCGGGTGAATACGGTGTTGGCGGCGCTGCTGTCATTACGCGCCTGGACTTGGCGGTTGGCGCTGATGACCACGTCGGAGAGCTTCAGGGCCTGGTCGCGGGTGTCGGCGAGCAGGTCAGCGCAGGGTAGCAGCAGCAGGGCAAGGCACAGGCGTTTCATGGGCTGTCCATAGCATTCGAAGGTCATGCAAAACCACTGTGGGAGCTGGCTTGCCTGCGATAGCGGTGTATCTGACACATTGTTAGCGAATGTGCCGCCGTCATCGCAGGCAAGCCAGCTCCCACATCTTGGGGCTGATTACAGATTCAGTAGCGCCAGGCGCTCGCGAACGGACGCCTCGATACCCGCCTCATCCAACCCGCATTCAGCCAGCATCTGCGCCGGCTTGGCGTGCTCGACGTATACATCCGGCAAGCCTAGGTGCAGCACCGACTTGAGGATATTCTCCCGCGCCAGGAACTCGCTGACCGCCGCACCGGCGCCGCCCATGATGGCGTTCTCTTCGACGGTCACCAGCAGCTCATGGCCAGCGGCGATCTCGTGCACCAACGCGTCATCCAGTGGCTTGACGAACCGCATGTCGACCACGGTGGCGTCGATCTTCTCAGCGACTTTCAAGGCTTCGGCCAGTTGTACGCCAAACACCAGGAATGCAGTCTTGCTGCCTTGGCGACGCACGATGCCTTTACCGATTTCAATCGGCTCCAGGTCTTTTTCGATCACGGCGTTCGGGCCGGTGCCGCGCGGGTACCGCACAGCGGCCGGGCCGTTGTACAGGTGGCCGGTGCTGAGCATCTTGCGCAGTTCGTTCTCGTCGCTCGGAGTCATCACCAGCATGCCGGGGATGCAGCGCAGGTACGAGAGATCGAAACTGCCGGCATGGGTCGGGCCGTCTTCGCCTACCAGGCCGGCGCGATCGATGGCGAACAGCACATCGAGGTTCTGCACCGCCACATCGTGAACCAGCTGGTCATAACCGCGTTGCAGGAAGGTGGAGTAGATCGCCACCACTGGCTTGGCGCCTTCGCAGGCCATGCCGGCCGCGAAGGTCACGGCGTGTTGCTCGGCAATCGCCACGTCGAAGTAACGCAGCGGGAAACGCTCGCTGAACGCCACCAGATCGGAGCCTTCCTTCATCGCCGGGGTAACCCCTACCAGGCGCGGGTCGGCGGCGGCCATGTCGCACAGCCATTCGCCAAACACCCCGGAATACTTCGGCCCGCTGGCCTTTTTCGGCGCGGCGGCGGGGGCATCGAGGGGTTCGAGCTTGGTGATCGCGTGGTAACCAATCGGGTCGACTTCCGCCGGAGCGAAACCTTTGCCTTTTTTGGTGACAATATGCAGGAATTGCGGGCCCTTGAGGTCGCGCATGTTGCGCAACGTGGCGATCAGGGTGGGCAGGTCGTGGCCGTCGATAGGGCCGATATAGTTCCAGCCCAGCTCTTCGAACAGGGTGCCGGGTACCAGCATGCCCTTGGCATATTCTTCGGTGCGACGCGCGATTTCCCACGCGCCAGGCAGGCGCGACAGCACTTTCTTGCTGCCTTCGCGCATGCTGGCGTAGGTACGGCTGGAGAGGATCTTCGCCAGGTAATTGGACAGGCCACCCACGTTGCGCGAAATCGACATGTCGTTGTCGTTGAGGATCACCAACATGTTGGCGTCCACTTCCGGCGCATGGTTCAGCGCTTCGAAGGCCATGCCTGCGGTCAGCGCGCCATCACCAATCACTGCAATCGCCTTGCGCTCACTGCCTTGCAGGCGGGCGGCAATCGCCATGCCCAGCGCTGCACTGATGGACGTGCTGGAGTGGCCGACGCCAAAAGTGTCGTACTCGCTCTCCGCACGGCGCGGGAAGGCGGCCAGGCCGTCCTTCTGGCGCAGGCTGGCCATGCGCTCGCGACGGCCGGTGAGGATTTTATGCGGATACGCCTGGTGGCCCACGTCCCACACCAGCCGGTCGTCCGGGGTGTCGAACACGTAATGCAAGGCGATGGTCAGCTCGATCACGCCCAGCCCGGCGCCAAAATGCCCACCGGTCTGGCCGACCGTGTAGAGCAATTCCAGGCGCAGCTCATCGGCCAGGGTTTCCAGCTCGGCTTCACCCAGTCGACGCAGGCCGTCCGGCGTGGCAGCACGGTCGAGCAGGGGCGTAGACGGGCGTTTGCGGGGAATCTCTTGAAACGTCGTGGGCATCAGGCGAATCGTTATAGGTATAGAAGAGGCGGCAGTTTACCTCAAGCCGTGCAAACTGCCCACGCAGAGGGCCTAACTTGGCCGATATGCGGCGCAAATGGCCGCGGCTGTCAGTGGCGACGTTCGACGATATACCGCGCCAGGTCACGCAGTGGCTCGGCCGCCGCGTCGAAAGGTCGCAGGGCATCCAGGGCCTGGTCGCGCAGCTCGACGGCATACGCCTTGGCGGCTTGCAGCCCCAGCAATGCAGGATAAGTCGGCTTGTCCCGTGCGATATCGGCGCCTTGGCGTTTGCCGAGGGTGGCGGTGTCACTTTCCACGTCGAGAATATCGTCCTGCACCTGGAAGGCCAGGCCGATAGCGCGGGAATAGGTCTGCAGGGCCGCCAATTGCTCGGCGCCGGCGCGGCCACTGGCCAGGGCGCCCAACTGCACGGCCGCCTCAATCAGCGCGCCGGTCTTGTGGCGATGCATGTGTTCCAGGGCTTTTTGATCCAGCTTGAGGCTGACCGAGCCCATGTCGATGGCTTGCCCGCCGACCATGCCAGCCGGGCCTGCGGCGTGGGCCAAGGCGGTGACCATGCGCAGGCGGATCTCGGCGTTGACGCTGCTTAGCGTCGGGTCCAGCAATGCGCTGAACGCCAGGCTCTGCAAGCCATCTCCGGCCAGAATTGCGTAGGCCTCATCGAAGGCTTTGTGGGTGGTGGGCTGGCCGCGACGCAAATCATCGTCGTCCATTGCCGGTAAGTCGTCATGCACCAGGGAATAGGCGTGGATCAACTCGACCGCACAGGCCGCACCATTCGCCTCGGCTGCCGGCGCCCCGAGAGCTTCGCAGGCGGCATAGGCCAGCAACGGGCGCACACGCTTGCCGCCATTCATCACGCTGTAGCGCATGGCCTCATAGAGGCGCGTCATTTCCGGGCTTGGCGCAACAAACAGGGGCTCCAGCGCGGCATTCACCCGGGCTTGGCTACTGGCCTGGTATGCGCTGATCATTCCGGCTGTTCCGCATCGAAAGGCTCTTCGGCCAACTCCCCGTCACGCTCCAGCAACACCTGGACCTTCTGCTCCGCCTGCGCCAACGCGCTCTGACAGTCGCGGGTCAGGCCGATGCCTTGCTCAAACGCTGTCAACGAGTCTTCCAGCGACAACTCGCCGTTCTCCAGACGCTCGACCAGGGCTTGCAGGTCGGCGAGGGATTGTTCGAAATCGAGTGCAACTTTTTTGCGGGCCATGGCGGCAATTCCGGTAGACGGTAAACCGGCGCGACACTAGCAGACATGGGGGATTGGGGCAAATGAGTGGCGCACACACGGTGATGTGAGCCGATTGATGGGTTTATTCGGCTCACCCCATGAGCCGATTAGCGACCTTATTCGGTTCACCGAGTCTCAGCTTGCCTTCGTGGCGACCCAGCACTTCCCCTGCGCCGCTTTCAATTGGGCCTCGAAGACCAATAAACCCTGATGCATATTCTGCAATGTCACAATTTGCATGGCTAACGCTTGCTTCTTATTGGCGATGGCTTGGTCAGCCTTGTCCCAGGGAAGCGCATCACCCTCGTACCCCTGCAAAATCTCCTGTAATTCCTTGAGCTTGAACCCCAGCTGTTGCGCGCACTTTATAAACATCAGCCGCTCGACACTCTGCTCGGTATAAACGCGATAACCGCCCCGACGCGCAGGCGCTGGCATCAGCCCGATTGCCTCATAGTGACGAATCGCCTTGATGGTCGTGCCGGACAACTGCGCGGCTTTGCCGATGTACATGAAAATTCCCTTTTTCAAATAGTGCGCCGGCCTGTTTGAGCCACTTGGCCCGCTGCGTCAGCGAAGAGCCCAGCACCGGCCCCAACAGCAGCGTCTTGCTCGTCGCGATGCCGCACAGCGCCAGCGTGGTGCGCCGCATTTGGTGGATGGCCGGCATGCGATAAGCCCAGCGGTAATACCACGGCGGCGTGTCTAGGGTCACTAACAAGTGCGCGGTTCGGCCCTTTAGCAGCGTGTCTGGGAATGCCTTGCCTGCGCGGTACTTGAAGGCAAAGCCGGGTAGGAACGCGCGGTCGATAAAGCCCTTCATCAGTGCCGGGATACCGCCCCACCAGACAGGGAAAACCCAGGCCAGATGCTCGGCCCAAAGGATGTCGGCTTGGGCGCTGAGCACGTCAGGTTCCAGCGCTTGAACCTGGGTGTAAGCATGATGAAGGATGGGGTCGAACCTGAGATCACCCAGGCGCAGGACGCGGACTTCGTGACCGGCCGTTTTAGCAGCGTGGATATAAGTGTGTGCGAGGGCGGAACAAAAGCTATCGGCGGACGGGTGGCCGAGAATGACCAGAATGCGCTGACTCATGGTGATAAGTTCTGAGAAAAGGGCATTCAGGGTAGGGGGTGCCGTATAGGGGAGAGTCAAGTGCCAGCAGGACCTTTCTGTGAGGTACGCAGGCCCCTTCTTGAACTGTTCACGAACGCTTGTGACGGTACTGTCGGCTGGCTAGCCTGCCGAAAACACCAGAGTAAAAAAGGCATGAGCGAAACTTCTATCGGGTTGATCGCGCCTCCTGAGGGCTACGGCGATTGGCTGACAGACCTCAAGGGCCGCATCCATCAGGCGCAACAACGTGCGTCAATTGCAGTCAATCGTGAACTGGTACTGCTCTACTGGCAGCTCGGCCACGATATTTTGACGCGTCAGCACGCTCAAGGCTGGGGTAGTAAAGTGATTGACCGCCTTGCGCAAGATCTGCGAGCGGCCTTTCCGGACATCAAGGGTTTTTCGCCGCGCAATCTTAAGTACATGAGGGCTTTTGCCGAGGCGTGGCCGGATTCGGAGTTTGTGCAAGAGGTGCTTGCACAATTGCCTTGGTACCATCAAATCGCGCTTCTGGACAAACTTCCCGGCCCTGAAACGCGACGTTGGTACGCCATCCAAACGATCAAGCATAGTTGGTCGCGCAACACCTTGGTGATGCACATTGAAAACCGCCTGTTGGAGCGCAGTGGCAAGGCAGTGAGCAACTTCGAAAGCCATCTGCCCAAAGCGCAATCCGACCTGGCTCGCGAGTCTCTTAAGGACCCTTATCGCTTTGATTTCCTCAGCCTGGGTCAGAATGCACAAGAGCGCGAAATCGAAAACGCCCTGATCAAGCATGTCACTGACTTCTTGTTGGAGTTGGGCGCAGGTTTTGCCTTCGTTGGCCGGCAAGTGCTGCTGAATGTAGGCGGCGATGAGTTCTTCATCGACCTGTTGTTCTATCACCTGAAGCTGCGTTGCTATGTGGTGATCGAACTCAAGGCGGGCAAGTTCAAGCCCGAGCATCTGGGCAAATTGAGCTTCTATCTTGCGGCGGTGGATGCCGAGATAAAGCACCCACAAGACGGCCCGACTATCGGTCTCTTGCTGTGCAAGGGTAAAAATGAAGTGGTGGCTGAATATGCACTGCGCGATAACAACCGACCTATTGGTGTGGCGGAATATCAACTGATGGAGTCTTTGCCAGTCGAACTGCAGTCGAGCTTGCCTAGCATCGAGCAAATCGAGCGAGAGTTGGCGGGATAGGCTGGGTCTTTTCGGTGGCTGAAAAATGTAAGGAAAAATCTCACGCGTGAGCTATTGAGTGCCTTGAGGATTGCCTGTAGATTTTCTCACGCGTGAGTTTTTCACAGCGAGGTCAGTACCAATGAACAGCAGCTCTCCATCGAGCCCATCAGCAGGGCCCGATACCGATTCAGCAAGCCTCAAGGGAGAGCGCTTGAAATCGCCTGCAAAAAAACCGTCGAGCTTTTACATGAAGCAGATGCGTGCGGGGCTGGCGGCGGCCGGTTATGTGAAACACGAGACTTGGGTGCTTCCCGAAAACCGAAGCCTGCTCAAGCAAATGGAGAAACAGCTACGCCAACCGATCCTGGCTGGCTCATTCATGTCGGAGAATTTCATGAGCGCAGGTACCAACTGGAATATCGATCGCCTCTTCAGTGCTCTTCAGGCGCTGGATGACGTGACGTCCAATGACATTACGCTTTCTCTCGTCCAAGGCTCCGAGTCCAGCATCAAGCTGGAGATGAACGACTTTGGTGGCTTGCCGATTTACATCGCGGTGGTGGGCGAGCAAATCATCGTGGATACCGTCCTGGTCGACGCCGAGTCCATCAACGATGTCGCGAAATTCAACGACGCCGTGCTGCGCAGCCGGGAGATGTTCCCGTTGTCGTCCATCGGTATCGAGTCCATGCCGAACGGGCAGGTGGTTTACAACATGTTCGGTGCGCTCAGCTCCGACTCCAGCCTGACCAACATCGTGACCGAGGTGAAAACCCTGGTTGATAACGTGCAGCGCGCCAGCGAAGCCTTCGAACGTTTCTTCATTTAATTATTCGGGAAAACCCAATGACTCAGTCCATCTGGAGCAAATTGTTCACCGCGTTGCGTGGCGGTGCCAGCGAAGTCGGCGAATCGATCGTCGACCAACAGGCCCTGCGCATCCTCGACCAGGAAATTCGCGATGCCGACAGCGCCTTGGCCAACGCCAAGCGTGAATTGGTAAGCATCATGGCCAAGCACAAACTGGCGGCTGATCGCGTTGGCGAGTACGACGCCAAGATCAAAGACCTGGAATC
Organism: Pseudomonas sp. Pse35; assembly: GCF_024519715.1. Classification (NCBI taxonomy): domain Bacteria; kingdom Pseudomonadati; phylum Pseudomonadota; class Gammaproteobacteria; order Pseudomonadales; family Pseudomonadaceae; genus Pseudomonas; species Pseudomonas sp. Pse35. The sequence continues at coordinate 258,229 of NZ_JALJRP010000003.1, read as the reverse complement.
CAAGGCGATGGCCGCTATCCAGGCCAACCGTGAAGACCTCGCCCTGGAAGTGGCCGAAGCCATTTCGACCCTGACCAACGAGCGGGACGTGGAGCAAAAGCAGACCACCGAGTTCGGTGGGTACGCTGAGAGCATGCGCAAAGACATCACCAAGGCCGAAAGCCGCATCAAAAGCCTGCGCCAGCAAGTGGACATGGCCAAGGCTCGCGACAGCGTGCAAAAGGCCCAGGTCAGTGCCTCCATTGCCAGCGGCGGTGCCAACGGCAAGCTGGAAACCGCCGTCGGTACGCTCAATCGCTTGCAGGCCAAACAGCAACAACGCGCCGCTGAGCTGCAAGCCCAGGATGAGCTGGCTGAAGCGTCGACGGGGACAGACCTGGAGCGCAAACTGCGCGATGCCGGCATCACGCCGAACGAAGGCAGTGCCAATGCGATTCTGGAGCGTCTGAAGCAAAAGTCGGCTGAGTAATCAACGCAGGTCAGTTAAGCCTGCAACTTTGTGGGGAGGGAGCTTGCTCCCGCTGGGCTGCGCAGCAGTCCTGTTTTTGGGGCCGCTTCGCGCCCCAGCGGGAGCAAGCTCCCTCGCCACAGTGGCAGTGCCTTTCTTTTGTATGTTGAGGTCAGGATGAACGCCTTGAAGGGTTTCAAGACAATCGCAGGCCTGGCCCTCTTCATGGTCGCGCTGCAACTGCTCAATGTGGCGACCGGTTACAGCCTCATGGCATTCGGGCTAATCCCAAGAACGGTGCAGGGTCTGTTCGGCATCCTCTCCTCGCCGTTTTTGCACGCCTCCTTCGCCCACCTGAGCGCCAACCTGATTGCCTTTGTGATCCTGGGTTCTCTGGTCATCATCGAAGGGGTCAACCGGTTCATCGCCGTCAGCGCCATCATCATTCTGCTGGGCGGCTTGTTGGTCTGGCTGTTTGGTTTTTCAGGCGTACACGTCGGCGCCAGCGGCTGGGTGTTCGGGCTATGGGCTTATCTGCTGTCTCGCGCCTGGTTCCATAGAAGCTGGGGCAACCTGCTAACAGCCGCTGTCGTGGCTTTGCTGTATGGCGGACTGGTCGTGGGCTTCCTTCCGCGGCAGGGCGTTTCCTTCGAAGGGCATCTGTTTGGTGCGCTCGCCGGATTTATTGCAGCCAAGGTACTTCTATCCACGCCGCGCAGCGGGTTTAATGCCGGGTGAACGCACTTGAGCATCCAGACGCCGAGGCGATGCTGTCGTCAGGATTCAAGTACCCAGGGAGCCAGGGGCCAAATGTCGATTTTCCTACTGTTACGCATGTACGCCTCGTCCCTCTTTCACCGCTTCGGTTGGGCAGGGCTGATCGTTGCCTTGGGTGTCCACCTGAGCACGGCTTACCTGGGCCTGGTGTTGCTGGGCGAACAACACCTCACCGCTCCCGCCACGTTTATCTACTTCTACCTCACCACCACACTCACCGTCGGCTATGGCGACCTCGCGCCGCAGACCTCGGCGGGACGAATTTTCGTGGCGACCTGGGTCATGCTCGGGGGCATTGCGCTGCTCACGGCCGCCATCGGCAAAACCACCAGCAGTGTTATCGATGCATGGAGAAAAGGCATGAAGGGCAAAGGTGATTTCACCGGCAAGGTCGGCCATACCGTGCTGATCGGCTGGGAGGGCGCGTCCAGCGAGCGGGTGATTGAATTGTTGCTGCAAGACGAAACCTCGAACGACAACCTGATCGTGATCTGCGATTGCAGCCTTGAAGAAAATCCGATGCCGGGCAAAGCAGCGTTCATCCGCGGCGAAAGCCTGTCTTCCACCGCACTGTTGCTGCGTGCCGGTGTGCCCGGTGCCGAGCGTGTGCTGGTGCGAACCCCGTCTGATGACCTGACGCTGGCCACCGTGCTGGCGGTGAATCAACTGAGCCCCGTCGGGCATGTGGTCGCCCACTTCAACGAAAGTGAAATCGCTGCACTGGCCAGCTCCTACGCCCCGCGCCTGGAATGCACGTCCAGCATGGCTATCGAAATGCTGGTGCGCGCCTCTCAGGATCCGGGCTCGTCGGTGGTCATCAATGAGTTGCTGTGCGTGGGGCAGGGCGCCACCCAGTACCTGATGAAATTGCCCGACGCCTTTGAGGCAACATTCGGCGAGCTGTACACGCAGATGAAGGAGCGCCACAACGCCACCCTCATCGGCTATCGCGCCAAAGGTGTTCAGCAGCCATCGATCAACCCGCCCAGTGCCACAGAGGTCAAAGGCGGCGAACTCTTCTACATCGCTTCCACTCGCCTTAAGGAAATCTCCCATGGGATGGCTTAAACAGTTGATGGGGCTTGAGGCCCCAAAAGCCACTACCGACTCGAGCCGAACCGCCAGCCCAAGCCTGCCTGCCACTGGCCCTTTGGGCCTGGCGCCGGGCAAGGGCGTGATGTTTGACACGACTCTGAAATTGCTGCTCGATGAAAAAACTAACGTGGTGATCCCCGGCTCCCAGGAAATCTGGAGCAACGGCACCATCGACCTCGGCCAGTCCACCTGGCTGTCGCGCTATTACATGAACGACGAAGATTATTGGTTGCAGGTGCACACCACCGGCCAGATAGCGGGCCAGGTCGAGTCAGTGATTCTGTTCAACTACCTGAGTTACGTCACCATCAGCAGTGAAGCGGAACTGAGCAGGCTGGCGGGCCCACAGAGCATGATCGGGCTGCCGACCTACACCCACGACGGCGTCGAGTACTTCCGGGAGTGGGGCAGCGAGGACGGCCAGACCGAATTGGTGGCGATGAGCGAACAGGTCACCAGCCCAGAAGCCACCTACAGCGTCGAGCACCGTTCGATGCTATACGCCCGCGACACCGGCTTGACCGACCGCCGAGAGTTCCTGCTGTTCTCCGTCGAAGAAGATGCCGAAGGCACCATCAGCCTGAGCACATCCCTGGGCATTTCGCTGTACACCACCGACCTGACTACGCTCTAAAAAAAGGAAGCCGTCCATGCTAGAAGCACTCTCCATCTCCCTCAACAAAGCTGCGGTGCTCGGCTTTGTCCTCTACATCCTGGGGGCTGCGGTACTGTTCGCGCTGTTCCAGTTCATCTACACCCGCATCACCCCGCATAAGGAGTTCGAACTGATCCGTGCGGGCAACACCTCCGCAGCGGTCGCCCTGGGCGGTGCCATCGTCGGTTTCGCCATTCCGGCCAGCAATGTGATTGCCTACTCGATCAACGTTCTCGACTTCATCGTCTGGGCCGTGATCGCCGCCGTCGTCCAACTGCTGGCGTTTCTGCTGACCAGCCTGGTGCTCAAAGGCACGTCCGAGCGCATCAAGAAGGGCGAACTGGCGGCCGGTATCTACGTGGCCGCGGTGGCCATCAGCGTCGGCATGCTGAATGCCGCGTGCATGACGCCCACCTCGAACTGATTGCCCACGGAGCTCCCGATGAAACGAAGCAAGTACGTCCAGCTGTCGCTGGCAGCGTCGGTCGCCATGGCGATATCCGGCTGTGGCCCAACGGAAAAAACCTACGATCTGCAAAAGAAGTACAACTTCCAATCGGTACAGCAATGCGCCGATGAAAAACTTCCGGTAGACGTCTGCTCGGACGCCTACATGACGGCCATGGCCGAGCATCGCCGCATTGCGCCGGTGTATGACAGCCAGGCCGATTGCGACGCCGACTTTGTCGCTGACTGGTGCCAGCAAGACTCCACCGGCAAATTCATCCCGCGCTTGGGCGGTTTCGAACTGACCGCCGAAGGCCAGGTGACCCAATCCCAGGTCGACGCTGCCAATGCGCAAGCGGCCAATGCTCAGGCCAGCAGCGGCGGCTCAGGCTTCTCCACCAGCAGCCTGCTGACCGGCTTGCTGATCGGCAACATGCTGAGCAACAACCGCAACAGCTACCGTTCGGAACCGGTGTACCGCTATCGCGATGATCGCGGCAACTACGGTAATTCGACGCTCAACCAGCGCGTGTCCAATGGCGCGACCTTTGGCCGTTCCAATCAGGCCCGGTACGGCAGCAGCAATTACACCAACACGCTGCGCTCTTCACCTAAGTCGAGCTCGGTTTCATCGGCCACCTCCCGCGGCGGCTTCGGCAGCAAAGCCAGCGCACGCAGCGGCTGGGGCGGCGGGTCGAGCAGCTAAGGAAACCGGCCATGAAGAAGATCCAATGCGCAGAGCGTCATGACTGGAAACACACAGCCGAGAGTCTTGGCTTCCTGTTCCATACCATCGACGACGAACCTTACTGGGACGAAAGCGCGTACTACCAGTTCACGCTCAAACAAATCGAGCGCGACCTCGAAGACCCGACCACCGAGCTCCATGACATGTGCATGGACCTCGTCGCCCGCGTGGTCCACAGCGAAGAACTGCTTGAACGCCTGAGCATCCCCGCGCCGTTCTACGACATGATCCGAACCTCATGGCTCGAAGGCCACCCGCACCTGTACGGGCGCATGGACTTCTCCTACAACGGCAGCGGGCCCGCCAAGTTGCTGGAGCTCAACTACGACACCCCCACCAGCCTCTACGAAGCAGCTGCGTTTCAGTGGGGCTGGCTGGAACAATGCATCGAACGCGGCCTGCTGCCCAAGCACGCCGACCAGTTCAATAGCATCGACACCAAACTGCACCAGGCCTTCGCCCAACTGCAGGTCAACCAGCCGTTCTACTTCGCCTCGATGAAAGACTCCATCGAAGACAAAGGCACCACCGACTACCTGCGCCTGGTCGCCGAAAAGGTCGGCATCGAATCGCGCCACATCGACATCGAAGACATCGGCCTGACCAGCGAGGGCCGCTTCGTCGACCTTGAAGATCGCTGGATCCCCCACCTGTTCAAACTGCACGCCTGGGAGTTCATCTTCCACGAGCCCTTTGGTGCCGCGATTGCCAAGAGCGACACGCAGTTCTTCGAACCCGCGTGGAAATCCGTCCTCTCCAACAAAGGCATCCTGCCGCTGCTGTGGGAATTCAACCAAGGCCACCCCAACCTGCTCGCGTCCCACCTGGACACCGACCCAGGCAAGGCCGTGCCAAAAGGCTGGGTGCGCAAGCCGTTCTTCTCCCGGGAAGGCGCCAACATCGAACTACAAACCGCCGACGGCCTGATCGTAAAAGAAGACGGCCCCTACACGGATGCGCCATTCATCCTTCAGGAGTTCGCACCGCTGCCAAAATTTGGGGACAGCTACACGCTGATCGGCTCTTGGGTAATTGGCGACCAGGCCGCTGGCATAGGTGTGCGAGAGGACAATAGCTTGATCACCAAGGACTCAAGCCGGTTTCTGCCGCACTTGATCCTGGATTAAGGAAGTTGATCGTTCCCATGCTCCGCGTGGTAATGCATCCAGTGACGCTCCGCGTCACCCACACGCATCTCAATCTACGCCCATAAAAAAGCCTGCCTTTTCAGGCAGGCTCAATACGGAGCATGGCAGTCTTAGCTCTGGCGAGCAGACAGGGCCGAGTAGCTGTTCATCAAATTGCGATAGTTAGGAATCCGCTGGGACAACAAATTCCCCAGCCCTTCGATATCGTTGCGCCAGTCGCGGTGCAACTCACACGCCACCGAGAACCAGTTCATCAACTGTGCACCGGCCTGTGTCATCCGGCTCCACGCCGCCTGCTGCACCGTGGTGTTGAACGTGCCCGACGCATCCGTCACCACAAACACCTCAAACCCTTCCGCCAGCGCCGACAACGTCGGGAACGCCACACACACATCCGTCACCACACCGGCAATGATGATTTGCTTACGCCCCGTGGCCTTGATCGCCTTGACGAAATCCTCGTTGTCCCAGGCATTGATCTGACCAGGGCGAGCGATATACGGCGCGTCCGGGAACATCTCCTTCAACTCCGGCACCAGCGGGCCGTTAGGGCCTTGCTCGAAACTGGTGGTGAGGATGGTCGGCAAGTTGAAGAACTTGGCCAGGTCAGCCAGAGCCAGCACGTTGTTCTTGAACTCGTTGGGGGAGAAGTCCTGCACCAGGGAGATCAGGCCGGTCTGGTGATCGACCAGCAGAACAATGGCGTCGTCTTTGTTCAAGCGGTTGTAGGTTGCAGTGCTCATGGTTGAATCCTTTTTTGTTTAGGTTGGTTGGGCGTTGCGTTCAACATGGGCACAGATTAATGGGTGGGTGACGAGGGATAAATCGGGTGGAAGGAGTCTTACTGTCAACTTAAAAGAGACAGTTGTTGGCGCATAATGTTTGCATCGGATTGCTGCGCAAAGGATCCCCATCGCCTGCATCTTATGGTAGCTGTGCGCAGCACACCCTCGTGTGCGCCGGGTTCCAAGCGACCGGTGGACTAACTGCTTACGGCTGCCACCGTTTGTTTAGTTCCACAAATGACCGCTTCAATTAGCGATTGGAACTTTGCTATGGATAACGTTGTTTTGGATTCGATGTCGTCACGCGACTCATGTCTCACTGACATAGCAATTTTATTGAGTGGCAGTTTTTCAAGCGTTGGTGGTAGTTGCGGAAAATACTCAATTCGGTCAGGCCGGTTCTACTCGTTGTCTAAGCGTATTGGGACGATCGAGAGGTCACGATTTTTCGGTTTGCTCTCCCGTTTTGCTTATTCAGACGATTTTCTCGAGCAGATTGTCTCCTAGGTGACACTTTGGGCTTTCTCGCCTTAATAGAATTAGAACTCCCATGTTTCACGCACGTTGTGAAAAGTGCATGCGCGCGTGGTAGGGCCCTTTGTGTATTCGTCAAAGGGCCATTTTACGAATCGGAGTCGGATAACAATGTATAAAAAGACTGTTTCTCGAGTTTTTGCCCTGAGTGCTTGTGCAATATCGCTTCAAGCATATTCCAACGGCGTCACAGTTAATGAGCAAAGTGCAAGTGGGGCGGGCACGGCATTTTCTGGCAGGGCATCGACTGTTCTGGACGCAAGTATTATCTACGGAAATCCCGCAGGATTAGTAAAGCTCAAGCGTTCGGAGATCAGCGGTGGTTTTGCAGTCATTGATCCGAGCATTGATATAAAAAATGTATCGAGCGGTGCTCGAGGTACTAATAAGGGTGATTCAGCTCCTATTACAACCATTCCGTTTGGGTACGCTTCGTCCCCCTTGAGTGATGACGTCAGTGTTGGGATAGGTGTGTATGCGCCGTTCGGACTGATCAACGACTATGAGTCTTCGTTCCAAGGTCGCTATCACGGTTCATATAGTATGGTAAAAGTCATCACTTTCCAGCCAACCATCAGCTTCCGAATCAATGACTTCATTTCTGTCGGAGGAGGTTTAACCATAAATCGTCTTGATGGCAAGTTGAAGAATGACTTGGCCACCGCAGCGCTTAACCCAACTGGAAAAGATACCGAACTCAAGATTAAGGGGGATGATACTGCTATCGGTTATAACCTTGGTGTGATGATCGACATCAGTGAGTCCGCCACGTGGGGCTTAGCCTACCATTCCAAGGTTGATTATAGCCTCAAAGGCCACATCAGCGTTTCGGAGTCCCCCGCTGCTTTTCGCTTGAACGGTCGATACGGCACGAGCATGGATGTCACTCTTCCAGAGTCTGTCGACACCTCACTGACATACCGCTTCGATGAGAAGTTGACTGGTTACCTTGGCACAACTTGGACACGCTGGAGTCGCCTGAAGGATTTGACTGCTGAGAATGAGGGAATCCCTCCGCTCGGCGTCGCTTTAGGATTTGGGACGGTGGGTGAGGAGGTCAACTTTCGTGATATTTGGTCAGTGGCTGTAGGTACTGCCTACCAATTGACACCGCAGTGGGTGCTGCGAACTGGCTTTGCCTACGATCCGTCTCCGACGACGAACGAAGATCGGATCGTTCGCATCCCTGTGGGGGATCGTCGAACAGTGACTGTTGGCGCAGGTTACTCTCCCTTGAGCGAGCTGACATTCGACATTGCATATGCTTACCTTTGGGAAAACGCTGCTCCGGTCAGTCAGTCAAACTCATCCGGTCTCCAGCCCGCATACAGTGCGAAGTACGAAAATAGCGCACATGGACTGACAGCGCAGATGACTTATCGCTTTTGAGCGGGCGATGTTGATATCGCACTTCGGCGCCCTGCCGGGTAATTGCTCTGCTACGGTGGTTGTCAGATTTACTGGCTCTTCCTCATCTTTGCCAGAACAACCCTGACGATATAAAAGCTTCGTCTTTAAACGACCTCTTCAGTGGTTTTCTGGCCGCCGTCTGTACCGACAACATCACGGTATATCGCCTGTCGCTATACAGGGTATTCTGGATAGCGATGGGTCCGAGGCCGACTATATAACTCTGATAACATGATCTTCGCGCCTCGGTCATACCAAGGTTTCCAGATACTTGGGTCCGTTTAAACCCCCGTTGACAAATTGGATGTAAGTTGTATAAGGCCGCGCGCTGCAATAGGCGTTTACGCGTGATGATCGGACGATTTACCAATTCATATAGAGTGGCCGATTCGGCGTAAGATCAGTCAAAGTTTCAGAGCGCGAAGTTGGCATTACGTCAATGAGTCATGTGGCAGAACTCCAGCACTTGGTCGGTCATGATTTGTAATTGTTTATCCACCAGTTCGTCATTGCATGCACCGTCCGCCTCGAAAGTTGTCTGCGTCGAATTGATCACAACGCCCATAGGTGTGGGCCAGCCACGCAATGCATGAACGATACTGCGCAATCCCACTAGGGTAGCCGCGCCGGCCTGCCAGCCTGCCGCTAAACCGATGCAGCCCACGGCGCGACGACTTAGGTAGGGATGCGCATCGCCACGCGCCTCCTCCATATAGTCGAGAGCGTTTTTCATCAATCCAGAAAGCGCTCCGTGATAACCGGGCGAGGCCAGAATCACGCCATCGGCTTGCCGTATCTCGTTGAGCAAATCCTGCACCAGTGGGTGGGAAACCGGTGCTGAGCCATACAGGGGTAACTGCAGTTTTTCTCCCCCCAACAGTTTGATGCGAGCTCCACCGTTTTCTGCATGACTGAGGACGTTGAGCAGCACTCGCTCAGTCATTGAACCGGAGCGAGTAGTGCCACCGATAGCCACGATATAAGGTTTTTTCATTTCAGTGTCTCTTCCGTGCAGATGAAGGCCGGCCGGCGAACGGCCTGCCAGTAGTCGTTGACCAAACCGGCGATTAGCTCGCGTGCGGGCTCCGAACGCTTGATCGCATCCACGCCGTGTCCCGCGGACCGTACTTGAGTCCAGCGTCGTTTTGCGCCTTTGGGATCGGCGAAGTCGATCGCCGTGGACTTGCCCGGGTTGTCATCAGTGATATCCGCAAGATCCAAACTCTGCCGCAACCAGTTGGCTGCCACACCGGTGACTTGGTTGCTTAGCACCAGATCCTCGAAGCCAGATTCCACTAGCATTTTCCTGTAGTGCTCATCAGCGAGGCTTTCTTGGCAAGGAATGAAACGCGTACCCATGGATGCTAAATCTGCACCCAATAATTCGGCGGAGCGTACTGAAGCCCCCGTCATCAAGCCTCCGGCCAGAACCAAAATGCCGTCGAAGAACTCACGAACGGCGCCGACCATGGCGAAGCCGTTCATCTGTCCCGTATGCCCGCCAGATCCGGCACTGACTAAAATCAGGCCATCAGCGCCTGCCTTAGCGGCCTCCCTTGCATATTTCAGCGAGTTGACATCCGCTAGCACGCGGCCACCGTATCTCTGTACCCGCTCGATTACCGCCTTGGGACTGCCAAGCGCAGTGATCACGAGTGGTGGCTTGAACTCTTCAACTAACTCGAGATCTTGCGATAGACGATCATTACTGCGGTGTACCACTAGGTTGACCGCCCAAGGCGCATCCTTTTCGGTAAGCGTCTGGCTAATCTGCAATAGCCATTCTCGAAGAATCGCAGGAGTGCGGGCGTTGGGAGTCGGAAAGCTACCAATTACACCGTTTCGGCAACACTCGATCACCATTTGCGGTCCAGAAATGAGGAACATTGGAGCCGCGATTAGCGGCAATGCAAGACGTGAACGCCACTCCGTAGGAATGCTCATTGGAGGTCTCCTCTGTTTCAGAACATAGAGACGTTGGTATCGAGCCCAAGGAATAGCCGCCCGACCACTTCATAGGTGGATTCACTCACCATGAAGTGTTGGGTGACTACGTGGATGTCACGCAGACATTGCTGCAGGGGCGAACTGTCAAAAATCGAAGAGCCACCACCCAGTTGATACATGCTGGTAACGATGTTACGGGCGATCTCTACTGCGTAAGTCGTAGCCAAGCGAATATCGCGGCGCTTTTCAAGGGCAATCACACCTTGCTGCTCGGCCTCATTCCACGCCTGACGAACGGATTCCATCAAGAAAGCCCTCGCTGAGCGCAAGCCAGCCTCGGCCTTTGCTATTGCCTGTTGCGTGCCCGGACGTTGATCCAGGGTTTTGCCGCTGAACTGCGGTGTTCGCACTTTGGCTAGGTCGCACAGGCTGTCCAGCGCATGTCGGGCTATACCCAGCGCCACAGCACCTACGCCAATACCGAGCAGGCCGAATGCGGGAAACCGATAAAGCGTTCGAGGCAGCGGCTCATCATCCGTAAGCGAGGCGCTGTGATGTTCAGCTACGAATACGTCATGCACTTCGAACTCGCCGCTGCCACTTCCACGTAGCCCAAACGTGTCCCAGTTGTTCAGCCAAGTCACTTGGTCTCGACGGAATACCATCATCTGCACACGTGTAAAACCGTCGGGGAGGATTTCTGGTTTGCCCTGCTCGTTGAGGACCATGCAGCCACCGAGGACGATGTCAGCATTTTTGCTTGCCGACCCCCATGCCCAGCGACCACTGATGCGAAAGCCCGGTACGCCGTCGCGCACTTCACGTGTGGCTTTGCCACGCGGAGCGAACACACCCGCCGCCTTTAGCTGAGGATTGGAAAACAGTTCCGACGCGCCCTCATTGGGTAGATAGGCGGCGAGAATACAAGCGGTGCAGTCGATGAATGTGCACCAGGCAGCCGAGGCCTCGTAGCTTGCCAGCCGCTCAATAACTTCGACAAAGGTCTCCACACTCACTTCCAGTCCACCATACTCGCGCGGCGTCAGCATACGGTACAGTCCGGCGCCGGCCAGCGCTTCGGCCAAGTCTTGAGGCAGGAATCGATTGGCTTCGATCTCCTTGCTCCGGGCCGCACAGCGACGCCCAAGATCATCGGCCGAGGCCAAGAGGTCTTCACGCTGGGAATCGGAAGGGGCAACAGTGCTCATTATTGTTCTCCTGTTTTCAAGCGGGTGGCAGACAGCTGCACAGAAAAGTACTCCAGGTGGAGTATTTTTACTTTTATCCGAGTGGATAATTTTGTCAATAGGCGCGTATCTGAAATAATCACCCCTCATGCCGCAGCCGGAAAAATTGGCCGTGGAGAACCGTCTTCCTCCTCAGGTCTTGTCATGACAGAACTGCATTCGAATAAACCGTCGCCGTCCCGCTGCGACGAAAACCTTTCCGCCAAAGGGGAGCAGCGCCGCCTTTCGCTGATTGAAGCAGCCATGCGTCTGATCGTTCGCGATGGGCATCACAGCCTCAGCCTGCGCAGCGTGGCCAAGGAAGCGGGTTGCAGTCATGGCTCGGTTGCTTACTATTTCGGTTCGAAGGGCGCATTGATGTCGGCAGCCATCGACCATGCCTGCGAAAAAATCGCCACCAGTTTCAGCGAAATCGCTCCTGACTTAGAGGCGTGCGCACATGACCCAGCACGGTTCGCTACGCTCATCGCCCAGTACAACACTCGCCTGCTGATCGAGGATCGCAGTATGGGGATCGCTGTATACGAACTGAATCTTGCCGGTGCCCACGACCCGAGCTTGCGTCCAGCCCTATCAAAGTGGGGACGTATACACGCTGACCTTTGCAGAGAGGCGTTTCTGAAGCTCGGCTCGCAGGACCCAGGCGCCGACTTTGCCTTCGTCTTGCATGCCATCGGCGGCTTGGTCATTGCTCAGTTATCCCTTCCACGCAAGGACTTCGAGCATCGGATTTTCCTACCCGCCATCGAGCGTTTGGTATTCAGTGTTGCTGGACTCGCGCCGAGAGCTGCTCAAGCTAAATCCTAGTGTGGCGTGTTAATACGTAGAGTAATAAAGCATTAAACAATATATAAGTTATTGTGTTACTCATGATTGTTGTGGGGGGCTGACGTACCACGTTGAAGGTGGGGGCGCATTTGCCAGTCTGATCGAGGGGGCAGGGTTCGGTATTTAGATCGGCTTTTTTGCAGTTGTGTTGATATATAAGGCTGAGGTTGTGGAGGGTTGGCTTCTAATCAAGTCTGGCGCGTAGTCTCTTTTTCGTAGGTCAATAACAGTAATCGACGAGCGTATCGCCAACCACAGGTTGTCCGAATTTGCGTGACGGCTTGTAGTCGTGATTTGATGTGGTCAGGGCGCAACCTGGTAAGCCGTACCTTGAACATATTCTGGCGGCGAATAGGTCGGTTGGTTAGAGACGATTGATTACATGCGAAAGGGGAGTGATGAAATGACCGGTTTTAATTGGATCGAAGACTTGAGTCCTTCGGCTAGCGAAGCTTTGCGTGAAAAGTCACGCATACGTAGCCTGCCTGGTGGCATTACTCTGTACCGTCAGCGTGATCCAATGACGGAGGTCTTTCAGATTGTTTCTGGCGCGGTTCGGCAATGTATATTAACCGCGGATGGTCAAGAAGTTCTGATCTATATCTATAGGCCCGGAGATGTAATCGGTGACAGCGCTGTAGCTAGCAATGAATCGTATTCGATAAACTTTATCACGCGGGGGAAGTCGGTATTAAGAGTATGGGGTGCGCGTGACTTTAATGATCTTAGGGCTCGTTATCATGACATTGAAGCGGCTATAGTTGCGCAGACTAATCGTCGACTCAAAGGTGCGCTTCAGATAATCGAGGAGCTTTTGACGCTGCCGGTCGCCGCCCGCATAGCGTCTCGGTTTGTTTCTTTGGCACAGATGCAAAAGTCAGAAAAAGTTGCTGTCAGCCTGAGTTTGTCCCAATCAGATATAGGCTTGATGGTTGGCAGTGCTCGACCTAATGTTAACCGAGCAATAAGGGAATTGCGCGAGTTGGGTCTAATAGAAACCGATTACGGTAGAATTTTGGTAAAGAATAGGGAAGGGCTTGTCCGCTACATAAACGATCATGGTCGTCAAACTAAAAACAATATAGATGATGAATGATACGACATCGCGACGGGTGATGTTGCATGAGAAGGTACAAGAGTGTCATTTGTATGACGTTGTTAGGGAGCGACTCTTTCTATCATAGGGGCCCGGTGTGTGACCCAAGGCGGATCGGGTTCATTACAAAAATCGAAGCGCTTTAAAATTGTATCTCTGATACGCACACGTCCGGTGGGTAGCATTAAAAATGAATAGTAATAATAAGCTTTTTGATGTGTCTGGCAAGGTTGCTGTCGTAACTGGAGGCACTCGAGGGATAGGTTTCATGATTGCCAAAGGGCTGGTGCAGAACGGGGTTAAAACCTATGTGGTATCTCGCAGTTCTGAAGCCTGTGCACAAGCAGAAGCTGATTTGAAACAATATGGTAAGGCGATCGCAATCGCTGCCGACTTGGCAGACCTAGCGCAGCTGGACGTTGTGGTCGAAAAAATTTTGGCGCGTGAGCCAGAAATCGACATTTTGGTAAATAATGCTGGCGTCACTTGGGGGGCGAGTTTTGATGCGTTTCCTGAAGCTGGGTGGGATAAGGTGATTGATCTCAATATGAAATCTGTCTTCTTCTTAACTCAGCGCTTGGTGAACGCGTTAAAGGCAGCCGGCAGCCTCGCGGATCCATCTCGAGTGATTAACATCGGTTCTGTCGACGGGATTAGTGTTCCTGAGTTTGAAAATTATTCATATTCCACAAGTAAGGCAGCGGTGCACCATTTGACCCGCCATTTAGCGTGCGATCTCGCGTATGCAAACATTAACGTTAATGCTATAGCGGTAGGCCCTTTCAAAACTAAAATGACAGAGTTTATGCTTGGTAAGCATGGCGATGCTATAATAAAGTCAATGCCGCGCGGACGTCTTGGTATTGAATCAGATATCGTTGGAACCGTTATTTTTCTAACGTCCGCGGCATCGTCGTTTATGACTGGAGCAGTGATTCCGCTTGATGGCGGTTGTTCAATCAGTCGATAAGAATGCACCCGCTGATAGACTTTAAAAAGATCGAAATATTCTCTATTAGAGTAATTGAGGTGACCGGGTAGTTGTGAAAAGTCAGTTTTTTCCGCGGTCCACTCGCTGGTAAAAATCAAAGAATATTTAATATTGGTGTTGCAATGTTCTGGAGGCGATAGTGGCCGCTGTGCTTGCGATGCTCTGTTTTGCAGCTTGAGCGCGCGTGAATATTTTCAGGGCGTTGCGGGGTTGTGAGTTAGAATTTTTTCCCAATGGGTTTAGGGAGGCGGAAGCCACGACCTTCTGGAATACTTCCCATTTTTTATTGCGGTAAAATTATTGTCTGCAGTGTACTTCGCTTTGGGGACTATTGTTAATGCAATTGAGTTATGGTCTGTGTGTCATCTAATATTAAATGTGATTTCTGTGTTCGATATGCTATTAATTATCTGCCAGGTGTTTGCTGTTTCTCTATGGTTGCAGTAATTAAATATCAAGCGCGTTTTTTCTTGGTGGTGATTGCGGTTGTTGTAAAACTCGGCTATCTGAGTTTTCCCTAAAGCCATATTTACGGATGGGTTAATTAAAGAACACCATGGGAAAGAGAAATGCCCCGAAAGCCCCGAAATATCTTAGCTATCAGGAAGATTCTCGGATGGGGCAGGATTATTTCGGACATTAAAAAGCCGGCTTGTGGCCGGCTTCTCGGGGGACTGCCTCAGCTTGTTTTTGACAAACCTCACCAGCCTTCAAATCGCTCAGCCCACATTGCGTCAGGCTGAATAGTAGGGGCATCCGCGGGAACTCCTCCGCTTCGCCGGCAGGGAATCAGCTAAAAGCGACCCCTGCCAAATGTGCGGCGCATGATATCCACATTCACTTCAGTTGCCCACCTCCGGTTCCGATTTAGAGCCTTCCCAGCCCAGCAGGTGTTCATCCAGCGGCACCGGTGGGCGGCGGTTGTTGAGGGTGGACCACCAGAATACCCAGCCGACGATCTTGAAGCTTTGCTCGAAGCGTTCCTCGTGGTTCAGATATTCGTCCGGGTGTTCGCTGGCGTTGTGGCTGCGCATGCGCAGGCCGCCGCCAGGGCGGTTGTAGAGGTATTTGATGCGCAGCATGCCGTCGTGTTCGACGGCGTAGATTTCGCCGTCGATGATTTGGGTGCGGCCTCGGTCGATGGCGAGTGTAGCGCCCTGTTGGATGATGTCGATCATGCTGTTGTCGACCATGTAGGCGCCTATCGCGCGGTAGGGGTTGACGTTGAGGGTTTCCAGATTGTGCAAGGAGACGCGGATGCGTTCGGTTGAGGTGAAGGTGGGGTGGAGAGGGATCTCCACGTCGGTTTTTTCCGGGCGGCAGGCGGGGCCTGTGAGGTATTTGCCTGTGTCTTCGCGGGTGGTTGCAATCCTTGCGATGGGGCCTTCCAACAGGTAGTTGGCAGGCGGGTGCTTGGGGCCTTTACCGTCGCTTAACCAGCGACTTGAGACGCACAGCAATTCTGCGATCTCGTTGAGTCGGCCCATGGGGACGCCGCGTTTGAACCAGTTGTTCACGTGCTGAGGCGTGACGCCGCGGTTCTTGGCGAAGTCGGAGGCGGAAAGATGAACTTCCCGTAGTAGTGCTTTTAAACGATCACCTGATGTATTCATAAACGCAGAGTTTACTGGCCGGAAAGTCCCATCAAATAAACCATGCGTTGATTTGCAGTTGTAGGATCTGGCTTAGTTATGGCTTGATCTTTCATATGTGCAACTTGGTTAAACGCTGCAACTAAACATTGAACTTGATGTTTAGTCTGGCCCATAAAAAAGCCCCGAATTAACGGGGCTTTTTATTTGCCGTGGCACTGAGGTGCGGGTATCAGCCTTTGTAGGCAGCAACCGACTTCATGATCTCGGCGCGGGCGGCGTCTGCGTTGCCCCAACCGTCGATCTTCACCCATTTGCCTTTTTCGAGGTCTTTGTAGTTCTCGAAGAAGTGCTTGATCTGTTCCAGCAGCAGTGGCGGCAGGTCGGTGTATTCCTTCACGTCCACATACAGCTGGGACAGCTTGTCGTGTGGCACTGCGATGACTTTGGCATCGCCGCCGCCGTCGTCGGTCATGTTCAGGATGCCGACTGGGCGGGCGCGGATAACCGAGCCTGGGGTGACCGGGTAAGGGGTCACGACCAGCACGTCGAGGGGGTCACCGTCGTCAGCCAAGGTGTTGGGGATGAAACCGTAGTTGGCCGGGTAGAACATCGGGGTGGCCATGAAACGGTCAACGAACAGGCAGTCGCTGTCTTTGTCGATTTCGTATTTGATCGGCGCGTGGTTGGCCGGAATTTCGATGGCGACGTAGATGTCGTTCGGCAGGTCTTTGCCAGCCGGAATCTTGCTGTAGCTCATTGGGCGTTGCCCCCGTTAGTTGGCCATATGACATGGCCGGATTGGCCTAAAAGTGGCGGCGATTATAGGCATATTCTGACGCCGATGCCATGCGCCAAGCGTCGTACGGTCATTCGCCCTGTGGCGAGTAGCGCGGGTCGCTGGCTGGCAGTTGGGTCAGGCGGGCCAGGGGATCCTGGCGATAAAAGCGGCTGAGTTGGGCGTACACCTGTGGATAACAATTGATCAGTAAATCCGGGGCGCTGAAGAAATATTCACTGGTGACGGCAAAGAATTCCGCCGGGTTTTCCGCAGCGTAAGGGTCTATCTCGGTCTCGGCGTCCGGGTTGGCGTCCAACTGGCGGTTGAGGTCATCGAAGGCGCCTTGCATGACGCTGGCCCAGTCCTGCACGCGCATGTCATGGTGCAGAGGCGGCAGGCCGTTGGCGTCGCCGTTGAGCATGTCCAGCTTGTGCGCCAGTTCGTGGATGACCAGGTTGTAGCCTTCCCATTGGCCGCTGGCGAGCACACCAGGCCAGGCGAGGATCACCGGGCCTTGTTGCCAGGCTTCGCCGCTGTGTTCGCCGTCCCATTCGTGCTCCACGCCACTGGCATCGCGATGGCGTTGTGGGCTGAGGAAGTCGTCGGGGTACAGCACGATCTCATGGAAACCCTGGTACCAGTCGAGGTCGCCCAGGTTCATCAGCGGCAATTGCGCCTGGGCGGCGAGCAGCAGGCGTTGTTCCTGGTGCAGTTCGACGCCGGGCAGGGCGGTGAGGTGTTTTTCGCTGAGGAACACCACGCAGGCTTCGCGCAGCCACTGGTCTTGCTCCGGCGTAATGCCGTCGAGGAAGGTCAGGTGGTGGCGCACCCGTTGCCAGGTGTCATCGGCAATCGGGTGCTTGGCCAGCAGGCGCCGGCGACGCCAGGCGCTGAGGGACCACACGGGGAGTCAGTGCGGGTTGGCTTCGGAGGACGTGCGGCCAAAGCGGCTGCGCACTACGCCAATAATCATCGGCACCAGTGACAGCAGGATGATGAACACCACCAGCAGCGACAGGTTCTTCTTGATAAAAGGCACGTTGCCGAAGAAGTAACCCAAGGTCACCAGGCCACCGACCCACAGGATGGTGCCCAGTACGCTGAAGCCGAAGAAGCGCGGATACGGCATCTTGGCCACGCCCGCGACGAACGGCGCGAAGGTGCGCAGGATCGGTAGGAAGCGCGCCAGGGTCACGGTCTTGCCGCCATGCTTGTCGTAGAAGTCGTGGGTTTTTTGCAGGTAGTCGCGGCGGAAGATCTTGGAGTTCGGGTTGCTGAACAAGCGCTCGCCCGCCGTTCGTCCGATCACGTAGTTGGTGCTATCGCCGAGGATGGCCGCCAGCATCAGCAGGCCGGCCAGCAGGACTGGGTCCATACCGCCGCCAGCCGCTACAGCACCGGCGATGAACAGCAAGGAGTCGCCCGGCAGGAAAGGCATGACCACCAGGCCGGTTTCGCAAAAAATCACCAGGAACAGAATGGCGTAGATCCACGGACCGTAATTGGTTACCAGCATGTCGAGGTAGACGTCGAGATGCAGGATAAGGTCGAGCGGGTTGAAATCCATGGATGGCACCTGTGTGAATAGCCCGACTCAGCGGGCTTGTGCGGAAGCTCAGGCAATAAGGCTACAAGTAATTGTCGCGGTTCTTACAACCCTGAAAGGTCGGCATTATACGGATTGAGAGGTGAAAAGCGTGTGGCTTTTGTAGCGGGGGGTGTCGCGAAATTGTGAAGGGGTTGGGCTTCAAGCCAGTCGCCGGATCCAATGTGGGAGTTGGCTTGCCTGCGATAGCGGTGGGTCAGTATGAGAAATGCTCGCTGACACTCCACCATCGCAGGCAAGCCAGCTCCCACAAGGATATTGCGGTGTCTGGCTGACTGGTTTTCAGTCTTCGTTGATCGGCAACACGTAGTTTTTGAATTCGGTGTCTTCGCGAAACCCAATCGACTCATAGGTCTTCTGCGCCACGTCGTTATCGCTGCTGGTCGATACCCGCAGCCGCACCGCGTGGGTGTCCTTGGCCATTTTCTTGGCCGTGCGCATCAAGTTGTCGGCCACCAGTTGCCGGCGTGCGTCCTCGGCCACATAGATGTCGTTGAGGATCCACACCCGCTTGAGCGACAGCGAAGAAAAACTCGGATACAGCTGGCAAAACCCCAGCAGCCGCTTGTCGTCATCGTCGGCCAGGGCCAGGTAGATCACCGACTCCTTGCGCCGCAGGCGCTTCTCCAGAAAGGCCCGTGACGAGTCCGGGAACGGCAAGGCCCCGTAGAACTCGCGGTATTTGACGAACAACGGGGTCAACAGGTCCAGGTGTTCCAGGGTCGCTTGAGTAATCCGCATGCCAGGCCTCAACTTCCAAATGGGGTATGACCACACGAGCGGCCGTGACTCGATGCTGCCTAATGACGCTAAAAAGCGCAATCGTGCCGCTAGCGGTCATCTGCCGGGCTGAGCAGGAAATTGCCCTTCATCAGGTCCGGGTCGTCGGATTCGAGGGTCTGAACCTGTGCCTCATCCTTGAGATTGACCCCCGACAACTGCCGGCGACACGCCTCTCGCATCAAGTACAGCAGGCGATGGGCCGCCATGCCATAACTCAAGCCCTCCAGCCGCACATTGGAGATGCAGTTGCGATAGGCATCGGTGAGGCCGACCTTGGGGTTGTAGGTGAAATACAGTCCCAGGCTGTCCGGCGAGCTGAGCCCCGGTCGTTCGCCGATCAGGATCACCACCATCTTGGCGCCCAGTAGCTGCCCGATTTCATCGGCCACCGCCACGCGGCCTTGCTCCACCAGGATCACCGGTGACAAGGACCAGCCTTCGACGTGGGTCTGTTCTTCCAGGCGCGCCAGAAACGGCGCTGTATGTTTATGCACGGCCAGTGCCGACAGGCCATCGGCCACCACGATGGCCAAGTCCACGCCACCGGGCTGGGCCAGGGCGTAGTCGCGCAGCGTTTGCGCCGACTCATCGCTCAGGCGTCGCCCAAGGTCCGGGCGTTGCAGGTAGATGTGCCGGTCCGTGGCGGCGCTGTGCAACAACAGGCTGTCTCGGCCACGTTCGGCCAGTTGGTGGCTGAGCCCGGCGTGATCGAAGGGCAGGTGCACCGCGTCCCGCGCCTGGGCGTGGGCAAACTGGAAGTCCAGTTGGGCGCTGGTGGGAAGGCTGGTGCCGGTGCGGCCCAGGGCAATACGCGCCGGGGTCAGGCGGCGCAGTTCCAGCCACGGGTTGTCAGGCAATTCTGGTTGCACAGTCGGCTCCTTCATCCCAATTGCGCCAAGGCGTGGCGAAAGGCCGGTGGCAGGCTGTTGCCAAAGTGCACCTTGCCATCGGCCTGCGTGAAGATGCCCATTTTCGCCAGCCACTGCTCGAACTCCGGCGCCGGTTTTAAACCCAATGTTTGCCGCGCGTACAGAGCGTCGTGGAACGAGGTGGTCTGGTAGTTGAGCATGATGTCGTCGGAGCCGGGGATGCCCATGATGAAGTTGATGCCGGCCACACCGAGCAGGGTCAGCAGGGTGTCCATGTCGTCCTGGTCGGCTTCGGCGTGGTTGGTGTAGCAGATATCGCAACCCATGGGCACGCCGAGCAGTTTGCCGCAGAAGTGGTCTTCCAGGCCGGCGCGGATAATCTGCTTGCCGTTGTACAGGTACTCCGGGCCGATAAAACCGACCACGGTGTTCACCAGAAACGGCTTGAAGTGCCGCGCCACGGCGTAGGCACGGGTTTCACAGGTTTGCTGGTCGACGCCAAAGTGCGCATTGGCCGACAAGGCGCTGCCCTGGCCGGTTTCGAAGTACATCAGGTTCTGGCCCAGGGTGCCGCGCTTGAGGCTCAAGCCGGCGTCGTAACCTTCCTGCAGCACGTTCAGGTTGATCCCGAAACTGGCATTGGCCGCTTCGGTACCGGCAATTGACTGAAACACCAGGTCCAGCGGTACGCCGCGGTTGATCGCTTCGATGGAGGTGGTGACGTGGGTGAGCACGCAGGCCTGGGTGGGGATTTCGTAGCGCTGGATGATCGCGTCCAGCATCTCGAGCATGGCGCAGATCGAGGCGATGCTGTCGGTGGCCGGGTTGATGCCGATCATGGCGTCGCCGTTGCCGTACAGCAGGCCGTCGAGAATGCTCGCGGCGATGCCGGCCGGTTCGTCGGTGGGGTGGTTGGGCTGCAAGCGCGTGGACAAGCGCCCGCGCAGGCCCAGGGTGCCGCGAAACTGGGTGACCACGCGGATCTTCTGCGCCACCAGCACCAGGTCTTGCACGCGCATGATCTTGGACACGGCCGCGGCCATTTCCGGTGTCAGCCCTGGCGCCAATGCGCGTAGGGCCTGTTCATCGGCCGCGTCGCTGAGCAGCCAGTCGCGCAGGCCGCCGACAGTGAGGTGGCTGACCGCTGCAAACGCCTGTTTATCGTGGGTGTCGATGATCAGCCGGGTGACTTCATCGCTTTCATAAGGAATCAGTGCTTCTTGCAGGAAGTGCTTGAGCGGGATATTCGCCAGCGCCATCTGCGCCGCCACACGCTCACCGTCATTCTGGGCAGCGACACCGGCGAGGAAGTCCCCGGAGCGTGCGGGGCTGGCCTTGGCCATCACGTCCTTGAGGCTGTCGAAGCGGTAGGTTTGAGCGCCCACCGCGTGGGAAAAGCTTGCCATACAGTGTCTCCTTGATGACGCGGGCCTGCTGTGGGCAAGGCACCGCGTCGAGGTTTTCGGCAGTTAGTGCAGAGCGGCCTCTGCGGCCTGGATCGCCGCGAATTCCTCTTCCGGCGTGCCCGCTACCAAGTGATGCCGGCTGTAGAAAGCAAAGTAAGCAATTAATACTCCATAGATGATCGCCGCGCCAATCACCACGCGCGGGTCCACCAGAAAGCCCGCCACCACGGCCACGCAAGCCAGTACCAGTGCCACGCCTGAAGTGAAAATGCCCCCCGGCGTGCGGTATGGCCGCTCCATTTTAGGGCGACGGATGCGCAGGGTGATGTGGGCGGCCATCATCAATACGTAGGAAATGGTGGCGCCAAACACCGCCACCAGGATCAGCAAGTCACCCTGGCCGGTCAGCGACAGGCCAAAGCCGATAATCCCGGGGATCACCAGTGCCAATACTGGCGCCTTGCTCTTGTTGGTCTCGGACAATTTGCGCGGCAAGTAACCGGCACGGGACAAGGCAAAGATCTGCCGCGAATAGGCGTAGATAATCGAGAAAAAGCTCGCGATCAAACCGGCCAGGCCGACTAGGTTGACGAAGCTGCCCATCCAGGTGGAACCGCCGTAGGACAACGCCAAGGCTTCAACCAGCGGGTTGCCGGATTTGATCAGCGCGTAAGTCCCCGCACCGCCCGGCGCGATCACCAGGATCAACAGGGCAAAACTGGTCAGCACCACAATCGCGCCGATCAGCCCGCGAGGGAGGTCGCGCTTGGGGTTCTTGGTTTCTTCAGCGGCCAGCGGCACGCCTTCCACCGCCAGGAAAAACCAGATGGCATAAGGGATCGCGGCCCACACGCCGACGTAGCCGAACGGCAGGAAGCTGCTGGCGCCCTTGGCCTCGGTCACGGGTATATCCAGCAGATTGGCGACGTTGAAATGCGGCACCATCGACACCAGGAACACGCCCAGGGCAATCGCGGCGACAGCGGTGATCACGAACATCAGCTTCAAGGCTTCGCCCACACCAAAGATGTGGATGCCAATAAAGATGATGTAGAACGCCAGGTAGATCATCCAGCCGCCAATGCCGAACAACGACTCGCAATAGGCGCCGATAAACACTGCGATGGCGGCGGGGGCGATGGCGTATTCGATAAGGATGGCAGTACCCGTGAGGAACCCGCCCCAAGGGCCGAATGCGCTGCGGGCAAAACCGTAGCCACCGCCAGCAGTGGGGATCATGGAGGACAGCTCGGCCAGG
This sequence comes from Pseudomonas sp. Pse35, assembly GCF_024519715.1. Lineage (NCBI taxonomy): Bacteria > Pseudomonadati > Pseudomonadota > Gammaproteobacteria > Pseudomonadales > Pseudomonadaceae > Pseudomonas > Pseudomonas sp. Pse35. The sequence continues at coordinate 235,778 of NZ_JALJRP010000003.1, read as the reverse complement.
GAAAAGCACATGCACAGGTACATGGTGGCCATCAGCAAAGTGGCGAGGAACATGCCGCCCCAGCCGCCTTGGGCCAGGCCGAAGTTCCAGCCGGCGTAATCGCCGGAAATAACATAGGCGACGCCAAGGCCAACCAGTAGTACCCAGCCGGCGGCGCCTTTTTTCAGTTCGCGTTGTTGAAAATAATCGGTGCCGACTTTTTCGAAGTCGACAGAAGAACCAGTGGGTTCGCTAGGCATGGGAAGTACCTTCCATTCTTATTGTTTTTGACTCGGCGTCTGTGTGCCGAACGAGGTAGCAATTGCTTGTGATATCAAATGTGGGAGCTGGCTTGCCTGCGATAGCGGCCTGTCAGCTACCCCTTATTTGGCTGATACACGCCGCTAATGTAGGAGCGAGCTTGCTCGCGAAAAACTTGCGAGCGCCTCGGGGAGTCAGGCTGCTCGCGTTATCGTTAACGTTCTTCGCGAGCAAGCTCGCTCCTACAGTGACGGTTGTTGCTTCAGTGGGGTTAGAAAAAGCCCAACGGATTAATGTCGTAACTCACCAGCAAGTTCTTGGTCTGCTGGTAGTGATCCAACATCATCTTGTGGGTTTCACGGCCCACGCCAGACTTCTTGTAACCACCAAACGCGGCATGCGCCGGGTACAGGTGGTAGCAGTTGGTCCACACGCGGCCGGCCTTGATCGCCCGGCCCATGCGGTAGGCGCGGTTGATGTCGCGGGTCCACAGGCCGGCGCCCAGGCCGAACTCGGTGTCGTTGGCAATCGCCAGGGCTTCGGCTTCATCCTTGAAAGTGGTGATGCTTACCACCGGGCCGAAGATTTCTTCCTGGAACACGCGCATGTCGTTGGTGCCCTTGAGCAGGGTCGGCTGGATGTAATAACCGGTGGCCAGGTCGCCCGTGAGCTTCTCGACCTTGCCGCCGGTGAGCAATTGCGCGCCTTCGCCCTTGGCGATTTCCAGGTAGGACAGGATCTTGTCGAACTGCTGCTCGGACGCCTGGGCGCCGACCATGGTGTCGGTGTCCAGCGGGTCACCACGCTTGATCGACTCGACCTTCTTCATCACCACTTTCATGAAGTCGTCGTAGATCGACTCTTCCACCAGAGCGCGGGAAGGGCAGGTGCACACTTCGCCCTGGTTGAAGAACGCCAGCACCAGGCCTTCGGCGGCTTTTTCGATAAATGCAGGTTCCGCTTTCATGATGTCGGCGAAGAAGATGTTCGGCGACTTGCCGCCCAGCTCGACCGTGGACGGAATGATGTTCTCGGCCGCGGCATGCATGATGTGCGAGCCCACAGGCGTTGAACCGGTAAAGGCGATCTTGGCGATGCGCTTGCTGGTGACAAGGGCTTCGCCAGCTTCCTTGCCGAAACCGTGCACCACGTTCAGCACGCCCGGTGGCAGCAAGTCGCCGATCAGCTCCATCAGCACGCTGATGCCCAGCGGCGTTTGCTCGGCTGGCTTGAGCACCACGCAGTTACCGGCGGCCAGGGCCGGTGCGAGTTTCCACGCGGCCATCAGCAGCGGGAAGTTCCACGGGATGATCTGGCCAACCACACCCAGCGGTTCGTGGAAGTGGTAGGCGGCGGTGAGTTCGTTGATTTCCGCGCTGCTGCCTTCCTGGGCGCGGATGCAGCCAGCGAAGTAGCGGAAGTGGTCGGCGGCCAGAGGGATGTCGGCGTTGAGGGTTTCGCGCACGGCCTTGCCGTTGTCCCAGGTTTCGGTGATGGCCAGCAGTTCGAGGTTTTGCTCGATGCGGTCGGCGATTTTCAGCAGTACCCGCGAGCGGTCCTGGGCGCTGGTTTTGCCCCAGGCGTCTGCGGCTGCGTGGGCGGCGTCCAGTGCTTTGTCGATGTCTTTGGCAGTGGAGCGCGGGAAGTCGGCGATGGGCTTGCCGTTGACCGGCGAGGTGTTGGAGAAGTAGTTGCCATCGACCGGCGCCACGAATTCGCCGCCGATGTAGTTGCCGTATTTGGCCTTGAACGAAACGATGGCGCCTTCGGTACCGGGGTGTGCATAACGCATGGTGGGCATCTCCTGCTTTTATGTTTATCGGAGTACAGCGCTGCGAGCGCGTTATAAAGCGTAGAGCAAAGGTCGGGCCATCGCCGTGCGGGCCAGCAGAATCAAGAGGTTGGGCTTTGTTGCAAGGCTTTGCCGTGACGGGAGTGATACAGGCAAGGTGACAGTTTGTGCCATAAACGATACAGCCTGTGACCGGTGGGTCGGGCCGGGATTGCAATGGCCGGATGGCTGGGGGATGCTGGGCGTTCTCACGCAGGGAGAATAATAAGAACATGCATAACGATCATTTCAGTCGCCATGCCCAGCAAGTCTTGACCGTCACCCGTGGCCAAGAGCTTTCCCAAGGGCCTGGCAGCGACCCGTCCATCGCCCGTTCCTGGCTGCGCTGCGTGGAGGATTACCACCTCGACCCGGCGCTGACCATCGCGCCCACCGTGCTCGAGCACGGGCGCCTGCTGGAAAGTCGCGAACGCCTGCGCCAAGTGCTGCACATCGCCGGCAGCGAAATGAACAGCCTGCACCAGCAACTCTCCGGCGCCGGTCATGCGGTGCTGCTCACCGATGCGCGTGGGGTGATCCTCAACTGTGTCACCGCGCCGTCCGAGCGCAAGATATTCGAGCGCGCCGGCTTATGGCTGGGCGCTGACTGGAGCGAAGCCTGCGAAGGCACCAACGGCATCGGCACCTGCCTGGTGGAGCGGCAGTCGTTGACGATCCACCGTGACGAGCATTTTCGCGGCCGTCATACCGGGCTGACCTGTTCGGCCAGCCCGGTGTTCGACCCACATGGTGAATTGCTGGCGGTGCTGGATGTGTCCTCGGCCCGCGAAGCCGTGTCGCGCCAGAGCCAGTTCCACACCATGGCGCTGGTGAACCTGTCGGCCAAGATGATCGAAAGTTGCTATTTCCTGCGCCACTTCGAACACCACTGGCTGTTGCGTTTCCACCTGCAGGCCGAGTCGGTCGGGTTGTTCAGCGAAGGCTTGCTGGCGTTTGATGGCGAAGGGCGCATTTGTGCGGTCAACCAGAGCGCTCTGAACCTGTTGGGGCAGCTACGCGGCGGCTTGGTAGGCCAGCCGGTGGAGGCATTTTTCGACTGCTCCCTGGATCAGTTACTGGGGCGGGCCAGCGCGAATGCCACGGCCAGTTGGCCGCTGCGCACCCGCGATGGCCGGCTTTTGTTTGCAGCGCTGCGAGGCCAGCCGCGCAGTGTGCCGGTACCCATCATCAAGCCGCAGGCGCCACGGCCTTTGGGTATCTGCGTGGGCGACCCGGCGTTGCAAAATGAGCTACGCAAGGCCTCGCGAGTGTTCGAGCGCGACGTGCCCTTGCTGATCAACGGCGAAACCGGCTGCGGTAAAGAAGCCTTCGCCAAGGCTGTGCACCAGGGCAGCCAGCGGGGCGATAAGGCCTTTGTTGCGCTGAACTGTGCGGCGATTCCAGAAAACCTGATCGAGAGCGAACTGTTTGGCTATCGCGCCGGCAGTTTCACCGGCGCCCTTAAAGAAGGCATGCGCGGCAAACTGCAACAGGCCGACGGCGGCACGCTGTTTCTCGACGAAATCGGCGACATGCCCCTGGCGTTGCAAACCCGCCTGTTACGGGTGCTGGAGGATCGCCTGGTGGTGCCTATTGGCGGCGAACCTCAAGCGGTGAACGTGCGCATCATCAGCGCCACGCACCGTAATTTGCTGGAGCGCGTGGCCGATGGCAGCTTTCGCGAAGACCTGTATTACCGCTTGAACGGCTTGGAAGTGGCCCTGCCGCCGTTGCGCGAACGCAGTGACAAGTCGCAACTGTTGGACTTCCTCCTGGCCCAGGAAGCGGGCACCGAGCAGGTGATGCTGGACGAGCCTGCGCGCCAGGCTCTGTTGGCATTCCACTGGCCCGGCAACCTGCGGCAGTTGCGTACGGTGTTGCGCACGGTAGTGGCGCTCTGTGAGGGCGGGCGAGTCGGTCTTGAAGACTTGCCGGCACTGATTCGCCAAGCGCAGCCGCAAGGGGCGAGGGTGGATGCGCCGTGCGTCTCGCCGCTGGAGAACGCCGAGCGCCAGGCATTGCTCAACGCGTTGGCGCAGCAGCGCTGGCATATGAGCCATGTGGCTGAACAGTTGGGGGTCAGTCGCAATACGCTGTACCGCAAGTTACGCAAACATGGCATTTCACGGGACGCCATGCAGTAAGGGGCGCTGTCGGAGTAACCTGGTTATTGCGAACCGCTCGTTTTTTGTCTCACGCTCTACCTTGAAAGCCGCTGAGCTTAAAAACGCCGGCAGCGCGGTTTAAGACCTTCCTTGTGCCGGATCCTACCGGCGAGCGTTTCGTGCTCAGCTAAAGCGTGCGAACTTTCCCACCCTACGCTAACCTGCCTCGATGTTTACGAGGTCGACTATGCACATTCATATTCTGGGTATCTGCGGTACGTTCATGGGTTCGATGGCGGTTCTGGCCAAAGAGCTGGGCCATCACGTAACAGGCTCCGATGCCAATGTTTATCCACCCATGAGCACGCAGCTACAGGCGCAAGGGATTGAGCTGACCCAAGGTTACGACCCTTCGCAATTCGACCCGGTGCCGGACCTGGTCGTCATCGGCAACGCCATGTCTCGCGGCAACCCGGCGGTGGAATACGTACTGAACAAAGGCTTGCCTTACGTCTCCGGCCCCCAGTGGCTGGCGGACCATGTGCTGCAGGGCCGTTGGGTCCTGGCAGTGGCGGGCACTCACGGCAAGACCACCACCAGCAGCATGCTGGCCTGGGTGCTGGAGCATGCAGGCATGAGTCCGGGTTTCCTGATTGGCGGTGTGCCGCAGAACTTCTCGGTATCGGCGCGCCTGGGCCAGACCCCGTTTTTTGTGATCGAGGCCGATGAATACGACAGCGCCTTTTTCGACAAGCGCTCCAAGTTCGTCCATTACCGCCCACGCACAGCGATCCTGAATAACCTTGAGTTCGATCACGCGGATATCTTCCCCGATCTGCCGGCGATTGAGCGCCAGTTCCACCACTTGGTGCGCACTATCCCAAGTGAGGGCCTTGTCATTCATCCCACCACCGAGCCTGCGTTGCAGCGTGTGATCGACATGGGCTGCTGGACCCCGGTGCAAACTACCGGCGCGGACGGGCAGTGGCAGGCGAGGTTGCTCAGCGAAGACGGTTCGCGGTTTGAAGTGCTGTTCGAAGGCCAGCCCCAAGGCATCGTCGATTGGGGCATGACCGGCCAACACAACGTGGCCAACGCTTTGGTGAGCCTGGCTGCCGCTCGGCATGTTGGCGTGGTGCCAGCCATGGGCATTGCCGCCTTGAGCGCGTTCAAGAGTGTGAAGCGGCGCATGGAGAAAGTCGCTGAAGTAAATGGAATTACCATCTACGACGACTTTGCTCACCACCCGACCGCAATTGCCACAACCCTGGATGGCCTGCGCAAGCGCGTCGGCGATGCGCAGATCATTGCCATCGTCGAGCCGCGCTCCAACTCCATGAAGCTGGGCGCGCACCGTGATGGCCTGCCCGAGAGCGTCAACGATGCCGACCAGGTGGTGTGGTATGCGCCGGCCAACCTCGGCTGGGATTTGCCCGCGATTGCTGCGCTATGCACCGTGCCCTCCACAGTCTGCGATTCGTTGGAAGGCATCATTGAGCATGTGAAATCCTTGGCCCAGCCCGGCACCCACGTGGTGGTCATGAGCAACGGTGGCTTTGGCGGCCTGCACGGCAAGCTGGCCGAGGCACTGAAATGAGCGGGCCGGAACGCATCACACTGGCGATGACCGGCGCATCCGGTGCGCCCTACGGCTTGCGCCTGCTCGACTGCCTGGTGCGTGAAGACCGTGAGGTGCATTTTCTGATCTCCAAGGCGGCGCAATTGGTGCTGGCGACTGAGACCGATGTCGCGCTGCCTTCCAAGGTGCAGATGATGCAGGCATTCCTCACCGAGTACACCGGCGCAGCGGCGGGGCAGATCAAGGTTTACGGCAAAGAGGACTGGATGTCGCCGGTAGCCTCAGGCTCCGGTGCGCCAGCGGCGATGGTGGTGGTGCCGTGTTCCACCGGCACCTTGTCGGCGATTGCCATAGGCGCCTGCAACAACCTGATCGAAAGGGCGGCGGATGTGACCTTGAAGGAGCGCCGCCAGTTGATCCTGGTGCCGCGCGAAGCGCCGTATTCGAGCATTCACCTGGAGCACATGCTCAAGTTGTCGAACATGGGCGTGACCATCCTGCCCGCGTCGCCTGGTTTCTATCACCAGCCACAGACCATCGATGACCTGGTGGACTTTGTGGTGGCGCGCATTCTCAATCTGTTGAACATTCCCCAGGACATGCTGCCGCGTTGGGGCGAGCACCATCTGGGCGGCGATGAATAAAGCACTGCTGCTGTTGATGGCACTGCAACTAACCGGCTGTGCCACCGCGCGCACGCTGGATGCCGCGCAACCGGGCGCCCCGGTGGTGTATGCCGGCACACGCCTGGATCTGTACGCGATCAATGGCGGCTGCTGCGCCAAGGACCGCTTTGGTGCCGAGGCCCCGAGCTATCCCCATCTCGACCTGCCGGCCAGCGCGTTGCTCGATACCTTATTGTTGCCACTGTCGGTGTTGACGGTGCTGGGTGTGGGCTTCAACGCCACGGGCGGGCTGTAGATAGGATGTGGATCGTTCCCACGCGCGTTGGATCGTTCCCACGCTCCGCGTGGGAATGCAGTCGGGGACGCTCCGCGTCCCAAGCATGACGCAGAGCGTCATAACCGGCGTTCCCACGCAGAGCGTGGGAGCGATCAGTACAAGCCCTGCATCATTACTTACCGAGCTTGCGCAACTCGTCCGATTCCACCACCCGCACGCCATCCTGTTCTTCCAGCGCCAGGCGCCACATGGCGCGGGCCAGTTCGCAGACTTCAATACCGTGGTACTTACCGGGAATCAGCCGTGACAGCGGCCCGGCCAACTGCTCGGCCAAGCGCGGTTCCAACCGCTCCCCCAGCAGCAGCGATGGACGTACGATGGTCAACTGCGGCCAGTCTTGCGCTCTCAGCGCCAGTTCCATTTCCCCCTTGACCCGGTTGTAGAACACCGAGGATTTCGGGTCGGCGCCAATCGCACTGATCACGATCAGATGCCGCGCGCCCAGTTCCCGTGCGCGCTTGGCGAAGGCCACCACCATGTCCAGGTCGACCGCACGGAACGCCGCTTCCGAGCCGGCCTTTTTGATCGTGGTGCCCAGGCAGCAGAAGGCAATATCCACGCGGCCGCTCAGTTGCGGCAGGAACACCGCCGGGTCGCCCACCGGGTTTTCCAGGCGTGGATGTTCAGCCAATGGTTTGCGGCTGGGTGCCAGCACGCGGGTCACGGTGGGTTCGTTGAGCAGGCGGTCGAGCAGGTGTTCGCCAGTGAGGCCGGAAGCCCCGGCCAGCAAGATATGCTGCGGTGTCAGGTACATGGTGTTTCCCCCTTGTTACACGTTACAGCTTAGTTGCCTTTGGCTTCCTTGCTATTCATTGAGACGCTTTCGAGCGCCTTTCGTGCCTGCTGTTTACGTAATAATTGCCAATGGGCGATCACGCCTTTAGGGGCCCAGATCTGCGGTTCGGAGGCTTCGAAGTTGTCCGCCTGTTCGCGTTCGGCCACGTGCAGTTGCGCCAGTTTGAAGGCGTGTTGCAAATCATCCGTCTGGTTGAAAGCTTGTGCGAAAAGGGCATCACCGAAGTAGGTGAAGTCTGCTTCTTCCGAGCAGCCGAATGACACGCGGTCTGCACGGGAGGCGGTCATGATCAGGGTGCGCTCATCTTTGAGCGCCGGTATGAAACCGCCGGAGTAACACGCGGAGATCACGATGACCTTGTCGCGGTTTTTCAGCGGTGCGAGCACGGCGGCCAGCTCGTCGGCGGGCAGGTCGGCCAGTTCCATGCGCGGTTGGTCGAGCACCAGCTCATGCTCATGGGTGCCATGGCTGGTCAAGTAAATGAACACCAGGTCTTCCGGCCCGGTCCGTTCGGCCAGGGTTTGCACCGAGCGGCGCAGGCTTTCACGGGTGGCCAGGGGGCGGTCGGCGATATGGTCGCGGTGGTTGACCAGGCGCACCTGCCCGCGCGCGCCGAAGCGGGTGGCGAGCAGGTTGCTGACGTAATCGGCCTCGCGCAGGAACACGCTTTGTTTGCCGTCGCCGGCCAGCACCAAGGTGTATAGCTCCACGGCCGGAGTGGACGCGGGCACTGTCGCCAGGGCGTCATCGAGCAAGCGGCCTTGAGCCAGTATGCCGGTCTCCAGAGGGTCGGGCAGCAGCTTGCCCTCGGCGTCGCGCACGCGCAGGCCGTTGACCCAGGTGCCGGACTGCACGGTGCCGTCGGTGAGTACCAGGGTGCCACGGCCTTGATAGTTGTCGCTGTCGAAGCCACCGATATAGAAACTGCCATCGGTGAGGTTCAGGCGCCCTTCGCCGGTAAAGCGCCAGTCACTGAACTGGCCGACATAGTGGCTGCCATCGACCCCGATCAATTCGCCTTTGCCGGTCAGCGCGCCTTCCTTGAACTGGCCGATCCACACATCACCGTCGGCGTTCTCGTAGCGACCTTTGCCATTGAGCTGGTTCTGTTTGAACTGGCCGACATAGATATCGCCTTCGGCGCTATTGAAAGTGCCATTGCCTTCCAGTTGGCCATCGACAAAGCGGCCGCTGAACTGGTTGCCGCTGTCGTCATTGCGCTGGCCTTCGCCATTGGGCTTGCCGTGGGCGAACTGGCCCTGGTACTGACTGCCGTCGGCCAGTTCCAGGCGGCCGAGGCCTGAGTACTGGTCGTCCTGGAATTCGCCGCGATAAGTCATTTGCCCCTCTTTGAGGGTGCCTTCGCCGTTGCGTCGGCCGTTCTTGAAACCGCCCACGTAGCTGCTGCCCGAGGTGGTCAGGCTGCCCTGGCCATCAAACAGGCCCTGCTTGAATTCGCCTTTATAGACTTCGCCATTGCTGCCATGCCATTCGCCCTGGCCGTGCCACTGGCCTTTGTCGAACTGGCCGGCGTACCAACTGCCATTGGGGTAGTCCACACGGCCTTGGCCTTGCAGCAAACCGTTGACCACATCGCCACGGTAGCGGCCGCCATCGGGCAAGCGCGCATCGGGCGGCAACAGCGATTCGCCGTCTCCGCAAGCGGTGAGCAACAGGACAAGGGCAAGGGGAGCGAGTGGGCGCATAGCGGGATCCGGATAATTGAGCGCCGAGTATGCCGTAGCCGGGGTGCCGAACCTAGTGGTCTATGCGCAGGATCTACCACCTGTAGGAGCGGGCTTGCCCGCGAAAAACTCACAGGCGCCGCATTTGTTCAGCAAGCACGCGTTATCGCTGACGACCTTCGCGAGCAAGCTCGCTCCTACAGTGGGGGGGTGGCGATCATACGAAGCAGAGTGACAGCGACTCGGCAATGTAGGCCGGCTTTTCCTGGCCTTCGATTTCCAGGGTGGCGGTGGCCTTGAACAGCCATTGGCCCGGTTTTTTCTCGGTGACGTCAGTGAGGGTGACGTTCAGCCGCACCTTGGAGTTCACTTTCACCGGCTGGATAAAGCGCACGCTGTCCAGGCCGTAGTTGACGGCCATCTTCAAGCCTTCGGGCATGATCAGGATGTCTTCCATCAGCTTGGGCATCAGCGACAGTGACAGGAACCCGTGGGCGATGGTGCTGCCGAACGGGGTCTGCGCGGCCTTGACCGGGTCGACGTGGATGAACTGATGATCGCCCGTGGCTTCCGCGAACAGGTTGATGCGCGCCTGGTCGATGGTGAGCCATTCGGAACGTCCCAGCTCCTTGCCGACGTAATCTTTGAGCTGCGCTACGGGTACATAGGGCATTGCGTCTCTCCTTGGTTCATCACTTATGTGCCCGTTGATAAGGGGCGTTTTTATGGGTTACAGAGAACCAATGTAGATCATCATGGGCAATCAGCCTGGTCAACCCAACATGCTTTTGGCGAATGCCGGAGCATAGGGCGGGCATGCTTATAATGCGCGCGAGTTTTGAGGGGGGGAGAGCGGGATGCTGTTACGTGGCCTGACCTGGCTGGTGCTGTTTCAACTGATCGGCACCGCGATCAATCATTTGCTGGTGCCGGTACTGCCGGGGCCGATCATCGGCTTGTTGCTGATGCTGGGCTTTCTGGTGTGGCGCGGTGAAGTCGGCGAGCCCCTGAGCCTGGCGGCCGGCAGCCTGTTGCGTTACCTGCCGCTGCTGCTGGTGCCGCCGGCCGTGGGAGTGATGGTGTATGCCAAAGACATCGTGGCGGATTTCTGGGCCATCGTCGGGGCGTTGGTGTTGTCGCTGGTGATCGCCATGGGCTTTGTCGGTGTGCTGATGCAGCAGATGGTCAAGCGCAAGGAGAAGGACCAATGATCCTCGACTGGCAGGGCGCCTGGACGGCGGTCATTCATCACCCGCTGTTCGGTATCGGTATCACCCTGGGTGCCTATCAACTGGTGCTGGCGGGGTTCGAGAAAACCCGCTGGATCTTCCTGCAGCCGGTGCTGGTGTCGATGCTGCTGGTGATCGGCGTGCTGCTCACCTGCGGGCTGAGCTACGCCGAATACCGCAAGAGCACCGAGATCATGGGCATCCTGCTGGGGCCTGCGACCGTGGCCCTGGCGGTGCCGCTTTATCTGAACCTGCGACGGATTCGCCAATTGTTCTGGCCGATATTTACTACGCTGGTGGTAGGCGGGGTATTGGCCACCGGCCTTTGTGTAGCGTTGGGATGGTGGTTCGGGGCCGAGCACAGGGTGCTGATGACCATGGCACCCAAGTCGGTCACCTCGCCGATTGCCATGCTGGTGGCCGAGCAGATCGGCGGCGTGGCGGCCTTGGCGGCGGTGTTTGTGTTGATCACTGGGGTGGTCGGCGCGATGATCGGTCCAGCGCTCTTGTCGCGCCTGGGTGTACGCAGCCCCGAAGCGCGCGGCATGGCCCTGGGCATGACCGCCCACGCTGTCGGCACTTCGGTAGCCCTGCAGGAAAGCGAAGAATGCGGCGCCTTCGCGGCGCTGGCCATGAGTTTGATGGGCGTGGCCACGGCGGTGTTCCTGCCGTTGGCGGTGTCGGTCATTGTTTAACCCAGGTTTTAAGGAAACCGTTATGAGTCTGGCGCTATTCCCCCTCAACACTGTGCTGTTCCCGGGCTGCACCCTCGACTTGCAGATATTTGAGGCGCGCTACCTGGACATGATCGGCCGTTGCATGAAAAAGGGCGAAGGCTTTGGTGTGGTGTGCATCCTGGATGGCTCGGAAGTGGGCACGGCCCCTGACGGTTATGCGCTTGTCGGTTGTGAAGCGCTGATTCGTGACTTCAAACAGCAGGACAACGGCCTGCTGGGCATTCGCGTCGAAGGTGGCCGTCGTTTCCGCGTGCGTGAGGCCGGCGTGCAGAAAGACCAGTTGCTGGTGGCTGATGTGCGATGGCTGCAAGAATTGCCGGACCAGCCGCTGGGCGAAGAGGACGCCGACTTGCTGGCGTTGCTTGAGGCCTTGGCCGAACACCCGATGGTGGCCTCGCTGGACATGGGCGGCCAGGCCGAAGGCCAGCAAGCCCTGAGCAATCAGTTGGCCTATCTGCTTCCATTTAGCGAGGCCGACAAGATCGACTTGCTGCAACTGGACGACCCAGGGCAACGCCTGGATGCGATCCAACTGTTGCTCGATGAATTGCAGGGCGAGCTGTTCACCTGAGATTCGGATTTGCCTGACAGAGCTTTCAGACTTTGCTCGGTCGCCTCCACTGCGCCGCCTGCACTATTTTCCGATCGCACAACAATGATCGGAGATAACCATGATTCGGCTGACCCCCTCGGAACAAGTCGCGTGGGACGCTTATTTTGTCAGCGTGACCACGCAATTACTCCAGCAGGAAGCCACGCGTGGCGCGGAGTACATCACCGAGCGCGCCGCCGAAATGGCCGATGAGATGCTGCTGGAGCGCCGCGAGCGTTGCGCTGAACGGCGCAGCGCCTCCGTGGACTGGATCGGCCCGGCCAAGGGTCAATAGGCGTACCTGAGCAGGGCGTGGGGCGTACCGGTAAAGGCGATGAAACCGAGCACGGCCACCACGGCGGGCAGCACCAGCCACCAGGCTTTTTGCGACATGGCTGGCAATGGGCTGCGGTGCTCGATTGCCGTCAGGCTGAACGCACACACGGTCATTGCCAGCAAGGTGCCGGCCAGGATGTCCGTGGGCCAATGGGCGCCCAGGTACACCCGCGACAAGGCAATGAACGCCGCGGGAATGCAGCCCAGCAGCATCCAGGTCAGGCGCAGCCGCGTAGGTTGGCCGCGACCGGCCAATACCGCGAGCGCCAGGAAGAAGGCAAAGGCCCCGGAGGCATGGCCGCTGGGCATGCTGAAGCTGGTCAGCGGGTCCGTTAGGATTTCCGGGCGGCCACGGGCGAAAAACAGCTTGGTGCCGGTGTTAATCACTGCCGCGCCAGCGAGGGTGGCGCCGACAAATACGGCGTGGCGCCACTGCCGTGCCAACAGCAACAGGCCAGTGAACACGGCGCTGGCGAAAAACATCTTCTTGAACTCACCCAGTTGGGTGACCCGCACCATCACCTCGTCCAGCCACGGGCTGCGATGTTCCTGCACCAGTGCGCTCAGGCCCTGGTCGAAGTCATTGAGATGGGGGTAGCCGATAAACAGCGCGATCAACAACACCAGGCTGGCGCATCCAATCCACAAGGTGGTGCGCCGATGCCCGCGCCAACTGCTGTTCAAACTCATCCCCAGCAACACCGCGAGACACGCCGCGATAATCGCCGCTTCCGGCCAGAAGCCTTCCGGCAACGGCAGGCGGAACGCGGCGCCGGCAGCCCAGCCCGGCAGCAGATAGGCCACGGTCCAACCCGCTGCGGCAATGATGCTCACAGCGGCAAAGCGCGGGAAGGGCATGTCGCACATGCCGGCGACCATGGGCAGCATGGGACGCAATGGGCCGATGAAACGCCCGACCAACAGGCTGGCGATTCCGTACTTGTGGAAGTAGGTTTCTGCGCCGTTCATCCATTCAGGATGCTGGCGCAGGCCGGGCAGGCGCCGGATGTTCTGATGGAAATGGCGGCCCAGGTAATAGGAAACGCCGTCGCCCAATAAGCCGCCGAGGAAGCCCAGCAGTAGGGTTTCACTCAAAGGCAGCGCACCGCTGCCAGCCAACGCGGCGATTGCAAACAGCAATACCGTGCCCGGCACGATCAACCCGGCAATCGCCAGGCACTCCACACACGCGACGATAAACACCGCGGCTGCCAGCCATTGTGGGTTGAGGGTCAACCAGCCGGTGATGCTATCGAGCCATTGGCCCATACAATCCACTCCATGCATACAAAACAGAATTTGAGGCGGTGAAATTCAACTGTGGGAGCTGGCTTGCCGGCGATGGCTGCGGCATGGCCAGCATTGAAGTTGCCTGGCCCACTGCTATCGCAGGCAAGCCAGCTCCCACATGGGATGTGTCGCGCGTTAAATCAAAAAATAATCTCGGCCTTCGACCTGGCCCCGACGCAGCGGGTTCCGCGTGCAATAAGGCGCATAGCCAGCATCGACGAAGCGGTACATCAAGTGTTCATCGCGCCCACTGGGGATGCCCAGGCGCGTGGTCTGGATAATCTGCGTGGGCACCTGGCCCACGTCTTCGACATACAGCAGTTCCTGATCGAAGCGCTTGGCATCCCACATCGGCACTTTCAGGCCCAGTGCCTTGCACAGCAGCGTCTGGCCTGCACACAGCTTCTGCGAGGGGCGTGGGCTGCCATCGGGGTTGGGGTTGTTCAACAGCATCTGCGCCAGGCTCGCCGCCCCGGAAATTTCGTCGACCCAGGGATAGGCCGATTTGATCAGCACGGCATTGCCCGGGCCGTGGGCGCTGAAGTTCAGCGAATCACCGCCACGGGCGTAGTACATGTAGATATGGCCACCATCCAGAAACAAAGCCTTACGCTTTTCTGTGTAGCCGAGTGAGGCGTGGCTGCCTTTTTCGGCCACGTAATAGGCTTCGGTTTCAATAATTCGCGCCGAAAGCCAGAGATCGCCCACACGATGACGAATGACTTTTCCGAGTAATTCACGCGCAAGCAGTTGGGCATCGCGGTCGAAGAAGCTATCGGGCAGCGGGCTGGCGGGGAGCAGCGGGGGAAAGTCGGGCATGGCGGTCAAGGGTTGATACGGCTAAATGTGACTGAATCATAACAACTCTCACCTTAATTACGGCTGAACCTGGGGTTTTTACAGTTCATTTCGACCATCCGCCCCTCACCGCTGTCAGTCGGGCGGCGTCACAGCTATAATCTGCCGCTTTCCTCTTTGCCAAGACTCCCTGACCATGACTGAGTCCGTTCTTGACTACATGACCCGCCTGGGTCGCGCTGCCCGGCAGGCCTCGCGGTTGATCGCCCGTGCGAGCACCGCGCAGAAGAACCGTGCGCTGCTGGCGGCTGCGGATGCTCTGGATGCTTCGCGCTCCGAGTTGACCGCCGCCAACGAGCTGGACCTGGCCAATGGGCGCGCTAACGGCCTTGAGCCAGCCCTGCTGGACCGCCTGGCGCTGACCCCGGCACGTATCGACGACATGATCGAAGGCCTGCGTCAGGTGGCCAAGCTGCCTGACCCCATCGGTGAAATTCGCGACATGCGCTACCTGCCGTCCGGCATCCAGGTGGGCAAGATGCGCGTGCCCCTGGGCGTGATCGGCATCATCTATGAGTCGCGTCCGAACGTGACCATCGACGCCGCGAGCCTGTGCCTCAAGTCTGGCAACGCCACTATCCTGCGTGGCGGTTCCGAAGCGATCAATTCCAACCGCGCCATCGCCGCCTGCATCCAGCAGGGCCTGGCCGTGGCCGAGTTGCCGGCTGAAGTGGTGCAAGTAGTGGAAACCACCGACCGTGCTGCCGTGGGCGCGCTGATCACCATGCCGGAATTCGTCGACGTGATCGTGCCGCGGGGTGGCAAGAGCCTGATCGAGCGCGTCAGCCGCGATGCCAAGGTGCCAGTTATCAAGCACCTGGACGGCGTCTGCCATGTGTTCATCGACATCGCCGCCGACCTCGACAAGGCGATTCGCATTGCCGACAACGCCAAGACCCACCGCTACGCGCCGTGCAACACCATGGAAACCCTGCTGGTGCACGCTGGCATTGCCGAGCGTGTGCTGCCGCCGCTGGCCGCCATCTACCGTGACAAATCGGTAGAGCTGCGCGGTTGCGAGCGCACCCGTGCGCTGCTGGGTGCGGACGTCATCGAGGCGACCGAGCAGGACTGGTACACCGAGTACACGGCCCCGATCCTGTCGATCCGCATCGTCGACGACCTGGACCAGGCCATCGAACACATCAATACCTATGGCTCCAAGCACACCGACGCCATCGTTTCCGAGCATTTCAGCGATGCCCGGCGTTTCCTCAACGAAGTGGATTCCGCTTCGGTGATGGTCAACGCCTCGACGCGTTTTGCCGACGGCTTCGAGTACGGCCTGGGGGCTGAGATCGGTATTTCCACCGACAAGCTCCACGCACGCGGCCCGGTGGGCCTCGAAGGGCTGACCAGTGAGAAGTACGTGGTGTTTGGCGACGGTCATGTGCGCACTTGATGACTAAACGCATCGGGCTGCTCGGCGGTACTTTCGACCCCGTGCACATCGGCCATTTGCGCAGTGCCCTCGAAGTTGCGGATGCCCTTGCGCTGGATGAGCTGCGCCTGCTGCCCAATTTCCGGCCGCCCCATCGCGACACGCCGCAGGTGGCCGCCGAGCAACGCCTGGAAATGGTGCGTGTTGCCGTGGAAGGTATATCGCCGCTGGTGGTGGACGATCGCGAACTCAAGCGCGATAAACCGTCCTACACTATCGACACCCTGGAGCTGATGCGCGCCGAATTGGCCGCGGATGACCCACTGTTTCTGCTTTTGGGCTGGGACGCATTTTGCGGCCTGCCCTCTTGGCACCGCTGGGAGGAACTCCTCCAGCATTGCCACATCCTGGTTTTGCAACGCCCGGATGCCGACAGCGAACCGCCGGATGCCTTGCGCAACCTGCTGGCCGCGCGGTCGGTAAGTGACCCCTTGGCCCTGACCGGGCCGAACGGGAATATTGCATTCGTCTGGCAGACCCCGCTTGCGGTGTCCGCCACCCAGATCCGTCAACTGCTGGCCAGCGGGAAGTCGGTACGTTTCCTGGTGCCTGACGCGGTCCTGGCCTACATCGATGCGCACGGGCTGTACCGTGCGTCGAACTGAAAAGGCGCGCTTGAACGCACGAACCGTGCAGCAAGCGCCCGAACATACGAGCAAAACGAGTTTTATATGACGAACAAAGACGTAAGCAAAGTTAAGCGCAAAGGCACCTTCAAAAGCGCGCCGCTGCCGGTTGAAGCCCATGTCGGCCCGGAATTGGCTGGCGAAGAGCTGGTGAAAGTCGCCGTGGCTGCCCTGGAAGACGTTAAAGCCCAGGACATCCAGGTGCTGGACGTGCGCGACAAGCAGAGCATCACCGACTTCATGATCATCGCCACCGGTACCTCCAACCGCCAGATCGGCGCGATGCTGGACAAGGTTCGCGAAGCCGTCAAAGCCCAGGGCGTCAAGCCACTGGGTGAAGAAGGCAAGGGCGACAGCGACTGGGTGCTACTGGACATGGACGATGTGATCGTTCACATGATGACCTCCAACGCTCGCCAGTTCTACGACCTGGAACGTCTGTGGAAAGGCGCCGAGCAGAGCCGTGCCGCCGATGGCAAGCACCACAGCCCCGAAGTGGGCCACGCGCACTTCGACAAGCTCAACAAAGACCAGGAATAAGGAACGGCTGTGCGCCTGCGTCTGATCGCTGTCGGTTCACGCATGCCCAAGTGGGTGGAAGAAGGCTGGCACGAATATGCCAAGCGTCTGCCCGCTGAGCTGTCGCTTGAGCTGGTGGAAATACCGCTCAATACCCGGGGCAAGAACGCCGACGTGGCGCGCTTTATCCGTCAGGAAGGCGAAGCCATGCTGGCCAAGGTCGGCCCCAATGAGCGCATCGTCACCCTTGAAGTGCACGGCAAGCCCTGGAGCACCGAGCAACTGGCGGTGGAACTGGATCGCTGGCGCCTGGATTCGCGCACGGTCAATTTCATGGTCGGCGGCCCGGAAGGGCTGGCGCCGGAAGTCTGTGCGCGGGCCGATCAGCGCTGGTCGCTGTCGGCGCTGACGTTGCCGCACCCGTTGGTAAGGATTCTGATCGGTGAACAGCTTTATCGCGCCTGGACAGTTCTGTCCGGGCACCCTTACCACAAATAGTCTGCGCCGCCCCCGATGACCCAGCCGATCCGCATCAAGGACCACGAGAAAGACGCACGTCTGGTACGCGCGCGGGTGGTGTTCGGTGCTGTCTTGGTGGTGGTGCTGATGTGCGTGCTGATTGCGCGGCTGTATTTCCTCCAGGTGATCCAGTACGACTATCACTCCACGCTGTCGGAAAACAACCGGGTGCATGTGCAGCCGATTCCCCCGACCCGTGGGCTGATTTTCGACCGCAATGGCGTAGTGGTTGCCGATAACCGGCCCAGCTTCAGCCTGAGCATGACCCGTGAACGCTCCGGCGACTGGAAGCAGGTCCTGGATGTCATCGTCGAGGTGCTGCAACTGACGCCGGAAGACCGGGCCGTCTTCGAGAAGCGCATGCGGCAGGGGCGCCGGCCGTTCGAGCCGGTGCCGATCCTGTTCGAGCTGACCGAAGAGCAGATCGCCCGTATTGCGGTGAACCAGTTCCGCCTGCCGGGTGTGGAAGTGGTGGCGCAGTTGGTGCGGCATTACCCGCAAGGGCCGCACTTTGCCCACTCCGTTGGCTACATGGGGCGGATCAACGAGAAAGAGCTGAAAACCCTCGACCCGATCAACTACAGCGGCACCCATCACATCGGCAAAACCGGTATCGAGCGCTTCTACGAGGCCGAGTTGCATGGCCAGGTAGGTAACGAGGAAGTCGAGACCAATGCGCGTGGTCGCGTATTGCGCGTGCTCAAGCGCACCGATCCGGTGCCTGGCAAGGACATTGTCCTGAGTCTGGACATCAAGTTGCAGGAAGCTGCCGAGATGGCCCTGGGCGGTCGGCGGGGTGCCGTAGTGGCGCTGGACCCGAAGACTGGCGAAGTGCTGGCGATGGTCAGCCAGCCCAGCTTCGACCCCAACCCGTTTGTGACTGGCATCAGCTTCAAGGCCTACGCAGAGCTGCGTGATTCCATCGACCGGCCACTGTTCAACCGTGTGTTGCGCGGCCTGTACCCACCGGGCTCGACCATCAAGCCGGCGGTGGCGATTGCCGGCCTGGATGCTGGCGTGGTCACGGCCTCAAGCCGGGTGTACGACCCTGGCTACTACATGCTGCCCAACTACGATCACAAGTACCGTAACTGGAACCGCTCCGGTGACGGCTATGTCGACCTGGACACCGCGATCATGCGCTCCAACGACACCTATTTTTACGACCTGGCCCATAAACTGGGAATTGATCGGCTGTCTGCCTACATGGGCAAGTTCGGCCTCGGTCAGAAAGTCTCCCTGGACATGTTCGAAGAATCCCCCGGCCTGATGCCGTCGCGGGAGTGGAAGCGTGCGACCCGCCGCCAGGCGTGGTTCCCCGGCGAAACCCTGATCCTGGGTATCGGCCAGGGCTATATGCAGGCCACTCCGCTGCAACTGGCCCAGGCCACGGCGCTGGTGGCGAACAAAGGCGTGTGGAACCGACCGCATCTGGCCAGGACCATCGAAGGCGAAAAGCCGGTGGACGACAATCCGATTCCTGACATTGTGCTGCGTGACCCGTCCGATTGGGCCAAGGTCAACCACGGCATGCAGCAGGTGATGCACGGCGCTCGCGGCACTGCGCGCAAAGCGGCAATTGGCGCTCAATACCGCATTGCCGGCAAAAGTGGTACCGCCCAAGTGGTCGCGATCAAACAAGGCGAAAAGTATGACCGCTCCAAGGTGCAGGAGCGCCACCGCGACCACGCCTTGTTTGTCGGCTTTGCCCCGGCGGAAGACCCGAAGATCGTAGTGGCAGTGATGGTCGAGAACGGCGAGTCCGGCTCCGGCGTCGCGGCCCCAGTGGTACGCCAGGTGATGGACGCCTGGCTGCTGGCCGACGATGGCCGGCTCAAGCCCGAGTATGGCGGCCCCCCTTCAAGCCCCGAGGTTACGGCCCGTGAAGAGTAATTTTGACCGCATCCTCTCCAGCGAAGATGTGATGCGTCGCCGTGCGACGTTGCTGCAACGCATGCACATTGATGGCCCCCTTCTGATCCTGCTGCTGACCCTGGCGGCCGGCAGCCTTTTTGTACTGTATTCGGCCAGCGGCAAGAACTGGGACCTGCTGATCAAGCAGGCGTCCTCGTTTGGCCTGGGCCTGCTGTCGATGGTGGTGATCGCCCAGTTGGAGCCGCGTTTCATGGCGCGCTGGGTGCCCTTGGGGTATGTCGCCGGCGTGTTGTTGCTGGTGGTGGTGGACGTCATGGGCCACAACGCCATGGGCGCCACACGCTGGATCAACATCCCCGGTGTGATTCGCTTCCAGCCGTCGGAATTCATGAAGATCCTGATGCCCGCCACCATTGCCTGGTACCTCTCCAAGCGCACCTTGCCGCCGCAGCTCAAGCACGTGGCGATCAGCCTGATCCTGATCGGTGTGCCCTTTGTGTTGATCGTGCGCCAGCCGGACCTTGGCACCTCGTTATTGATCCTCGCCGGTGGCGCGTTCGTATTGTTCATGGGCGGCCTGCGCTGGCGCTGGATCCTCAGCGTGCTGGCAGCCGCCGTGCCCGTGGCCGTGGCCATGTGGTTCTTCTTCATGCACGACTACCAGAAGCAACGGATCCTGACGTTCCTCGACCCGGAGAGCGACCCGCTGGGTACTGGCTGGAACATCATCCAATCCAAGGCGGCCATCGGTTCCGGCGGGGTATTTGGCAAGGGATGGTTGCTGGGCACCCAGTCTCACCTGGACTTCTTGCCCGAGAGCCACACCGACTTCATTATCGCGGTGATGGGCGAAGAATTCGGTCTGGTGGGCATTTGCGCGTTGTTGCTGATTTATCTGCTGTTGATTGGTCGCGGCCTGGTGATCACTGCCCAGGCGCAGACGCTGTTCGGCAAATTGCTCGCCGGCAGCCTGACCATGACTTTTTTTGTTTATGTTTTCGTCAACATCGGTATGGTCAGTGGCCTGCTGCCGGTGGTTGGGGTGCCGTTGCCATTCATTAGCTACGGCGGAACTTCGCTGGTGACATTGCTGTCAGCGTTTGGGGTTTTGATGTCGATTCATACGCATCGCAAGTGGATCGCACAGGTTTGAATAAGGTGAAGATGTCAATGCAAGTAATGCGCGGCTGGGCGACTTGGCATGCGACCTGGATGGGCCTGATCGGGCTGCTGGGGGCAACGCAAGAGGCGCAGGCCGGTGACTACGATGGCTCTCCCCAGGTTGCCGAATTTGTCGGTGAGCTGACCCGCGACTACGGTTTTGCCGGTGAGCAACTGATGGGCGTGTTCCGCGAAGCCCAGAAAAAGCAGGCGATCCTCGACGCCATCTCCCGGCCCGCCGAACGCGTCAAGCAGTGGAAGGACTATCGCCCGATGTTCCTCACTGATGCGCGCATCGCCCGCGGCGTGGATTTCTGGCGCCAGCACGAGGCGGTACTGGCCCGCGCCGAGCAGGAGTACGGCGTGCCGGCGCAGGTGATCGTCTCGATCATCGGCATCGAAACCTTCTACGGGCGCAACACCGGCAGCTACCGGGTGATCGACGCCTTGTCGACACTGGGCTTCGATTACCCGCCCCGCGCCGAGTTCTTCCGCAAGGAACTGCGCGAATTCCTGTTGCTGGCCCGCGAAGAGCAGGTCGACCCGCTGAGCCTCAAGGGCTCCTACGCCGGGGCGATGGGCTTGCCGCAGTTCATGCCGAGCAGCTTTCGCGCCTATGCGGTGGATTTCGACGGTGACGGGCACATCAATATCTGGAGCAACCCCGACGATGCCATCGGCAGCGTGGCCAGCTACTTCAAGCGCCACGGTTGGGTCGCCAGGGAGCCGGTGGTTATCCGCGCCGATGTCACGGGCGAGCGCGCCGACGAGGGCCTGACCCAAGGTATCGAACCGGTCAAGACCGTCGGGGAGTTGCGAGCGCTGGGCTGGTCGAGTCAGAATGCGCCACGCGACGACATGCCGGTGACGGCATTCCGCCTGGAAGGCGCAAATGGCCCTGAATACTGGATGGGCCTGAAGAATTTCTACGCAATCACGCGTTATAACCGCAGTGTGATGTACGCCATGGCCGTGCATCAGCTGTCAGATGAGCTGGTTCAAGCACGGGGCAACAAGTAATGCGGGTATCGCCGTTCAAAAAACCGCTCAAGCTGGTGGCGTTCGCCGCGTTGTCCTTGTTGGTAGCCAGTTGCTCCACCACCCCTAACCGTGCGCCGGCCAAGAAGGCGGGCGGTGCGGTGGTCCGTGCCCAGCCGGGCCTGGACATCAACCGCGCGCACAAAGACGGCGCGCCGTGGTGGGATGTGGATGTGTCGAAGATCCCGGACGCCACGCCGACCCTGCACACCGGCCCGTACAAGGCCAACCCCTATACCGTGCTGGGCAAGAATTACTTCCCGCTGCAGGAATCCAAGAGTTACGTGCAGTCGGGCACCGCTTCCTGGTACGGCACCAAGTTCCATGGCCAGAACACCGCCAACGGCGAAGTGTATGACCTGTATGGCATGAGCGCGGCCCACAAGACCCTGCCGCTGCCCAGCTATGTGCGCGTGACCAACCTGGACAACAATCGCACCGTGATCCTGCGGGTCAATGATCGTGGGCCGTTCTATTCGGACCGGATCATCGACTTGTCCTACGCGGCCGCCAAGAAACTCGGTTATGCCGAAACCGGCACCGCACGGGTCAAGGTCGAAGGCATCGATCCGGCGCAGTATTGGGCCCAGCGTGGCAAACCCGCGCCGTTGATGCTCAACGAACCGCCAACCCCGCAACCGCAAGTGACGGCCTCCACCGGCAAGATCGAGCAATGGACCCCGCCACCTGCCCAGCATGCGCCTGATACCGTGGTGGTACCTCACGTGGCAGCGGGCGCCTCCATGGCCGGTGGGCAATACCTGCAGGTCGGCGCTTTCGCCAACCCGGATGCGGCAGAACTGTTAAGGTCCAAGCTCAGCGGCATGGTCAGCGCGCCGGTCTTCATCAGTTCCATCGTGCGTAACCAGCAAACCTTGCACCGTGTACGCATGGGCCCTATCGGCTCGCCGAGCGAAGTGGCACAAGTGCAGAACAGCGTGCGTCTGGCCAATCTGGGGCAACCCAGCGTGGTCACCGCAGAATAAGCAGTAACGGATTGATGGCTCAGACGCGCATGCGCGCTTGAACCCTGGTTGTTGGCTCGTTGAACAATAAAAACCCAGGGGCAAGGGGTGAGCGGGCAACCGAACACGTGACAGTCTGGAAGCGGGCTGTCTGAATAGTTTTGCCCGCGAGGGCAAGTTTCCATAAGCAATTTCGAGAGACGGATGAACATCACCACCTTAGCCAAACGTACGTGCCTGCTTATCTCGCTGATCATCACCCCAGCCGCCTGGGCGGTTGAAATGGTGCCGGCCTCCCCGCAACTGGCCGCCAAGTCGTGGGTCCTCATGGACGCCGCCAGTGGCAACGTGCTGGTCGAAAACGGCGGTGATGTACGCCTGCCGCCTGCCAGCCTGACCAAGCTGATGACTGCCTACATCGCGACCCTGGAAATCCGTCGCGGCCAGATCGGCGAAAACGACCCGGTTACCGTCAGCGAAAACGCCTGGCGTACCGGTGGTTCGCGGATGTTCATCAAGGTGGGTTCGCAAGTCACCGTGAGCGACCTGCTGCACGGCATCATCATCCAGTCCGGTAACGACGCCAGCGTCGCCCTGGCCGAGCACATCGCCGGCAGCGAAGACGCCTTCGCCGACATGATGAACAAAACCGCCGGTGAGCTGGGCATGACCAACAGCCACTTCATGAACCCGACCGGCCTGCCGAACCCAGAGCACTATTCGTCGGCTCATGACATGGCGATCCTGGCGCGCGCCATCATCCGCGTTGACCCGGTGCACTATGCGATCTACTCCCAGAAGGAATTCTTCTGGAACAACATCAAGCAGCCTAACCGCAACCTGTTGCTGTGGCGCGACAAGACCGTCGATGGCCTGAAGACCGGCCACACCGACGAAGCCGGCTACTGCATGGTGTCGTCCGCCGTACGTGATGGCCAGCGCCTGATCGCCGTGGTATTCGGCACCAACAGCGAGCAGGCCCGTGCGGCCGAGACGCAAAAACTGCTGACTTACGGCTTCCGCTTCTTCGAAACCCAGACCTTCTACCAGAAGGGTGCTGAGCTGGCGACCGCGCCGGTGTGGAAGGGCGCGACGTCGCAAGTCAAGGCCGGCCTGGCCGACGACCTGACCCTGACCATGCCTAAAGGCCAGCTGAAAAAGCTCGCCGCCAGCATGACCCTGAACCCGCAATTGGTTGCGCCAATCGCCAAGGGTGATGTGATCGGCAAGGTCGAAGTCAAGCTGGACGACAAGGTGGTGCACAGCGCCGACCTGATCGCGCTGGATGCTGTCGAGGAAGGTGGTATCTTCCGCCGCGTATGGGATAGCATCCGTCTATTCTTCTACGGCTTGTTCAACTGATTGTGTGCACCTGCAAAGCCCCGCGTTGATCCAACGCGGGGCTTTGCCCGTCGCCACGGCTTAGCGCTTACGAGGCTGTTCTGCCATGACCGATAAAGACGTAGAAGTAAAGGCGCCAAAGATCGAATTTCCTGTGACGGATTATCCCGTCAAGGTGATCAGCGATACCGGTGTCGGCCGCAAGGACAAGATTCTCGAGATCGTCAGGAAGCACGCGACGATCAACGACAACCGCGTGGACGAGCGCCAAAGCTCCACCGGCAAGTACACCACGATCCAGTTGCACATCGTTGCGACCGATCAAGACCAGCTCTACAACATCAACAGCGAACTGCGAGCCACCGGCTTCGTGCATATGGTGCTGTGATGTCGCAAGTCCTGGGCTTTCGCGAGCTCGGCCGGATGGCATACGAGCCGGTCTGGCATGCCATGCAGCGCTTTACCAATGAGCGCGGCACTTCGGCCCCGGATGAAATCTGGCTGGTAGAACACCCGCCGGTATTCACCCAGGGCCAGGCCGGCAAGGCCGAACACTTGCTGCTGCCGGGTGATATTCCGGTGGTGCAGGTCGACCGAGGGGGGCAAGTGACTTACCATGGGCCCGGTCAACTGGTGGCTTACCTGCTGCTGGACGTGCGCAAGCTGGGGTTTGGCGTGCGCGACCTGGTCAGCCGCATGGAGACGTGCCTGATCGAGCTGTTGGCCAGTTACGGCGTGACCGCCGTGGCCAAGCCCGATGCACCGGGTGTATACGTGGATGGCGCGAAAATCGCCTCCCTGGGGCTGCGCATTCGCCACGGTTGTTCCTTTCATGGCCTGGCCTTGAATGTGGACATGGACCTGGCGCCGTTCCGACGGATCAACCCGTGCGGTTACGCCGGGCTTGCGATGACCCAGTTGAGTGACCATGCAACATCCATAGAATTTGCCGAGGTAAGTGCCCGGCTGCGCGCGCAGCTCGTCAAACACCTCGACTATGCAGAGCAGACGACCCTGACGGGCGGAATCGATTGATATGACTACTGATGTTGTGCAAACCATGATCCCGACGCTGGACATCACTGAGCGTCCAGCCCCGGCCCCGCGTGCCAAGGTGGAAGCCGGCGTCAAGCTGCGCGGCGCCGAGAAGGTTGCACGCATCCCGGTCAAGATCATCCCGACCACCGAACTGCCGAAGAAACCTGACTGGATTCGCGTGCGCATCCCGGTTTCGCCGGAAGTCGACCGTATCAAGTCGCTGCTGCGCAAACACAAGTTGCACAGCGTATGCGAAGAAGCCTCCTGCCCGAACCTGGGCGAGTGCTTCTCTGGCGGCACCGCCACGTTCATGATCATGGGTGACATCTGCACCCGTCGCTGCCCGTTCTGCGACGTCGGCCACGGCCGTCCGAAGCCGTTGGACGTCAATGAGCCAGAAAGCCTGGCCATCGCCATCGCCGACCTGAAGCTCAAGTATGTGGTGATCACCTCGGTAGACCGCGACGACCTGCGTGACGGTGGTGCCCAGCACTTTGCCGACTGCATCCGCGAGATCCGCAAGCTGTCGCCGAACGTGATGCTTGAAACCCTGGTGCCGGACTACCGTGGCCGTATGGACGTCGCCCTGGACATCACCGCTGCCGAGCCGCCGGATGTGTTCAACCATAACCTGGAAACCGTGCCGCGCCTGTACAAGGCGGCGCGCCCGGGTTCGGACTACCAGTGGTCGCTGACCCTGCTGCAGAAATTCAAGCAGATGATGCCGCACATCCCGACCAAGTCCGGCTTGATGCTGGGCCTGGGTGAAACCGACGAAGAAGTCATCGAAGTCATGAAGCGCATGCGCGAACACGACATCGACATGCTGACCCTGGGCCAGTACCTGCAACCGTCCCGCAGCCACTTGCCGGTGCAGCGCTTCGTGCACCCGGACACCTTCGCCTGGTTCGCCGAGGAAGGCTACAAGATGGGCTTCAAGAACGTAGCCTCGGGCCCGTTGGTGCGGTCTTCGTATCACGCCGATGAGCAGGCCAAGCTGGTCAAGGCGAGCCTGGTTTCGTAAGCCGCTCCAGAATCAATGTGAAATGCGGGCTTGTGTGGGAGCTGGCTTGCCTGCGATAGCATCACCTCGGTGTCACTGATACACCGAGGCGCTTGCATCGCAGGCGAGCCAGCTCCCACATTTCGTTCTGCGTCATATAGGGAGAACCATGGATGACCGCCGCCGTACCTGCACTGCGCCCCGAAGGCACCCTCGGCCTGATCGCCCCCGCCGGCCCCGCCGCGCTGGATGTTGAAAAAGCCCGGCAATGGATGCGTGCCCGTGGCTACGACCTGCACATTTTCCCTGGTGTACACGAGCGCGACGGCTACCTGGCCGGTAGCGATGAAGTGCGCCTGCGCGATTTGCATGCCGCCTTCGCCAACCCCGACATCGATGCCATCCTCTGCCTGCGTGGCGGCTATGGCACGCCCCGTTTGCTGGATGCCGTGGACTTCGACCTGCTACGCGCCAATCCCAAGCCGTTCGTGGGCTACAGCGATATCACCGCCTTGCACTTGGCCATCAACCGCTATGCCGGCTTCGTGACGTTCCACGGGCCCATGCTCAATGCCGACCTGCTCAGTGGCAAACAGCCGCCCACCGAATCCTCCTTGTTCAGCCTGCTGCGTGGCCAACGGGGCGCCGGCAGTGTGCTGCCGCACCCGATGGCCTACCCGCTGACCACAATCGAGCCAGGTGTGGCTTGTGGGCGTTTGCTGGGCGGTAACTTGTCGATGATCGCCGCAGTCATGGGCACGCCGTACGAAATAGACGCTGACGGCATCATCCTGTTTATCGAAGACGTCAACGAACCGCTCTATCGCATCGACCGCCTGCTGACCCACCTGCGCCTGGCTGGCAAGCTGGCTCAAGTCGCTGGCGTGTTGGTAGGGGATGTGGCCGGTGTGGATAGCGCGGCATTGGCGCGTCTGCTGAAGCAGACCTTTGAGCCGCTGTGCATTCCAGTGCTGGCAGGCTGGCGCAGTGGGCATTGCGACCCGAACCTGACATTGCCGATGGGCGCCGTGGTGCGCCTGGATGCGGGGGAGCAGCGGGTGGTGTTGGAGCAGGATGTGGTGTTCAAGGCCTGATCGTTCCCACGCTCTACGTGGGAATGCCTCCAGTGACGCTCTGCGTCACCCTCTTCAGCCGCGGACGCGGAGCGTCCAAGGCAGCGCTCCCACGCAGAGCGTGGGAGCGATCACTTCAGCGGTTCTGCAGCGATTCCAGCAATTTCACCGTCGGATACCCATCCGCCGGCCAGCCCAGCGCCTGCTGTGCAGCCCGAATCGCCTTGCGCGTGTTGGCGCCAATAATCCCGTCGGCATTACCCGCGTCATACCCTTTGGCGCTGAGTGCCGTCTGCAGGTCAATGCGTTGCGAACGGCTCAGTGGCAGCTCATCTTTTGGCCAACTGCCCCGAATCACACCGCCGCCGCCAAATCGCTCCGACAGCAAGCCAACCGCCAGTGCATAGGACGACGAATTGTTGTACTTGAGGATCGCGCGGAAGTTATCCAATACCAGGAATGCCGGGCCACGGTAGCCGGCCGGTAACAGCAGGGCGGCGGACAACTGGTCGACATTGGCCGGCAGGCTCACGCCAGGGGGAAGTTGGATGCCCAGTTGCAGCCATTGCGCCACGGTCTTGCGCACGCCGCCATCGGCCAGGCTGTAGTCGAAGCCAGACGGCAGCGGCTGCACTTCAACGCCCCATGGCTGGCCTTTCTGCCAGCCGGAGCTTTGCAGGTAATGCGCCGTGGAGGCGAGGGCGTCGGACGGGCTGTTCCAGATATCGCGGCGACCGTCACCGTCGAAGTCCACGGCATGGGTGTTGTAGGTGGTCGGGATGAACTGGGTCTGGCCCATCGCCCCGGCCCAGGAACCTTTCATCTGGTCGGCCTGAATATCGCCATGCTGGATGATCTGCAGCGCTGCCAGCAACTGCGCTTGCGCAAAGGCCGGACGACGTCCTTCATAGGCCAGGGTGGCCAGGGAGCGGATCACCGAGTTATTGCCCTGGAAAGCGCCGAAGTTGCTCTCCATGCCCCACACCGAGACCAGCGCCTGGCGGTCGACGCCATAGCGTTGCTCGATGCTTTGCAGAATATCGGCGTACTTGACCAGCAGTGCCTGGCCATTGCGCACGCGCACCGGCGACAGTGCACCGTCGAGGTATTCCCACACCGGGCGAGAAAATTCCGGTTGGCTGCGGTCGGCGCGAATCACCGCCATATCAGGGGTGACGCCGGCAAAAGCGTTATCGAACACGGCCGCAGTGATCCCGGCTTGCAGCGCTTGAGCACGGAAGCCAGCTTGCCATTCGGCAAAGGTCTGGGTCGGCTGGATATCGAGATTGTCCACCGCCAACGGGGCCACCACGGCAGGCGCGATAGCCGGGGCCGTCTGGAGCTTGGGCAGGGGTTGAGCGTCCGCAGCGGTAGGTTTTTCGGCGCAGGCGACGAGCAGAATGAGGCTGGAGGCAGCGATCAATTGGCGTAGGTGCCAATGACGAGAAAGACGAGAGGGCATGCACAGGTCCAGGGGGTTACAAATCAGGTACAGACCTTATCATGCCAGAGGGGCGCTTGCCTTCAGGCAGCCAGAAAGTAAGAAGCCTCCCAGCTATTAGACTGGAAGGCTTCGCGGCGGTAGCTGCCTTTGCCCTTGCCGGCGCGTTCCTGACGGCTGCGGAACAAGGGCTGGGCGATGATGGATTTGGCCTTGTTGGGGCCATGCTTGGATGGCTTTTTGCTCATGGTGGATTCTCTCGCTTGGGGTGGAATGCAGCGGTGCAAATCATCTGCCGAAGTGGGCCGGCTGTAAAGCCCGTCGATAGGTGGGAAATGTTGCAAATAGGCAGTGGGCAGAGTCAATGTGGGAGCTGGCAAGCCAGCTCCCACAGGGTTTTGTGCCGTTGTACAGAGGTGGTTATTCGGCAGGCAACGCCAGGCGCTGGCCGGCCATCAACAGCGACAGACGGCTCAGGCTCATCCACGGCGAGCCGGCCGCCTGGCCTTTGATCTGTGCATCGATGCGCTGCGCTTCCAGCAACAGTTGCGCCCAGCGTTGCGCCGAGTGCCGTTGCAGGGCTTTGCTCATCAGGGGTTTGCGCTTGTCCCACACCGGTGGCCGGGCCTGGCTGAAGCATTTGTCCAGCGGTGTGCCCTGGCTGTATTGCAGCGCAATGTTCGCCAACACGCGCAGCTCACGGGCCAGGGCCCAGAGAATCACCGGTGGTTCCACCCCTTCGCCGCGCAGGCCTTCAAGCATGCGCAGGGCGTGGGCGGGTTCGCCGTTGAGGATGGCGTCCACCAGGCCGAACACATCAAAGCGCGCGCTATCGGCCACTGCGCCTTGCACGGTTTCGACGGTGATCTGCCCGTCTTCAGCCATCAGCTTGAGCTTTTCGATCTCCTGGGCGGCGGCAAGCAGGTTGCCCTCGACCCGAGCGGCGATCAGCTCCACGGCATCCTGTGTCGCAGCGAGCCCTGATTGCGACAGGCGCTGACGAATCCACTGCGGCAACTGGTTGCTGTCCACCGGCCAGATCTGGATGAACTGAGTCTGTGGACCTTCAACCAGAGCCTTGCCCCATTTGGTTTTCTGCGCGCTGCCGTCGAGCTTGGGCAGGCTGACCAGCAACACGGTGTCTTCGGCGGGGCGCGAGCAGTATTCCATCAGGGCCGCCGCGCCTTTATCGCCCGGCTTGCCCGAGGGCAGGCGCAGTTCCAGCAGGCGTTTCTCGGCAAACAGCGACATGCTCGCGCCAGCTTGCAGCAGCGTGCCCCAGTCGAAACTGGCGTCGGCGCTGAACACCTGGCGTTCATCGAAGCCTTGTTGGCGTGCGGCGGTGCGAATAGCGTCGGCCGCTTCCTGGCACAGCAGCGGGTCATCACCGCTGACGATATAGACAGGCGCAAGGCCACCTTGCAGGTGCTTGGCGAGTTGGGCGGGGGCAAGTTTCATAGGCGGGGCGAACGGGGCGCCAGGGGCGCCCCGTCTGGCTTACTCGACAGGGACTTCAACAGGCGACTGTTTCGGTGT
This sequence comes from Pseudomonas sp. Pse35, assembly GCF_024519715.1. Lineage (NCBI taxonomy): Bacteria > Pseudomonadati > Pseudomonadota > Gammaproteobacteria > Pseudomonadales > Pseudomonadaceae > Pseudomonas > Pseudomonas sp. Pse35. The sequence goes on along the minus strand of NZ_JALJRP010000003.1, from coordinate 205,961 downwards.
GTTGTCTTCATATTCCTGCGCGGCTTTCAGGGCGTCGGCGTCAGCCTTGGCCTTGTTGTCGGCCACTTGCTGCAGCTCAGCCAGTTTTTCCGGCGTGAGCATTTGCAGGCGAGTCATCATGCGCTGGATCAGCTCACGACGCATTTCCTTGCGCACCTGGATGGTCTCGGAGTCCGAACCCACCAGGTTGTTGCCATCGTGGCTCACCACTTTCTGCACCTGGATCTTGTCACCCATCAACGGCAACTGATCACGGCCTTGTATTTCGAACATCAGCGCTGTGTTCAACTCGACGTCGGACGCACGGCCAGCACTGGCGTAGCTGATATTGCGCTGGGTTTCTCGCTCATCCGTCAGGATCAGTTTGTAGGTTGCGCCGTTGTACACGTGCACACCGCTGTTTTCCAGGGTCTGGCGCAGCTGGGTGACGGTTTCGCCGTAGGCGTTGCGGGCGCTGACGTCGAGTTCCTTGAGCGACAGCTCATTGGTGCCGGTGCCGCGCAGCTGGAAGCCGCAAGCGCTCAACAGCACGGCAAGGCCCATAACCAGCAGATTGCGTTTGATCATTTTGTTGCTCCCCTTGAAACCAGGTGGGCCTTATCGGGCCCTAAAGGTTTAGTTCGGCGCGGGGCCAAGCCCCGCGCCCGATCCGATTTAGCTGGCGACGATATTGACCAGTTTTCCGGGCACCACGATCACCTTGCGGATGGTCAGGCCTTCGGTAAAGCGCAGCACGTTCTCATTGATACGTGCAGCTGCTTCAACCTCTTCACGGCTGGCGCTGGCCGGCATGTCGATCTGGCCACGCAGTTTACCGTTAACCTGGATGACCAGTTGCAGCGTGTCCTGTACCAGGGCGCTGTCATCCTGCACCGGCCAGGCGGCATCGATGACGGCCCCGCTGTGGCCTAGACGGCTCCACAGTTCATGGCTGATATGCGGCGTGATCGGCGCGAGCAACAGGGTAACTGTTTCCAGGCCTTCCTGGATCAGCGCACGGTCTTGTTCGGTCGCCTGCGAGGCTTTTTCCAGCACGTTCATCAGCGTCATCACCTGGGCGATGGCGGTGTTGAATTTGTGGTTCTGCCCGACGTCCTGGCTGGCCTGGCGGATAGCCAGGTGGATGCTGCGGCGAACGGCTTTCTGCTCGTCGTTCAACGCGCCGATATCCAGCTTGCCCGGCAGGCCCTGGCTGACATGAGCGTGGGCCAGGCGCCAGACACGCTTGAGGAAACGATGCGAGCCTTCGACGCCCGAGTCGGACCATTCGGCGCTCATGTCAGGCGGCGAGGCGAACATCATGAACAGGCGGCAGGTGTCGGCGCCGAACTGATCGATCATCGACTGTGGGTCGACGCCGTTGTTCTTGGACTTGGCCATCTTCTCGGTGCCACCGATTTCCACCGGCAGGCCGTCGGCTTTCAACTTGGCGCTGATGACCTTGGCCTTGCTGTCACGTTCAAGCTCGACATCCGCCGGGTTGAACCAGGTGTAGGCGCCATTGGCTTCGCGGCGATAGTAAGTGTCGGCGATCACCATGCCCTGGGTCAGCAGGTTCTTGAATGGCTCATCGGAGCTCACCAGGCCTTCGTCACGCATCAGCTTGTGGAAGAAGCGCGCGTACAGCAGGTGGAGGATGGCGTGTTCGATGCCACCGATGTACTGATCCACTGGCAACCAATGGTCGGCTGCGGATTTCTCCACCAGGCCGCCTTCATAGTGCGGCGAGGCATAACGAGCGTAATACCACGAGGATTCGACGAAGGTGTCCATGGTGTCGGTTTCACGCTTGGCCGGCGCGCCGCATTTAGGGCAGCTGCACTCGTAGAACTCGGGCATGCGCGCCAACGGCGAGCCAGCACCATCCGGCACCACGTCTTCTGGCAGCACGACCGGCAATTGGTCTTCCGGTACCGGCACGTCACCGCAGGTTTGGCAGTGGATGATCGGGATCGGGCAACCCCAGTAGCGCTGGCGGCTGATGCCCCAGTCACGCAGACGGAACTGGGTGCGCGAGGCACCGAGGTTTTTCTTGATCAGGGCCACTTCCATGGCGTCGAACGCGCCCTGGAAGTCCAGGCCGTCGAATTCGCCGGAGTTGATTAGCGTGCCGTGCTCACCGTAGGCGTCTTGCCACGGAGCGGGGTTGGTATCACCCGAGCTGGTGCGCACGACCGACTTGATCGGCAGGCTGTACTTGGTGGCGAATTCGAAATCGCGCTCGTCGTGGGCCGGCACGGCCATGACGGCGCCATCGCCGTAGTGCATCAATACGTAGTTGGCGACCCAAACCGGCAGTTTCTCGCCGGTCAACGGGTGCTCGACGAACAGGCCGGTTGGCAGGCCTTTTTTCTCCTGGGTGGCGACATCGGCTTCGGCCACGCTGCCGCCTTTGCATTCAGCGATGAACGCCTGCAGCTCAGGGTTGTTCTGTGCGGCCTGGGTGGCCAGCGGGTGTTCGGCGGCCACGGCGACGTAGGTCGCGCCCATCAGGGTGTCGGGGCGGGTGGTGAACACCTTGAGTGCGCCGGCTTCGCCGATGGAGTCGACGTTGTACGGGAACTGCACTTCCATGCCCTTGGATTTGCCGATCCAGTTGCGCTGCATGGTCTTGACCTGTTCAGGCCAGCCCGGCAGATCGTCAAGACTCGACAACAGTTCATCCGCGTAGGCGGTGATCTTGAAGTAGTACATCGGGATTTCGCGCTTTTCGATCAGCGCGCCGGAACGCCAGCCGCGACCGTCGATGACCTGTTCGTTGGCCAGTACGGTCTGGTCGATCGGGTCCCAGTTCACGGTGCCGCTTTTTTTGTAGATCACACCTTTTTCGAACAGGCGCGTGAACAGCCATTGTTCCCAACGGTAGTAATCCGGCTTGCAGGTGGTGACCTCGCGGGACCAGTCCACCGCCAGGCCCAGGCTGCGCAACTGGGTCTTCATGTAGGCGATGTTTTCGTAGGTCCACTTGGCGGGCGCCACGTTGTTTTTCATCGCGGCGTTTTCTGCCGGCATGCCGAAGGCGTCCCAACCCATGGGTTGCAGCACGTTCTTGCCGAGCATGCGCTGGTAGCGCGAAATCACGTCGCCGATGGTGTAGTTGCGCACGTGCCCCATGTGTAGCTTGCCGCTGGGGTAAGGGAACATCGATAGGCAGTAGTAAGTCTCCTTGCCTGGCTGTTCACTGACTTCAAAGGACTTTTGCTCGTCCCAGAAGGTTTGGGCGGCATTTTCTATTTCACGGGGCTGATATTGTTCGTGCATGGCTACTTTTGAACTGGATAGGGGTGGCCTAATCCTCTTCGGTGCACTGTCCGGGTTGTTCGACACCAAGAAGCGGCGCGTCCGTGCCCAAACCCTGCGGGAAGTGGAGTTACAGGAAGCGCCGTAGCATACATGACCCCACTCTATCGAGGGAAACCCTGATTGCGCGCCAAGGGCCGTCTGTCGCGGCACCGGGCAGGCGCAGCAACGGGGGCTACGCTGTTTAGTGGGGAGCAAGTATTTCTTCAATGAGGTGAGGGGATGGTTGAATCGCAGCGAACTTTAACGAAACCGCAGTTGTATGAAGGATTGATCGACCGTTTGGGTCGGGCATTGGACGCCGCAAGAACCGCAGGCCGATTGCGTGATGAACGGCCTCTGGAGCTGGAGTTGCGAGGCTTGAGCCTGGCGGAGCTTGAATTGATCAAGAACTATCTGGCGTTGAATCACGACCGCGCCTCCCATGGGCAGGCTTCCCCGCCCGCTCATTCGGCCAAGGTCATCTGGCTCAAAGACCTGGCGACCGGCCGCGGGCCAGAGAACTTCCGCTCCGTGCGGTGCAAGTGAGCCCCGTGTTATCCGTTAGCGTTATCAAAATGTTGTCGGTAAGGATTGTTGCAAAACCCCGATGCATCTAGGCTTCGGGCATCTTTGGAGATGCCCGATGCCTTTTCGTTATTTCATTAAACAACTGTTGTTGCCGCCCGGTATTTTTCTGCTGTTGTTGGCGTGTGCCTGGTGGTTTCGCCGCAGCCGTCCGCGCCTGGCGGGCTTGTGCTTTGCCCTCGGGCTGGGCGGAATGTGGTTGATCAGCCTGCCAGTGATGGTGCAATGGGGCGCCCGTGCCCTGGAGACAGAGCCGCCTTTGGCCCGGGAAGACTGGGCCACCCTGGCCCAGCGTGCCGATGCGATTGTGGTGCTGGGCTCGGGGCGCGAGCGTGGAGATATTGCGTGGGGCAGCGACCAGCCCACCGGTATTGGCCTGGAACGTGAGCGTTTTGCCGCGCGGCTGGCCAAGGCATCCGGTTTGCCAGTGCTGACCAGCGGCGGCTTGCACTACGGCACGCCGCCCAGTGAGGCCGAGCTGATGGCCGTGTCGATGCAGGATGACTTCGGTGTCACCGTGCGCTGGAAAGAAGAGCGCAGCCGTACTACCTGGGAAAACGCCCAGATGAGCGCCGAGATTTTGTTGCCGCAAGGCATCAAGCGTGTAGTGGTAGTGACCCAGGCCTGGCACATGCCGCGTTCGGTGTGGAGTTTTGAAAAGGCCGGCTTCACCGTGGTGCCGGGGCCGGTGGGCTTTTTGGGTGTGGACCATGGCCGACCGCTGGGTGGCTGGATGCCGGAGGTCAAGGCGGTGTGGCAAAGCGGGCAGTTGATCAATGAAGCGGTGGGGCAGGTGGGGTATCGGTTGTTCTACCGATAGGTGCAACACAGGAGATCAAATGTAGGAGCTGGCTTGCCTGCGATGGCGGTGGGTCAGTGAGCACTCAGGGCACTGATACACCGCCATCGCAGGCAAGCCAGCTCCCACAGGTCAGACCGTTTTGGCCATCCGAGCCGCCAACAGCGCCCAGCCAAAGAGCAGCACACACACAATGATCAACGGCCACGAACGCCATCGCAGGTACGGCGTGAGGTTATGCATCGGCACCACCTCCCCATAGAGAATGCCACGCTCGAACTGCGGGATCTGCGCGGTGATCTGCCCAAACGGGTTGATCAGCCCGGTCACGCCGTTGTTGGTGGCGCGGATCATCCAGCGGCCAGCCTCCAGCGCACGCATTTGCGCCATTTGCAGGTGCTGCAGCGGGCCGATGGAGCGGCCGAACCAGGTGTCGTTGCTGATAGTCAGCAGCAGGTCGCTCTGGGCCGACAGGCCGGCGGCGAATTCGGGGTACACCACTTCATAGCAAATGAACGGCGCAATCTGATAACCCTTGGCCTGCAGCATGGCCTGGTCAGAAGGGCCGCGGGCGAAGTCCGACATGGGCAGGTCGAAGAAGGCAATCAGCCCGCGCAGCATGTCCTGCAGCGGAACGTACTCGCCAAACGGCACCAGTTTTTGCTTGAGGTAGGTGCCGTCGCCTTCGCCGACCACGGTGATGCCGTTGAAGTAGCGCTTCTGGTGGTGCACTTCCTGGCGAATCGGTACCCCGGTGATCAGCGCACTGTCCCGGTCGGCGGCAAACTTGCCCATCATGCCCAGGTAGCCCTCCACGGATTCCTTGAGCACCGGCACGGCAGTTTCCGGCCAGACCAGCAGGTCGACGCGCTTGGAACTCAGGCTCATGTCGCGGTACAGCGCCAACTGTGCATTGAGCTGGTCCGGGTCCCACTTCATGCTTTGCTCGACGTTGCCCTGAATCGCAGCCACGCTCAGGGGCGCACCAGACGGCGATGTCCAGGCGTGATGCTTGAGTGCCAGGCCAATCGCCCAGGGCGCAACCAGCAATAACAGGCCCGCGCCGATGAAGGCATTGCGCTTGGTGGCCAGCAGGCGCGGCAGGTTGCACAGCAATGCGGCAGTGAGTGCGAGGGCGAAGGAAATCAGCCACATCCCACCCAATGGCGCGAGGCCGGTCAATGGCCCATCGAGTTGACTGTAACCGGAGTACAACCACGGGAAACCGGTAAGGAACCAGCCACGAAAGGCTTCCTGGCCGACCCACAACGCGGCGAACGTCAATGCATCCGCCAGTGGTGCTTCGTTACGGCGCAACCAGCGCGCCCATAGCCAGGCGGGCAGGGCAAAGAACCAGGCGATGGCGGCGGTGAACAGCAGCATCAGGAACCCCGCCAGCAGCACCGAAGCGCCGCCGAAGTGGTGGATGCTGTAGTAGATCCAACTGGTGCCGGCACCAAACAGGCCGAAGCCGAAACACCAGCCACGGCCCAGGGCCTGGCGGGGTGTCAGCTCCCGCAGGCCGATATAGAACAGGCCGACCGCTACCAGCGCCAACGGCCAGATATCGAACGGCGCCAGCGCCAGGGTTGTGATGGCGCCGGCCACCACGGCCAGCAAATTACCGGGCCAGCCGGGTGAGGTGAGACGGCGCATGTCAGTCCTTAGCGGGCGATGGGTGTCAGGCGGATCAGATGGATACGACGGCTATCAGCATTCAGGATGCGGAAGCGATAGGCGCCGATCTCGGTGGTTTCATTACGCTTGGGCAGGTGCCCGAACGCACTCATCACCAGGCCGCCGACGGTGTCGAACTCATCATCCGAAAACTCGCTGTCGAAGAACTCGTTGAAGTTCTCGATGGGCGTCAGCGCCTTGATCAGGAAGTCACCGCTGGGCAGCGGCTTGATGTAGCTGTCTTCTTCGACGTCGTGCTCGTCTTCGATGTCGCCGACGATCTGCTCCAGCACGTCCTCGATGGTGACCAGGCCGGCCACGCCGCCGTATTCGTCAATCACAATGGCCATGTGATTGTGGTTGGCGCGAAACTCGCGCAGCAGCACATTCAGGCGCTTGGACTCCGGCACGAAGGTGGCCGGGCGCAGCAGATCCTTGATGTTGAAGCTGTCGCCATTCTCCTTGAGGATCAACGGCAGCAGGTCCTTGGCCAGCAGGACACCCATGACGTCGTCATGGCTTTCACCGATCACCGGATAGCGCGAATGCGCCGAGTCGATCACGGCCGGGAGGAATTCCCGTGGGGTCTGGGTCGCCTTGATGCTGATCATCTGCGAGCGCGGGACCATGATGTCACGTACTTGCAGGTCAGCCACCTGGATGGCGCCCTCGACGATGGCCAGCGCTTCGCTGTCCAGCAACTTGTTCTGGTGTGCATCGCGCAGCAGCTCCAAGAGCTCCTGGCGGTTTTTCGGCTCGTGGGCAAAAGCCTGGGTCAGTTTACCCAGCCATGACTTCTGCCCGTTGCTCGATCGGTCTTCGCTCATAGCGATTACTCTAAATCCTTTGATATGACAGTTGAGTGTTGATCAGCTTTCGTCGTCTGCATATGGATCGCGGTGACCCAGTTCTGCAAGCAACGATCGTTCCAGTGCTTCCATTTCCTCGGCTTCGTCATCGTCTATATGGTCGTAACCCAAGAGATGCAAGCAGCCGTGGATGACTAGATGGGCCCAATGGGCCTCAAGTTCCTTGCCTTGTTCCGCCGCTTCTCGCTCGACCACCGCGACGCAGATCACCAGGTCGCCCAGCAGCGGGATATCCAGCAATTCGTCGGGCACGTCGGCGGGGAAGGACAGCACGTTGGTCGCGTAGTCTTTCTGGCGCCAGGTGTGGTTCAGCTCACGGCCTTCGGCCTCGTCCACCAGACGAATGGTCAGCTCCGAGTCAGCGGTGCGCTGGCGCAAAGCCAGTTCACACCATTGGCGGAACTGGGCTTCGCTGGGGGCGGGCGCGTCGGTGGCCAGTTGCAGGTCTAGCTCAAGCATCGTGGCGAGCGTCCTTGGCGGGCGCGTCGTCGCGGTGTTCGAAACGCTCATAGGCTTCGACAATGCGCTGCACCAGCGGGTGGCGCACCACGTCCTTGGGCATGAAGTGCGTGAAGCTGATACCCGGCACGTCCTTGAGCACCTCTATCACCTGGCCCAGGCCCGACTTGGTGCCCTTGGGCAGGTCGACCTGGGTGATGTCGCCCGTGATCACGGCAGTGGAGCCGAAACCGATACGGGTGAGGAACATCTTCATTTGCTCGACGGTGGTGTTCTGGCTTTCGTCGAGAATGATGAAGCTGTTGTTGAGCGTACGGCCACGCATGTAGGCCAGCGGGGCGATCTCGATCACCTGGCGCTCGATCAGCTTGGCCACGTATTCAAAACCGAGCATCTCGTACAGCGCGTCGTAGAGCGGGCGCAGGTACGGGTCGATCTTCTGGGCCAGGTCGCCGGGCAGGAAACCGAGCTTTTCGCCGGCCTCGACCGCTGGGCGCACCAGCAGGATGCGCCGCACTTGCTCGCGCTCCAGGGCGTCGACGGCGCAGGCCACTGCGAGGTAGGTCTTGCCGGTACCGGCCGGGCCGATGCCGAAGTTGATGTCGTTGCCCAGGATTTCCTTGACGTACTTCTGCTGATTCAAGCCGCGTGGGCGAATCATGCCTTTTTTGGTACGCAAGGCCACGCTGGCTTCGGCCACCGGGTTATTGGCCAGGTCTTCCACAGCCGACTCCTGCAGGTACAGGTGCACGGTCTCCGGCGACAGCTCGCTACCCTTGGTTTCGCGGTAGAGACGGCGCAGCAGGTTTTCTGCAGACGTGGTGTGTTGGGGTTCACCAATGAGCTCGAACTGATTGCCGCGGTTGCGGATCTCGATGCTCAGGCGTTGTTCGATCAGGCGCAGGTGCTCGTCGAACTGTCCGCACAGGTTGGCGAAACGGCGAGCCTCAAAAGGCTCGAGGATAAAACGATGGGGTTCTGCTATGGGTGCGTTCAAGGTTGCTTTTAGCCGCCCTTTGGCTGATGAGGTGAGAGAGAGAATAACGCCAGGCGCTGGTGTGCGAAAGCACTTAAATAGCCTGGCCCCACTCTCGATAACCCTGAAGAACCCCTGTGGGAGCTGGCTTGCCTGCGATAGCGGTGGGTCAGTTGGCACATTGGGCACTGATACATCGCTATCGCAGGCAAGCCAGCTCCCACATTTTGATCTTCATCCGGTCAGCGAGATCAGTTGATCAACGAGCCACGCAACGAGTGTGGCTGCGCCGCATCAATGTGCACATCGGCAAACTGGCCGATCAGCGTGGGATTGTCACAGCGGAAGTTGACGATTCGGTTGTTCTCGGTACGACCCTGCAATTCACCCGGGTCTTTCTTCGAATAATCGGTCACCAGAATGCGCTGGATCGAACCGACCATTTGTCGGCTGATTTCGAAGCCCTGCTGATTGAGGCGATGTTGCAGCGCGTTCAAACGCTCTTTTTTCAACGCCTCCGGGGTTTCATCCAGCAGGTCGGCAGCCGGAGTGCCTGGGCGCTGGCTGTAGACGAACGAGTAGGAGAAGTCGAAACCCACGTCTTCGATCAGCTTCATGGTCTGCTGGAAGTCTTTCTCGGTTTCGCCCGGGAAGCCGACGATAAAGTCCGAGCTGATGCAGATGCCCGGCACGGCAGCGCGCAGTTTGCGCAGTTTGGATTTGTATTCCAGCGCGGTGTGGTTGCGCTTCATCGCCGACAAAATGCGGTCCGAACCCGATTGCACCGGCAAGTGCAGGTGCTTGACCAGCTCTGGTACTTCGGCGTGGGCCTGGATCAGGCTGTCGGAAAACTCCAGCGGGTGCGAGGTGGTGTAGCGGATGCGCTCGATGCCATCGACGGCGGCGACCACGCGGATCAATTCCGCCAGGTCGGCCAGGCGGCCGTCATCGGTCTGGCCACGGTAGCCGTTGACGTTCTGGCCCAGCAGGGTCACTTCGCGCACGCCGTTTTCAGCCAGGTGGATGATTTCCGCCAGCACATCGTCAAACGGCCGGCTGACTTCTTCGCCACGGGTGTAAGGCACCACGCAGAAGGTGCAGTACTTGCTGCAGCCTTCCATCACCGACACATAGGCGCTCGGCCCATCGATGCGCGGTTCGGGCAGATGGTCGAATTTTTCGATTTCGGGGAACGACACGTCAACCTGCGGCAGCTTGGTGATACGTGCGGCGTCGATCATCTCTGGCAGACGGTGCAGGGTTTGCGGGCCGAACACCACATCGACATAGGGCGCGCGGTCGCGGATCGCAGCGCCTTCCTGGCTGGCCACGCACCCGCCGACGGCGATCACCATGTCCGGGTTGGCCAGTTTCAATTCGCGCCAGCGGCCCAGCTGCGAATACACACGGTCCTGGGCCCGCTCGCGGATCGAGCAGGTATTGAGCAAAATCACGTCGGCATCTTCGGCGCGGGCAGTGACTTCCAGGGCCTGGTGTTCGCCCAGCAAGTCGACCATGCGCGAGCTGTCGTACTCGTTCATCTGGCAACCGTGGGTTTCGATGTAAAGCTTCTTGGCCATGGGAATCGTCAACTGGTGGTAAAGAACCGCGCATTATAGGGGGCATGCCCATTGGTTCCTAGCGCTGTGCATCGGGTGCCATGCTATAGTTCGCGCCCTCTTTTATATCCCCATGTGTTGTTCGCCCACCATGACCAAACGTGAAGCTCCAATCTATAAGGTGATTTTCCTCAACCAGGGCCAGGTGTTCGAAATGTACGCCAAGCAGATCTATCAAAGTGATCTGTGGGGCTTCCTGGAGGTGGAAGAGTTCGTCTTTGGCGAGCGCACCCAGTTGGTGGTCGATCCGGGCGAAGAAAAGCTCAAGGCCCAGTTCGAAGGGGTAGTGCGCAGCTTTGTGCCCATGCATTCGATTGTGCGCATCGATGAAGTCGAGCGCTTGGGGACGCCGAAGATCAGTGAAGCTCGGGGCATGAGCAATGTGATGCCGTTTCCGATGCCGATGCCTGAGAAGTAGGGCTTTAGACCGAGGGGGGGTCTATCGCAGGCAAGCCAGCTCCCACACTCGACCGCGTTTCAATGCTGGAATGCAGTCACTGTGGGAGCTGGCTTGCCTGCGATAGCGATGTAAGGTCTACAAAAAATCACGGAAGGGGTGAGAACGGCGAACGCCCATCAGCACTCTGCAATTCCTGCAGGTAGTTGCGGAAAATCTGCCCCAGCACCTGGGTTGCCACTTCCAGTTCATCGCGCTGCATGTGCTCGGCGACTTCGTCGGCAGTGTCCAGTGCGTCTTCGGCGCCGTTGACCGCGGCCATTTTCAGCACGATGTACGCCTGGACGTTGTTGGCCGGCACGCCTTCGCCTTTGAAGAACATGTTGCCCAACTGGTATTGCGCCTGGGCGTGGCCCTGCAACGAGGCTTTCTCGAAGTAGCTCAACGCTTTGTTGAGGTCAACGGCCGGGTTCTTGCTGTCGTGGTAGTACTCGCCCAACTCGTATTGTGCTTGCGCATCCCCTTCCTCGGCCTGTTTCTGGCACGCGCTCAGGGCTTCGGCCTGGCTCTCTGGCTGGGTATTGAGGGTGCAACGACCCATCGCTGGGATTAACAACGAGTTGCCGCCAGCCTGGGCATGTGCCAGTAGCGGTTGAAGGAGCAACAGGCAGCCCAGAACCAGGGTGCGGCCGGTGCGTTTCATGGGAATCGACTTACCTCTGACGGGGCGCGCGGACCCTCGAGGGAGTCCAATAAGCGCGCATTATGAAATAAGCAGGCCTCTGCTTACAAAGTCTTTACTCGTTTTTCTGCTGCTTGGGCAAGTTATCTGCCGGATTGCAGGGCAATTCTCGAAAAAACCAGGAATTCTCTGTAAGCAAAGTAGCAAATCTGACGCTGCCAGGGGCAACGTCAGAGGTTGCCGTCACTTATTTCAGGGCCGCGAACGCGCGCTCGGCAGCATCCAGGGTCAATTTCAGTTCGGCTTCGCCATGGGCGATCGAAGTGAAGCCGGCTTCAAAGGCGCTCGGTGCCAGGTACACGCCGCCTTCGAGCATCAGGTGGAAGAAGCGCTTGAACAGCTCGGCATCGCTGCCCATCACGTCATCGAAGGTGACGATATCGTCGGCGCCGCTGAAGTACAGGCCGAACATGCCACCGGCCTGGGTGGTCACAAACGGGATGCCGGCGGCGTCGGCGCGTTGTTGCAGGCCGTCGAGCAGGCGTGTGGTGTAGTCGGTCAGCTCGGCGTGGAAGCCCGGGCGGCTGATCAGGCGCAGGGTGGTCAGGCCGGCGGCCATTGCCAGCGGGTTACCCGACAAGGTGCCTGCCTGGTAGACCGGGCCGAGCGGGGCGATGTGTTGCATGATCTCGCGCTTGCCGCCGAAGCAGCCTACCGGCATGCCGCCGCCGATGATCTTGCCGAAGGTGCTCAGGTCTGGCGTAACGCCGTAGTAAGCCTGGGCGCCACCGAGGGCGACCCGGAAACCGGTCATCACTTCGTCAAAAATCAGCACCACGCCATGCTTGTCGCACTGCTCGCGCAAGCCCTCAAGAAAACCCGGGGCCGGTGGAACGCAGTTCATGTTGCCGGCAACCGGCTCGACGATGATGCAGGCAACGTCCTGGCCGACTTCGCTGAGCATCTGCTCGACGGCTGCGATGTCGTTGAACGGCAAGGTCAGGGTGTGCTTGGCGAACGCCGCAGGTACGCCAGCGGAATTGGGTACGCCTTGGGTCAGCGCGCCGGAGCCGGCTTTTACCAGCAGGCTGTCGGAGTGCCCGTGGTAGCAACCTTCGAACTTGATGATGTTGTCGCGGCCGGTGAAACCACGGGCCAGGCGGATCGCGCTCATGGTGGCTTCGGTGCCGGAGCTGACCATGCGCACCATTTCCATCGACGGCACGATCGAGCAGACCAGGTCGGCCATCTCGGTTTCCATCGCGGTCGGGGCGCCGTAGGACAAGCCGTGCTGCAGTTGCTGGCGCACCGCGTCCAGCACGTCCGGATGGCTGTGGCCGAGGATCATCGGGCCCCAGGAGCCGACATAGTCGACATAGCGCTTGTCGTCTTCATCGGTGACGTAGGCGCCTTCGGCATGCTTGAAGAACAACGGCGTGCCGCCCACGCTCTTGAACGCACGCACGGGGGAGTTCACACCGCCGGGGATGTGTTTCTGGGCGTTGGCAAACAGGGTTTCGGAACGGGACATGATCGGGCTCTCTAAACTGAAGATTTAAGAAGATGGTTGAACGCACGGGCGCGGCGAGTGACTTCCTGGGTGCTGTCGGCACCGAACAGGCCATGGACCACGGCGAGCAGGTCGGCCCCGTGGGCCACCAGCGGCTCGGCGTTTTCCAGGGTGACGCCGCCGATCACGCAGATCGGCAGGTGCAGGCGCTTGCGGGCCTGGGCCAGCATGTCAACGGTGGCGGCGGGTGCGCCGGGTTTGGTCGTGGAGTTGAAGAAGCGGCCGAAGGCCACGTAGCTGGCGCCTTCTTTGGCGGCCTGTTCGGCCAGTTCGATCTGGCTGTGACAGGTGGCGCCGATGATCGCCTTGGCGCCTAGCAATGCCCGGGCCGAGGTCAGCGGGCCGTCGGTCTGGCCCAGGTGCACGCCGACGCCCAGGCGCGCGGCCAGTTCGGCATCGTCGTTGATGATCAATTGGGTCTTGTAGCGTGAGCACAGTTCATAGAGCTTTTCGGCTTCACGCAGGCGCCGTGCCTCGTCGCTGCTTTTGTCGCGGTACTGCAACAGGGTGACGCCACCGTCCAGCGCCGCCTCGACGTAGGCGAGGAATTTGCCGGCCAACAGCTGGCTGTCGGTAATGGCGTAAAGGCCGCGTAGTTTCATCGGGCAAACCCCTTGCTGACGAGCGATAAGTTACGAGCAGAAATCCAGCGGCAATCGGCGCGGCACGAACTGGCCCTGGCCGAGTTGTTCGGCATCACGCAGGGTACGCCACGTGTAGTTGAGAGCCGTTTGCACGGCGCTGGCCAAACCTTCGCCTTGGGCAATGCGCCCGGCCAGCGCACTGGCCAAGGTGCAACCCGAGCCGTGATAACTGCCGGGCAAGCGCTGGCAGGTAAAGGTCTGGCGCGTGCCGTCGCGGCTGTACAGGCGGTTGTGCACTTCGTGCTCGTCGCCATGGCCGCCGGTGATCAGCAGGTGCTTGATGTACGGCAACAGCTTCTCGGCGCAGTCGTCGGCGCTGCCGTCGGGCAGTTCCGCGAGGATGCGCGCTTCTGGCAGGTTGGGGGTGGCGATCAATGACAGGGGCAGCAGCCGCTCGCGCATCGCATAACCGACCTCGTCCTTGCCCAGGCTACCGCCGCCGCCGGCGCGCAGCACCGGGTCGCAGACCACCGGCAAATGCGGGTGCGCCTGCAGCAGTTCGACCACGGTGTCGACCATCGCAGTGGAGCCGAGCATGCCCAGCTTGACCGACGCGACTTCAGAGTCGCCGAGCACGGCATTGGCCTGGGCCAGTACCCACTCACGGTCAAGCACGCGGAAATCACTGACATTGACGGTGTTCTGCACGGTCAGCGCGGTGACGGCCGGGGCCGCGTGGCAACCCTGGGCGAGCAGGGCTTCGATATCTGCCTGCAGGCCGGCGCCACCACTGGGGTCGTGGCCGGAGAGACAGAGGACAACGGGGCGAGAACTGTAGATATTCATGGTGCGCGAGCTTACCACCAAACGCTTTTTGCGTGGCTGCCTGGCGATGGCAGAAGTTTGCTGTTGCAGCGTCGCTTTGTGTGGCCGAACGCTGCAACGCAGCGGTCTGAAAGCATTGCGCTAGAGCTGTTCTAAAAAAAGTTCCGGCAGTGGCTAATGGCTTTTACTGGCTATGCTAAAGTGCATCCCAATAACTTACTGTATCGCCGGTGTACGTCTTCTCAAAAGGAATGGGGGGCTTTTGACACAACCGGACCAGGCTACGCTGGGGCTCTATGCGCTATTTGCTGATGTTTATATTGTGCGGGCTACCGATGCTCGCCGGCGCTGTCGAGTTCAACCAGGACACGCGCAGCCTCCCGTTGGGCCGGGTCATGCAAGTGCTCGAAGACCCAACCGATGCCCTCACCATCGCCGATGTCAGTTCCCCCGCCTATGCCGCCCAATTCAAGACCCACGACAAAGACACGCTCAATGCCGGCTATTCACGCTCGGTGTTCTGGCTGAAGGTCAACCTGCACTACACCGCCAAAGATCCCCGCGCACCGCGCACTTGGTTTCTGGAGCTGGCCTACCCGCCGCTCAATCGCCTGGACCTCTACCAGAACGACGGCACCGGCCACTACCGCCTCACCGCCCGCACCGGCAGCGCATTGCCGTTTTCCAGCCGTGAGGTGAGCCAGAGCAACTACCTGTTCAAGCTCAGCTTCTTGCCCGACCAGCAACAAACCGTCTACCTGCGCTTGCAAAGCCAAGGCTCGATCCAGGCACCGCTGACGTTGTGGGCGGGCACCGCCTACATGGAAGAGCAACCGTTGCGTTTGTACGTGCTCGGCGCCATCTACGGTGTGTTGTTGGGCATGTTGATCTACAACCTGTTCATCTACCTGAGCGTACGCGACACCAGCTACCTCTATTACATCTTCTATATCGCTTCGTTCGGCTTGTATCAGCTGTCGGTCAATGGCGTTGCGGTGGAGTACTTCTGGCCGAACAACCCCTGGTGGGCGAATGCGGCGGTTCCCTTCCTGATCGGCTCGGCGGCCTTGTTCGGCAGCCTTTTCGCGCGCAGTTTCCTGCACACCGCGCAGCACAGCCGCTGGCTCAACCGCATCCTGCTGGCGCTGGCGGCCTGTGGCGGGTTGGTGATGGCACTGGCGCTGTTGACCAGTTACGCCGTAGCTCTGCGCCTGGCCACTGCGCTGGCGCTGGTGTTTACCGTGACCATCTTCGTGGCGGCCATCAAAGCCTGGTATTGCGGGCAGCGCATGGCGCGTTATTTCATCATCGCCTGGTCGGCCTTCCTGCTCGGCGGGGTGATCAATACCCTGATGGTGCTGGGTTATCTGCCTAACGTGTTCCTGACCATGTACGCCAGCCAGCTCGGCTCAGCCATTGAAGTGGCGCTGTTGTCCCTGGCCCTGGCCGACCGCATCAACGGCATGCGCGAACAGCAGGCGCAGATTCTCCTCGATGCCAGCCAGAAGCTGGAAGCGCTCAACCAGCAACTGGCCCGCAGCAATCGCCTCAAAGACGAATTTCTCGCCACCCTGACCCACGAATTGCGCACGCCGATGAACGGTGTGATCGGCTCTTTGGAACTGATGCAAACCGTGCCTTTGGACGATGACCTGACGCAGTACCAGCAAACCGCCGCCGGCTCGGCGCGGGACATGATGCGCATGGTCAACGGCATCCTCACCCTCACCGAGTTGCAGGCCGGTCGCCTGGTGGCCCAGCCGCAAGTGTTCAGCCTGCGTGGCGAGCTCGATACCTTGCGCCAGCAGTTCACCGGCAGCGCCCAGGCCAAGGGCCTGGCGTTCTCCATTGACGTCGCGGATGAGCTGCCAGACCGGCTCATCGGCGATGCCCAAAAGTTGCGTCAGTGCCTGGATTGCCTGCTCGACAATGCGTTCAAATTCACCCACGTCGGCGCGGTTCGTTTGCGTGTGGTGGGCGTGCCGCAAGGGGATGGGGCCTTGCACTTGAGCTTTATCGTCACCGACACCGGTATCGGCTTTGCCTTTCTCGATGAGGCCACGTTGTATCAGCGTTTCTTTCAGTTGGACGGCTCGATGACGCGTGAATACGGCGGCCTGGGCATTGGCCTGGCGATTTGCCGGCAGTTGATCGAACTGCTGGGCGGGCGCCTGACCCATCATTCGGAGCCCCGTAAAGGCAGCCGCTTCCAGTTGGAAATGGACGTCAGCGCGGTGCCGCAGCAGGTGACGCCGGCCGCGCAGGCTTTGCCTGCACAGCGTGCGCCTCAGGAATGCACGGTGCTGTTGGTGGACGACAACAGCGTGGGCCAGTTGGCGGTGCGTGGCATGTTGCTCAAGCTCGGTTACCGGGTCAAAACCGTAGACAGCGGCCCGGCGGCGCTCGCTGCATTGCAGGGGCACAGCTTCGACGCCGTGCTGCTGGATGTGCCAGAGGGTGGCTTTTCGTTGTGCTGTCAGATTCGCGCATTGCCTGGCTGCGGTGAATTGCCGGTGATCGCCCTGAGCTCTTCGCCCAATGGGCCGGAGCGTGAGCGCTGCCATGGCATTGGCATGACGGATCGGCTAGCCAAGCCGGTGCGTTTCGATGCTTTGCAGGCGGCACTTGAACGTAGCGTGCTGTGCGCGGATGAGGGTGAAAGCGCCGAGCATTCGGCACGTATGCCACTTTTTTAAGCGCGGTGGCGATGCTTAACTGAAAAAACCGGCCTCAATCGATCCGTGTTTTTTGTAGAAGCGAGCTTGCTCGCGAAGAACGTCAACGATAACGCGCCCCGCCTGGGTTAGCGCGTTGCTCTCAGGTTTTTCGCGAGCAAGCTCGCTCCTACAGGCAGCCTGAGATCGATGCGGCCTTTTTCCAGGAGGCCCGTCATGAACCTGCATCAGTTTGCCGAAACCCACGACGTCACCAACCAGCCACCGTCCCTGGACGGCACTAACCTGTATCGCATCGACTTGCCTTTGCAGGAATGGTCACGCCGCTTCGGCGCCGGTTGGGCCCAAGCGCGCATTGAAGCATACGGTGCGCTGGCCGGTGGGCCGTTGATGGCAGCCGGGTTCCTGGCCAACCAGAATAAACCGGTGTTCAGCAGCCATGACCGTTATGGTCATCGTATCGACCTGGTGGAGTTTCACCCGGCTTATCACGAGTTGATGCGCACCGCCGTCGAGAATGGCCTGCCGTCGTTGCCGTGGGCCCACCCGCAGCCTGGCGCCCATGTGGCGCGTGCGGCGATGACCTACCTGCATAGCCAGGCCGAAGCCGGCAGCGGCTGCCCGCTGACCATGACCTTCGCCTGCGTCCCGGCCCTGCGCCTGCAACCGGAGCTGGCGGACCTCTGGCTGCCTAAAGTACTCAATACCCACTACGACCCACGCAATGTCGGCATCGCCCACAAGGCCGGCGCCACTATCGGGATGGCCATGACCGAGAAGCAGGGCGGCACTGACGTACGCGCCAACACCACTCGCGCTTACCCCGTAGGCGCGGGTGGCCCCGGCCAAGCCTACGAACTGGTGGGGCATAAGTGGTTCTGCTCGGCACCGATGTGCGATGGCTTCCTGACCCTGGCCCAGACCGACAAGGGCCTGACCTGTTTCCTGCTGCCCCGGCACCGACCGGACGACACGCGCAACGAGTTCTACATCCAGCGCTTGAAGAACAAACTCGGCAACTGCTCCAACGCCTCCAGCGAAGTGGAGTTTCGCGGCGCCCTGGCCTGGATGGTCGGTGAAGAAGGCCGCGGCGTTCCAACCATTATCGAAATGGTTGCCATGACGCGCTTCGATTGCATGGTCGGCTCCAGCGCCTTGATGCGCCAGGCGCTGACCCAGGCCAGCCATCACTGCGCCCATCGCCAAGTGGGTGGCCGCGTGCTCAGCGAGCAGCCGCTGATGCAGAACGTGCTGGCCGACCTGGCCCTGGAAAGCGAAGCGGCCCTGGCCTTGAGCCTGCGCATGGGGCGCGCCCTGGATCAGCTTGATGATGAACATGAAGCCAAGTTCGCCCGGCTGGTCACGGCGGTGGGCAAGTATTGGATCTGCAAGCGAGCGCCGGCGATGATCAACGAAGCCGCCGAATGCATGGGCGGCGCCGGGTACGTGGAAGACAGCATCCTGCCGCGTCTTTATCGTGAGGCACCGGTGAATTCGACGTGGGAAGGTTCCGGCAATGTGCAGTGCCTGGACGTGCTGCGTGCACTGTCCAAAGAGCCGGGTGTGCTGGAGGTGCTGTTTGTGGAACTGGGGGATGGCCATGGCGACAAACAGCTGGCGCGGCATATCGAGCAGTTGAAGGCGGCGTTCATGGACACCCAGGATATCCAGTATCGGGCACGGCAACTGACCGAGGACATTGCCCTGGCGTTGCAGGCCAAGTTGCTGTTGGAGGCGGGTAATGCGGCGGTCAGCGATGGGTTTATTGCCAGCCGGCTGGGTGAATCGTCGGGGCGGGTATATGGCACCTTGCCGCGTGGGGTGGATGTGCAAGCTATTGTCGCCCGCTCAACCCCACAATCCCTCTGAATAAACACAGTCAAATGTGGGAGCTGGCTTGCCTGCGATAGCGGTGGTCCAGCCAGCAATTATGTGGCTGATAGACCGCTATCGCAGGCAAGCCAGCTCCCACCTATCAAAGCATTCCACTTCCGGTGTTTCGGTGAGGCCTGGATACAGGCAAGATAAAGGCCTGCAAGTCAGAACACAGGATGCTTACCGTGACCGAAGCTTTTGTTGTCGTTAAAACCGCCGAAGAAGCCGTGGACCGGCTGGCGGCGCTGCATGAGCGTGCGACTGGCGCGCTCAACCAAGCGCTCAAGCAATACCTCAAGGACCGCGTCGAACCCGACGCCGCTCAACGCGCACTGTTTCGCTACCCGGAACTGCGCCTGACCTACCACTGCCACGGCGAAGTCCCACAGACCACTCGGGCGTATGCCAAGGTGCAACTGCCGGGTACCTACAGCGTCACCGTGACCCACCCGGCCGCGTTCCGTAAGTACCTGCTGGAGCAACTGGTGCCGCTGATGCACGACTTCACCGTGACCGTGGAAGTGGGCGTCAGCCAGCAGAACATCCCGTACCCCTATGTGGTGGAGCAGGGTGATGAACTGGCCGGCTCCGGCGTCACCGCCGCGACCCTGGCTCGTGTATTCCCCAGTACCGACCTGTCCGCCGCCACCGACGGCATTGCCGATGGACTGTACGACTGGGAAAACACCGACCCGCTGCCCCTGGCCCTGTTTGATGCCGCCCGCGTGGACTTTTCCCTGCGTCGTCTGGTGCATTACACCGGCAGCGACTGGCGCCATGTGCAGCCGTGGATCTTGCTGACCAACTACCACCGCTACGTGGACCAGTTCATCCTGCATGGCCTGGAGCAACTGCGCAGCGACCCGCGGTTTATCCGTATGGTGCTGCCCGGCAACGTGGTGATCGACAAGAGCATGGACCACGGCGAAGCCTCGGCCATTGCCGCCGGCGTGGTCTGGCACCGCTACCAGATGCCGGCGTATCACCTGCAGGCCACTGACGGCCACGGCGTGACCTTGGTGAACATCGGCGTAGGCCCGTCCAACGCCAAGAACATCACCGACCACCTGGCCGTACTACGCCCGCATTGCTGGCTGATGATCGGCCACTGCGGCGGCCTGCGCCAATCCCAGACCATCGGCGACTACGTACTGGCCCACGCCTATATGCGCCGCGACGGGATTCTCGACCGCGTGGTACCGCCGAACATCCCTATTCCGGCCCTGGCCGAAGTGCAGCTGGCGCTTCAGCAGGCGGCTGCCAAGGTCACTGGCGAAAAAGGCGAAGAGCTGAAAAAACGCCTGCGCACCGGTACCGTGCTGACCTATGACGACCGGAACTGGGAACTGCGCTGGGCCCAGGAGCGGCCGTTGATCAACCTGTCCCGTGCCGTGGCCGTGGACATGGAAAGCGGCACCATCGCCGCCCAGGGTTACCGTTTGCGCGTGCCTTACGGCACCTTGTTGTGCGTATCGGACAAACCCTTGCACAGCGAGATCAAGCTGCCGGGTTCGGCCAACGCGTTCTATGAGCGTGCGGTCAGCCAGCACTTGAAGATCGGCATCGAGGCGGTCGACCTGTTGCGCACCGAACTCAACTCGTTGCACTCGCGCAAACTGCGCAGCTTCGACGAACCGCCGTTCCGCTAAGCGGTTGGGATGGTCATTTGGCGGTCAGGCCACTAGCATTGTCGGTCCTGACCGTTAGATGTTCCTTTGCCATGTCCCGTCCCAGCCGTCCTGATTCGCGCCGTCCTGGCGTGAAACCACCGCACTCTGCCGCTCGCCGCGTTGCCAAGGCGCCACCGGCCGAGCCCAAGTTGATCCTGTTCAATAAACCCTTCGATGTGCTGACCCAGTTCAGCGACGAAGGTGGGCGCGCGACCCTCAAGGATTTTATTGATATCCCCGGCATTTACCCGGCAGGGCGCCTGGACCGTGACAGCGAGGGCCTGCTGCTGTTGACCAACGATGGTCAGCTACAAGCGCGGATTGCCGACCCCAAGCACAAACTGGCGAAAACCTACTGGGTGCAGGTAGAAGGTGAACCCACCGAAGAACAGCTGCAACGCCTGCGCGAAGGCGTGGAACTCAACGACGGCATGACCTTGCCGGCCGAGGCACGGCAACTGGATGAGCCGGCATTATGGCCGCGCAACCCGCCGGTACGCTTTCGCAAAAGCGTGCCGACGTATTGGCTGGAGTTGGTGATACGTGAAGGGCGCAACCGTCAGGTACGGCGCATGACCGCAGCAGTGGGCTTGCCGACGCTGCGCCTGGTGCGCGTGCGTATTGGTGAGTGGTCGATCGACGGCTTGGATCAAGGCCAGTGGAAGGCAGTGCCGGCGCGCTTATAAGGCGCCGGATTCAATCAGGCCGATCACCACGCTCTTGATGATGAACGCCGCCACGCCCAGGCCCAGCACGAAAAACAGGATGAACGAACCAAAACGCCCGGCCTTGGACTTCTTCGCCAGGTCCCAGACGATGAAGCCCATGAAAATGATGAGGATAGTGACCAGGCCGGTCATCATCCATTCTTCAAACAGGGCGGGGTCGATGTTGTTCATGGGGCTCTTCCGACAAGACAAGCGAGCAGTATACGGCAGCGTCACAGACGCAACATTGACCTGAGTCCTGCACGGTCAAACTGTGGGGGGCCTGATGTCATTGTAGGAGCGAGCTTGCTCGCGAAAAACTCACAGACGCCGCGTTCATTCAGGAGGCACGGGTTATCGTTAACGTTTTTTGCGAGCAAGCTCGCTCCTACAGTTGAGCATCGTTGTTCTCAGGTGCGCAGGTGGGTCAGGGGCAGTTCGGTGCTGTTCAATACCTGGTTGAGCACAAAGCTGGACCGCACGCTGGTCACCCCTTCGATTCGGGTCAGATGCCCCAGAAGCAATTTCTGATAGTGATCCATGTCCGGCACTACCACCTTCAACTGGTAGTCCGCATCCATCCCGGTCACCAAACTGCACTCCAGCACTTGCGGCAGGGTGCGGATGGCGGCTTCGAAATTCTCGAAGCGTTCCGGCGTGTGACGGTCCATGCCGATCAGTACGTAGGCCGTAAGGCTCAGGCCGAGCATCTTGCGGTCGAGCAGGGCGACCTGGCGGGCGATGTAGCCGTCGTCTTCCAATTGCTTGACCCGGCGTGAGCAGGGCGAAGGCGACAGGCCGATGCGTTCGGCCAGCTCCTGGTTGGAGATCCTCGCGTCGCGCTGCAATTCCGCCAGAATACTCAGGTCGTATCGGTCAAGCTTGCTCATTGGGTTGGCCTTTGTCGTAACTATTGCGGTTAATTATCCATGAAGGGTTAAAAATTGCGCAAGCACTGTTTATTGACGCAATCTTCGCAATCCTCTGCCCGCCTGGCACGCCTATGATTACCAACAGAATCACCGCCTGGACAACAGTCCACAGCAGCGCGCCCAATCAGGCCCGTTGCGGCCGCCGCCCCAGCAGGGTTGAGCCGGCCTCCAGGCTGCACACTGTCCACAAGACGGCGTGAGGTGAGCCAACGTCAAAAGCGTTGAGCACGGACGAAATTCTCAAGGGGTGGCCGACGGGTCACCCCTTTTTCTTTGTGCGCGTTTTGCCTTCAGAAAATAGTTCTCGTGACTGATAACCTGTCTCAGAACCGGGCGAGGCTTTTCCAGTCTCATGATCAAGCCCCAATCCGCAGTGAGGAAAAGCATGAAGCGCATCTGGCGTATGGCAGGTGTTGGTTTGCTGGTGGTCAGCGTCGGCTCCCAGGCGATGGCCGACGAACGCGATAACTCACCGGGCCAGGGGCAACGGCCTGAGCACAATCAGCCACGCCCACAAAACCCGCAGGGTGATCGTGGCGGCGAGCACGAGGGTGGCCAATGGCAAGGTCGGCCTCAAGGTCATGAGCCGGGGCGACCAGCACCGCAACCGCAACCCTCCAATAACCTGCCGATCCAGGGCCGGCCCGATACCGTGCGCCAGACCCAGGAGCCGCGCCAGGGTTATTACCGTGATATTCCCAGACGCCCCGATGACAACCGGCATTGGGAGGCCGGCGGCCCCGGTTCGCGTCCGAGTAACGATCGCCCCGGTGATAACCGCTGGCCAGGCCGCCCCGACGGGCATGGCAATGGCTGGGGCCCAGGCCCGCAGCATCGCCCTGGATATGTCATCGACCGTTTCCCCGATCGCAATTACCGCGTGCCTTACCGTGGCCAGGACTACTTTTTCTCCGGCGGCTACTGGTATCGCCCCCAAGGCCCACGCTACGTAGTGGTGACGCCGCCCTATGGCATTCGCGTGCATTACCTGCCGGACTACGCACGTGAAGTGTGGGTAGGCGGCTCGCTGTTGTTCCTCGCCGCAGGCGCCTATTACGCCTATGAGCAAAGCACCCAGCAATACGTGGTGGTGCAGCCGCCGGCGCAGGTGCCGTCACCCCAGCCAGCGCCGCAAGGCAACGGCTATGACGTAGAGGCATATCCTGCCAATGGCCAGTCCCCGGCCCAGGTGCAGCAGGACGGCTACGACTGTTATCGCTGGGCGGTGCAACAAAGTGGCTTCGACCCGCGCACCGTTACCTACGCCCCGGACCCTGCGGTAGTACAAACCTACCGCCAGGCCCAGGGCAACTGCCTGGGCAGTCGTGGGTATCAGGTGCAGTACTAGGTTTTGTTGCCGGTGACCACTTCCCGCGGGTCGGCGTGCACCAGCACTTCGGCCTTCGGATATTCGCGGTGGATGGCATCGGCGGCCTGGTCGCTGATGCCGTGGGCCACCGACAGGGTCAATTCCCCTGGCAATTCCAGGTGCAACTGCACAAACCAGTGGTTGCCGGAAACCCGCGTGCGCAAGTCGTGGGCGCCCAGCACGCCGGGTACGCCGCGGGCCAGTTCGAGCATGTGCTGGCTGACATCCGGCGGTAGCTCTTCGTCCATCAACACCGCAAAGCTTTCCCGGGCGATCTGGATCGCGCTCCACAGTATGTAGGCGGCGATCCCCAGGCCGAACCAGGCGTCGACCTGATGAAAGCCCACCCCAGCCAACACCAGCGCAATCAGGATGCTGCCATTGAGCAGCAAGTCCGAGCGGTAATGCAGCGAGTCGGCGCGCACCGCATTGGAGCCGGTCTCGCGCACCACGCGGTGTTGCAGCACCAGCAGAGCCACGGTCAGCGCCAGGGACAAGATAATCACGCCGATACTCAACCACGGTGCGCCAACCGGCTCTGGGTGCTTGAGCCGTTCATACGCCTGGAGCGCAATCAGCACCGCACTGCCGGCGATAAACAAGGCCTGCGCCATCCCCGCCAGCGACTCCGCCTTGCCATGCCCATAACGGTGATCGTCATCGGCCGGGCGCAGGGCGTAATGCACTGCCAGCAAATTCAACAGCGAAGTGACGCCGTCGAGCAGTGAGTCGGTCAGCCCGGCGAGCATGCTCACCGAGCCGCTGAGCCACCAGGCGATGGCCTTGGTCACAATCAACACACAGGCCACGCCCACCGAGGCGCGGGTGGCCAGGCGCAAGAGCCTTGCGTGTTCGGGGCTGCTGGTCATGAGCTGTCCTTACGCGGCAGGCTGCAGGCCCAGGGCCGCCAGTTGCTGCACGCTGCCCTTGAACTGGATCAGGCGCGGGTCATCCAGCGGCAAGGTGCGGCCGGTTTCCTTCTGGATGATGCTTTGCAGCTTGGCGTTATCGACCTTGCCGTCGGCGCCGATGGCTTCGTGCAGTTTCTGGGGGTCAACCTGAGCTGTTTTGCCCGGCTCGAAGTAAATGGCGCCCGTGGCGAAGTCGACACCGAAGGCGATCAGGCCGGGGATCACATAGAACAACAGGCCGAGGGCATCGAGTACCGCGATGGTCGGGTCGATCTTGCCGTCGATCTGGCCACGGCGGTCGGGGTAGAAAATCGACCCGCAGGCGGTAAGTTGGCTCAGCAGGGTAACGGCGAGGACACCGCCGATGACACGGGAAGCGATACGCATGAAAAAGTCTCCTGAACATATTTAAGGGTGACTATAAGCCAGATCGGCCAGGCGCCGATGAATCCATGTGGGAGCTGGCTTGCCTGCGATAGCGTCGGCTCGGGGAATACAGTGGCAACTGTCATACCGCTATCGCAGGCAAGCCAGCTCCCACCTTTGACTGCATTCCCAGTCCCAAGAGTGGCTGTTTTTGAGACCCGCATCGGCATCCGGCAGTTCGCCGTTATACTCGCCGCTCTGCTTTGGAGCCAGTATGAATTCGTTGCCGATCGATGATGTTTTACCCGCCTTGCGTGACGCCTTGGCTCATCGCCATGAAGCCGTGCTGGAAGCGCCCCCCGGAGCCGGTAAAACCACCCGCGTGCCCTTGGCTTTGTTGCATGAGCCCTGGCTTGCCGGGCAAACCATCCTGATGCTCGAACCCCGGCGCCTGGCTGCCCGTGCTGCTGCCGAGCGGCTGGCCAGTGAACTGGGTGAAAAGGTCGGTGAGACCGTGGGCTACCGCATTCGCCTGGACAGCAAAGTCGGCCCCAACACGCGCATCGAGGTTGTCACCGAAGGTATCCTCACCCGCCGCCTGCAGGACGATCCGGCGCTGGACGGCGTGGGCTTGTTGATCTTCGACGAATTCCACGAGCGCAGCCTCGACGCCGACCTGGCGCTGGCCTTGAGCCTCAACGGACGCGAGCTGTTTCGCGACGAGCAGCCGCTGAAAATCCTGCTGATGTCCGCCACCCTTGAAGGCGAACGCCTGGCCGGCTTGCTGGATGACGCGCCGATCCTGCGCAGTGAAGGGCGCATGTTCCCGGTGCAGATGCGCTGGGGGCGACCCTATCAGGCCGGCGAGTTTATCGAGCCGCGCGTGGTGCAAACCGTCCTCGAAGCCCTGCATGACGAGGCCGGCAGCGTGCTAGTGTTTTTGCCGGGGCAGGCGGAGATTCGCCGGGTCAACCAGCAACTGGCCGAGGCCCTGGGTGATCGCCCTGACGTGCTGTTATGCCCTCTACATGGCGAGCTGGACCTCAATGCACAGCGCGCCGCCATCGACCCGGCGCCGGCCGGCAAGCGCAAAGTGGTGTTGGCTACCAACATCGCCGAGACCAGCCTGACCATCAACGGCGTACGCGTGGTGATCGACGCCGGGTTGGCTCGGGTGCCGCGTTTCGACCCCGGCAGCGGCATGACCCGCCTCGACACCCAGCGCATCTCCCGCGCCAGCGCCACCCAGCGCGCCGGTCGGGCAGGTCGGTTGGAGCCGGGGGTGTGTTACCGGTTGTGGTCCGAAGACCAGCATGACGGTCTGGCCGCTTATGGCAGCGCGGAAATCCTCGCCGCCGATCTGGCGGGGCTGGCCTTGCAACTGGCCCGTTGGGGCGTGACGCCCAGCCAGTTGGTGTGGCTGGATGCGCCACCCACAGCCGCGTATGCCCAGGCCCAGGACCTGTTGCAACGCCTCGGTGCATTGAACGACGAAAACCTCACCGCCCATGGCCAGAAGATGGCCGAGTTGCCCGCCCACCCGCGTATTGCCCACCTGTTATTGCGTGGCCAAGACCTGGGGCTCGCCGCCACCGCCTGTGACGTGGCGGCGCTGTTGGGCGAGCGCGATATCCTGCGCGGCGGCGGTGCCGATTTGCACAGCCGCCTGGCGCTGATGTCCGGCGAGGAGCGTGCGCGAGGTACCCAGGGTGGCGTGCAGCGCGCCAAGCAACTGGCCCGGCAATACCGTGGCTACCTGCGCGGCAAGGCGACCCAGCCGGTGGACAACCCCGACCACCCGCGCTGGCTCGGCGCCTTGCTGGCACTGGCCTACCCGGACCGCGTCGCCCAGCAACGTCGCCCCGGTGGCGCTGAATACCGCCTGGCCAATGGCCGCGCAGCGCTGTTTGCCGAAGCCGACAGCCTGATGAAACAACCCTGGCTGGTGATCGCCGACCTGGGCAGCCGCCAGGGCCAGCGCGAAGAACGCATCTACCTGGCGGCGGATTTTGATCCGGCACTGTTCGACACGGTGCTGACCGAGCAAGTGCGCAACGTCGACCAACTCGACTGGGACGAGCGCGAAGGCGTCTTGCGTGCCGAGCGCCAACGCAAAGTCGGTGAACTGGTGCTCAGCCGCGAACCCCTGACCGGCCTCGACGAATCCGCCCGCAGCCAGGCGCTGGTCAACCTGGTGCGCCGCAAAGGCCTGGAACTGCTGCCCTGGACCCCGGAACTACGTCAGTGGCAAGCCCGTGTGATGCTGCTGCGCCAACTGGATGCCGGCAACACCAGCGAGTGGCCCGACCTCAGCGACAAGGCCCTGCTCGCCAGCCTCGAACACTGGCTGATGCCTTACCTGGGCAAGGTCTCGCGCCTCAGCCATTTCGCCAATCTGGATATCTCTAGCTACCTGCACAACCTGCTGCCCTGGCCTTTGCCCCAACGCCTGGAAGAGCTGGCGCCGCAGCATGTGAAAGTGCCGTCGGGGTCATCGGTACGCCTGGACTACAGCGAGCAGCCGCCGATCCTGGCGGTGCGCTTGCAGGAACTGTTCGGGCTGGCAGACACCCCGCGCATTGCCGGCGGACGCCTGGCCGTGAAGTTGCACTTGCTGTCCCCGGCGCGTCGGCCGGTGCAGGTCACGCAGGACCTGGCGAACTTCTGGCGCAGTACCTATGCCGAGGTGAAGAAGGATCTCAAGGGGCGATACCCCAAGCATTATTGGCCGGATGACCCGTTGGTGGCCGAAGCGACGGCCAGGATCAAGCCCAGAAAGCCCTGAGTGTTCAAGTCATTCCCAGTCTTTACGCAGGCTGGGCTCATTACCTGAAGGCTTGGAATCAAGGATTCGGCCGCCAACGATACCCAAGGCTGATGATTTCGTTTTTTCCCAGGATGGATATGTACCCAATGCTCAAGTTCAATGCTCACCTCGGTTTCCAATTCAACGAGTTGCCTTTTCTGCAACGCATCGAAGCCGCCGCCGCTGCCGGTTTCAGGGCAGTGGAGTTCCCGTCACCCTATGAATTCGACGCCAGCCTGCTCGCTGACCATCTGGCCCAATACAACCTGCCGTTGATTCAGTTCGCAGCGCCAGCGGGCGTGACCAAAGGCATCGCTGCCTTGCAGGGCAATGAACAGGAATTTCGCGAGGGGCTGCGCGAGGCGGCCCGCTATGCGAAGGCGCTGAACTGCTCGGATGTGCACATCATGTCGGGCGTGACCACGCCTCAGGATGAGAGCGCGCTTGCCTACACCAATAACCTGGAATACGCGGTCAAGTACCTTGAAGATCAGGGTTTGCGAACGTTGATTGAAGTCATCAGCCCGCAGGCGATGCCTGGCTATTACCTGTCTGACTTCAGCAAGGCCCAGCAGGTGCTGGAAACCTTTACGAGTGTCGGGCTGATTCTGGACCTTTACCATGCCCAGTTGTTGACCGGCGACCCAGCCGGGGTGCTGGCGCAGTTTTACGACAGGACCGTCCATGTACAAATCGCCGACAACCCGGGGCGTCATGAGCCGGGCACCGGGACCATGGACTTTGCTGGCTTGTTCGCGGCGCTGGAGCAGCGTGGCTACCGAGGATGGATCGGCTGTGAATACCGCCCATCCGGCACCACGGTTGCCAGCCTTGAGTGGCTTAAGCCCCTCCTGAAACCCTAGGGGTTATTGCGCGGCAGGCAACAGGAATCGGGCGATCACCGGCAGGTGATTGGAAATACGCAACGTATCTTCCTGGCGCACCTTGGCTTCCACGCGTTTGACGCGCGAGCTGTAGAACAGGTAATCCAGCGTGCGATCCGGGCCATCAAGGCCTGGGTCGTTGGGGAAGTGCGTCAGCCATTTCTCGCGGTCGATGCCACTGGATTGGCTGTTGCTGGGGATCATCGGGTACTTGTCCCACAGCAGATGCAACTCACTGTCCGGCGAATACTGGCCACGCTTTTCTGCGTCCAGGCGCAGGAACTGGCCCAGTGGCAGCAGGTTGAAATCCCCGCCAATCAACCAGGGTGTGCCGCGACCTTCGAGTTTATCCAGCAGTCTTACCGTACTCGTCACTTGCTCCCGCAGGGCACTGCGCCCTGGCGCACCGGCGTCCAGGCGGGTGTTGAGCACCGCCAGTTGGCCTCCGTCGCTCAAGGGCAGATACGTCAGCAGCAGGGCCGGCTTGGGTTGGAACTGCCGGCTGACGAAGTTGGCATCGGCGGTTGGCAGTTGCAGGCGTTCGGCATGTTCGATCTGGTAGCGGCTGAGCGTAGCGAGCTTGCGCCCGACGCTGCCGAAGATATGCAGGCTGGGCACAAAGTCGGCTTTCCAGTCGAAGGCCTGGGCGCTGCACGGGTAGAGGTCGACCAGACGCTCCTGTAACAGCGCAAGCTGGTCCTGATAATGGGAAGGCTTGGCGCCTTCGTCGACTTCCTGCAACAGCAGGATGTCGGGCTGTTCGTCGCGAATCACCCGCGCCACTTCGTCGAGGCTAAAGGCCATGTCTTCGACGGTGGGGCGATCGTCCGGGCCGCTGCCGTCCGGGGTGTCGTACCAGAACACGTAGTTCTTGCCGGCCAGGTATTGCACATTCCAGGTCATGACCTTGAGCGCCTGCCCCGGCAGCAGTGTCGGGGCGCGGGGTGCCACGCAGCTGACGGGCAGGGTCTCTTTGTCGGCAGGGCGCCAGGTCAGGCTGTAGATCAGCGCGGCCAGCAGGCCGGCGATGATCAACAGGCTCAACAGGGTTATGCGCAATAAACGGGTCATCGGCTCGGCTTATATGCGTGTCAGAAGAGCCACGGAGCATATCACCGCACGTCGGCGTCGCCACCGATCAGCATGAATAAACGGAACAGCACCACGCTGGTGAACAGTTGCAGGAAGCTGTGGGCGCTGTCCATCAGCAACCCCAGCAACGGCGCGGGCTCAGGGTACGCCGCCACGCTGGCGCCCTTGAGCAGCCACAACGGCGTCATCACACACAGCAGGCACACCAGGATGCGCCAGAAATGCCCGCGGGTCAGGCGAAAGCTTTCCTTCATCGCCTCCAGGGCGGGCATGCCGCGCAGCACCAGCAGGTATTCGGCAAACGCCAGCACCACCATCAGCCACAAGCCCGGCAGGAAATACAGCGACAGCCCCAACAGAATCAGCAAGGTGCTCATGGCTGTCAGCAGGGCAAAACGCGGCCACAGGCTCAAGGCCATGGCCCACACGTCCTTGGTGCGCGGCGACTCGCCCCGGGTGCGGGCGTCGAGAAACAGGATCAGGGCGCCGGTGTACAGCGGGTACACCAACAAACCTACGACCACGCTGTAGCCGGGAAACGCATCCGGGCCCAGCGTGTGGTCCAGCACCTGTTGCAGCAAGGCTTCGAGGATCACCAATGGCAGGCACAGCTGGACGATGGCGCCCAGGTTGCGCTGGGTAAAGCGGAAGGAGTCGCGCAAAACGTCTAACGGATTCATCAGGGTCATCACAGGCCTGGAAGCAGAGGGCCACACTTTAACCGATCAGGGTCCAAGGGGCGCAAACGTAAACCTTGAGTAAAGACCATTGAAACAACTCGTAACATCCCCATAACTGGAAAGCCCCCAGCCTGATCACAGGCGGGACCGGAATTTTTTATCGGCAATCTAACGAGGTCGCCATGAACAGCGAAGAGCAAACCCTGATCGATGGACTGTTTTCACGGTTGCAGCAAGCCGAAACGGACTCAGCCCCCCGCGACGCCCAGGCCGAAGCGCGGATCAAGGAGCATATGGCTCGCCAACCTGCCGTCGGCTACTACATGACCCAGTCGATTCTGGTACAGGAACATGCGCTGCAGAGTCTTGACGCGCAGAACAAGCAACAGGCCCAGCAGATTCAGCAATTGCAGGACGAGCTGCAACGGGCCAAAGCCACGCAACCTGCGCCGGCCAGCGGTGGTGGGTTCCTGTCGAGCATCTTTGGCGGCGGTTCCCGTGAGCCACAACCTGCGCCGAGCAACTCAGGTGGCGGCTGGCGTGAACCGGCGCGGCCATCGTTCAACCAGCCAGCGCCCCAGCAGAACTATCAGCCGGCGCAAGCACCGGCAGCCGCGCCAGCCGGCAGTGGCTTCCTCGGTGGTGCCATGAAGACCGCCGCCGGCGTGGCCGGTGGGGTGTTGCTGGCCGAAGGGATCAGCAGCCTGTTCCATCACAACCAGCAACCGCAGGTGGTGGAGGAGATCATCGAACAACCGGCACCGGCCAGTGATTCAGGTAACTGGGGCAACGATGACCAGACGTTTGCCGGCAATGACAGCTGGGGCAGCAATAACGCCGATAGCTTCGCCGACAGCGATTATTCCGACGATTCCTCTTCCTTTGGCGACGACGATTCCTTCGTCTGACACATCAGGCCCGGGGCGCTGCGGCGCTCCGGTCTGATTTTTTCCCGGAAACGCTCCCTTGGCTGGCATACTGGCGCCCTTTCCGGGCGCTGGCGCCTGGCTGTCCATGAGGAAGTGCGGTGAAAAAAATTGCAGTGTTCGCCGATGTGCAAAACCTCTACTACACCGTGCGCCAGGCCTATGGTTGCCACTTCAACTACGCCGCCCTGTGGGCTGACATCAGCGCGCGCGGGCAGATTGTCGAGGCGTACGCCTATGCCATCGACCGCGGCGACAGCAAGCAGCAGCAGTTCCAGCAGATCCTGCGCAACCTGGGCTTCACGGTAAAACTCAAGCCGTATATCCAGCGCAGCGACGGCTCCGCCAAGGGCGACTGGGACGTGGGCATCACGCTGGACATCATGGACGCCGCCGACCATGTCGACGAAGTCGTATTGGCCTCTGGTGACGGTGATTTCGACATGTTGCTCGAACGCATCATCCACAAGCATGGCGTGCGGGCCGTGGCCTACGGCGTGCCGGGGCTGACGGCCAACTCATTGATACGCGCCGCCAGCCACTACGTGCCGATCGAAGGCGCGTTGTTGCTCAAATAGATCGTAGAACGGAGTTGGAACAGGTTTGGAACGTATAGCGGTCATCGACTTTGAAACCACTGGCATCACCCCCAGCAGCCACTGCCGGGCCACGGAGATTGGCGTGGTCATCCTCGAGCGTGGGCAGATCGTGGACCGCTACCAGAGCCTGATGAACGCCGGCGTGCGCGTACCGGCGTTTATCGAACAGCTCACCGGCATCAGCAACGCCATGCTGCGCAGCGCGCCACCGGCTGAACGGGTGATGAACGAAGTCAATGAGTTCGTCGGCACCACGCCCTTGATGGCGCACAACGCCGCGTTCGACCAGAAGTTCTGGGACTTTGAGCTGGGCCTGATCCGCCGCACCCGCCTGCAAAAGTTCGCCTGCTCCCTGCTGCTGGCCCGCCGCCTGATGCCGGCGGCGCCCAACCACAAGCTCGGCACCCTCAACGCCTACGCCAAACTGCCCCACACCGGCCAGGCTCACCGGGCGCTGGCGGATGCGGAAATGGCCGCCAACCTCACAGCGCACCTGGCCCAGGAACTGCGCCAGACTCATGGCTTGCGGGAGCTGTCCCATGACTTGCTGTGCACCTTGCAGAAAGTGCCGGCCGCGAAGATCAATGAGCACCTGAAGAAACATCGCGGGTTTTAAGGCCTGGCGCTGATCGTCCCCACGCTCCGCGTGGGCATGCATCTGGAGACGCTCCGCGTCACGACTTTAAGAGTGGACGCAGAGCGCCCAGGGCGGCATTCCCACGCAGAGCGTGGGAACGATCAGCAAACAGCGCGGGTTCTGATCCGGCTACTGCCTCAAGAACACTGGAGTTCCCATGTGGGAGCTGGCTTGCCTGCGATAGCGGCGTATCAGCCAGCCATTTATTGCTTGACCCTCCGCTATCGCGGGCAAGCCCGGCTCCCACAGGGGTTATGCGTCGTTTGATCGTCCCCACGCTCCGCGTGGGCATGCATCTGGAGACGCTCCGCGTCACGACTTTAAGAGTGGACGCAGAGCGTCCAGGGCGGCATTCCCACGCAGAGCGTGGGAACGATCAGCAAACAGCGCGGGTTCTGATCCGGCTACTGCCTCAAGAACACTGGATTTCCCATGTGGGAGCTGGCTTGCCTGCGATAGCGGCGTATCAGCCAGCCATTTATTGCCTGACCCTCCGCTATCGCGGGCAAGCTCGGCTCCCACTTGGGTTATGCGTCGTTTATCGAGGCTGTGGGCACTCCAACGCCTGGCCCACCACCCCCTTCGCCATCTCCACCCAACGCATCTCATCACACCGTCCGACGCGTGGGCCTGGGCGTCGGACTTGCACGTCCGGTCACCAAGCATTCGATGACAGGGCGAGACTGGCTACCGAATCCGACGCAAACAAGGCACCTGAGCGCTGAATGGTCGGTAGGTCAAATCCGTCTATGAGCTAGGACCTTTCTGGTTTTCTTCTTTACTCATCCATCACGTTTTACTGCGACCTACCATTCTGTGTGTCATTCACGCACAGGGACAAAGAACATGCAGGAAAGCGACCTTCATACAGCGATCATGCGAAGCAAGTTGGAACTTGAATCAAATGGCATTGATCTGGGTTCCAGTTCAAGCATGGCGTTTCATGTGGGCAACACGATGACAAGCTGCCCGGCAGTCATGGTGTTGCCGAGTTTGCCAGGTTGGAGTCATGGCCCTCATTACCAGTTACTCAAGCCGATTCACGCTGACCCCGTTGCGCCCGATACGACGTTTGATGAACTCTGGAAATGTACACAGCAACACTACGGCCTCACGGCAGCCACAGTGATCACTGACGCGGCGGGCATACCCATAAGCAAAATTGCGGTGGGTGCTTGGGTTCACGTCGGCTCCAGCAAAACCACGAACCTGGCTAGCCTGATCGGAATGCGCTTTTTCCCTCGTACGTTGATCAGGCAACCCACCATGGACAGAATGGCAAAGGCAACGTTTGGCACGGTGCGGGTATTTGGCATCATCGGGCGAGGCATGCCCTTCGTCGCTGCCGGGCTTGCAGTCTTTGACCTGGTCAGTATTGGTAAGTGTGCCTATGAGGCGAGAAATGGAAGGTAGCCTGGCCAGAGCCGACATCAGCGAAAAAGTGATCCAGCTGTTCGTGGATATCATCGGTTTTATCGACCGAAGCGAAGTGACGGAGCACACCGATTTCATCCATGACTTCGACATCATTGATGACGACGTGACCTGCTTTGTCATGCAGATCAAGTGGCAGTTCAAGCTGCAAGCGACGCAGGAGGATTGGGATCACATCACGACCATCGAGCAGATAGTCGATTTGATCGTCCAGCGTTCGACTCTTCGGTGAGGCCACTGACGCCATCGCAGGCAAGCCAGCTCCCACAGTTGACCGCGTCGCTCGGGCAGTACGCGATCCCTGTGGGAACGATCGCTCAGCCAGCATTTTTCCCATTGGCTTCCAATTGCCCCAACGGCACCCGCCGTTCTATCGCGCTGGACAAAATAATCGAGGTCTTGCTGAACCCAAACTTCGCTACGCGGTTAATCAGGCTCTCCAACTCGGGCATCGAGCCCACCGCCGCTTGCATGATCACGCATGGGTCGCCCGTGACCCGGTGGCATTCGGTCAGTTCGGGTATCTCTGCCAGGGCGTCGTACACCTTCTGGCTGCCATGATTGGTCAGCCGCAGTTCGATTACGCATTGAATCGGCAAGCCCACTTTGGATAAATCCACCTTGGCCTGGTAGCCGGTGATCACGCCGCTGGCCTCAAGCTTGGCCACGCGTTCGGCCACGGCGGGGGCGGAAAGGTTCACGGTGCGCGCCAGTTGCGCGTAGGAAGCACGGCCATCTTCAAGCAGGGCGCTGAGGAGCATGCGGTCGTATTTGTCCATGATAAGGCTCCGGTTGCGCGTGGCTTTCGAAAACACGGTTTATAGCCTTGATAACCATGGTTTGAGAAGTGTATTGGCGTTTTAAACAGGTTTTGTAACTTAAGTTTATCCGCCTTCGTTTCTAGAATAAGTCTCCCATTTCCTGCCATAGAGCCGCCCAATGCCTGGCCCACGTCGCTTTCCCTTACCGTTGATCGCCGCCTTTTTTGCGTTGTATGTGATCTGGGGTTCCACCTACCTGGTGATCCGTATCGGCGTGGAGTACTGGCCGCCGCTGTTGCTGGCGGGGATTCGGTTTTGCACGGCGGGGGTATTGATGTATGGCTTCCTCAGATGGCGCGGGGTGCCGGCGCCGACCTGGCCGCAGTGGAAGGCTGCCGGGATGATCGGCATTTTGTTGCTCACCGTGGGCAATGGTGGCGTCAGCGTGGCGGAACATATGGGCGTGTCGTCCGGCGTGGCGGCGCTGGCGGTGGCGACGGTGCCGCTGTTTACCTTGCTGTGTGGTTTTTTCTGGGGCGCGCGTAATACGCGGTTGGAATGGGCAGGCGTGCTGCTGGGGATCATCGGCATCGCCATGCTCAACATGGGCAGTACCTTGCAGTCGAGCCCACTGGGCGCGGTGTTGCTGTTGATGGCGGCGGCGTCCTGGGCCTTCGGCTCGGTGTGGAGCCGCCATTTACCGCTGCCCCAAGGCGCCATGGCCAGCGCCGCGGAAATGCTCGTGGCTGGCGTGGCGCTGCTGATCGTCAGCGCATTGTCTGGCGAGCACCTGAAGGCCATGCCGCCGCTGGAAGGCTGGCTGGCCCTGGCGTACCTCACGGTGTTCGGCTCGATCATCGCCTTCAACGCTTATATGTACCTGCTCAAGCACGTACGCCCGGCGGCGGCGACCAGCTACGCCTATGTGAACCCGGCCGTCGCCGTGTTGCTGGGGATTGTGTTCGTGGGTGAGAGCATCGGCCTGGAAGAAGCCCTGGCAATGCTGGTGATCATCAGCGCGGTGTTGCTGATCAGCCTGCCCCAATGGCGCAAGCCCAAACCCGAAATAAGGTAAACTGCCGCGCATTACGCCCTTGCGCTGAATTTTTCCTACGGTAACTACATGACTTTCGCCACCCTTGGCCTGATCGAACCCTTGCTGCGCGCCCTTGAGACGCTTGGCTACCAGACCCCGACGCCGGTGCAGGCGCAAGCCATTCCGGCAGTGCTGGCCGGTCGCGACCTGATGGCCGCGGCCCAGACCGGCACCGGCAAGACCGCAGGTTTTGCCTTGCCGCTGCTGCAACTGCTGACCCTGGAAGGGCCGAAAGTCGCCGCCAACTCGGCGCGTGCGCTGATCCTGTGCCCCACCCGTGAACTGGCCGAGCAGGTTCATGCCAGCGTTGCCGAGTACGCCCAACACCTGCCGCTGACCACTTACGCGGTGTACGGTGGCGTGAGCATCAACCCGCAGATGATGAAGCTGCGCAAAGGCGTCGACATTCTGGTCGCCACCCCTGGCCGCCTGATCGACCTGTTCCGCCAGAACGCGCTGAAGCTCAACCAGCTGCAAACTCTGGTGCTGGATGAAGCCGACCGTATGCTCGACCTGGGCTTCTCCGAAGAGCTTGCCAACATTTATCGCATGCTGCCGAAAAAGCGCCAGACCCTGCTGTTTTCCGCGACCTTCTCCGATGACATTCGCCTGCTCGCCGGGCAGATGCTCAACGACCCGCTGAGCATCGAAGTCAGCCCGCGCAACGTTGCCGCCAACACCGTCAAGCAGTGGGTGGTGCCGGTGGACAAGAAGCGCAAGCCGGAGCTGTTTGTGCACCTGATGCGCAAGGGCCGTTGGAAGCAAGTGCTGGTGTTCGCCAAGACCCGCAACGGCGTGGATGCGCTGGTGGACAAGTTGCAGGGCCTGGGGGTCAACGCCGACGGCATCCATGGCGACAAACCCCAAGCCACCCGCCAACGCGCACTGGACCGCTTCAAGGCCAGCGACGTGCAGATCCTGGTGGCCACCGATGTGGCGGCCCGTGGCCTGGATATCGAAGACCTGCCGATGGTGGTCAACTTCGACCTGCCGATCGTGGCCGAGGACTACATCCACCGTATCGGCCGTACCGGGCGTGCGGGCAACACCGGTGAGGCGATTTCCCTGGTGTGTGCCGATGAGGTGAACATGCTCTCGGCCATCGAGATGCTGACCCGCCAGACTCTCACCCGCAAAATGGAACCGGATTTCGAGCCGGAGCACCGCGTGCCGGAAACCGATGCCAGCGGGCAGGTGGTGAAGAAACCGAAAAAGCCGAAGAAGCCGAAGGCGTCCGGCGGTGGCGGCAAGCGCAACCTGGGCAAGTGGGTGGACAGTGGGGAAGTAGCCCCGGCTGAGCCGTCGATCAAGCCGGTGCGCAAGGTGCCGGTGTTTAATACTGGGCCGCGTAAGAAGAAGTGATTGATCATTCCCACGCGCGTGGGAACGCATCCTGTGACGCTCTGCGTCACGAACCTAAAGTGGGACGCAGAGCGTCCCTGGCGGCATCCCCACGCAGAGCGTGGGAACGATCAGCGTTGGAGCCATTCCAACATCCCCAGCCCAGCCGCCCGGCCACTGGCAAAACACCCGGTCAGCAAATACCCACCGGTCGGCGCTTCCCAATCGAGCATTTCCCCCGCACAAAACACCCCAGGCAACGGCTTGAGCATCAACCGCTCATCCAGCGCTTCAAACGGCACACCACCCGCCGTGCTGATCGCCTCATCCATCGGCCGCGTTTTCACCAGCGTCAGCGGCAACGCCTTGATATCCACCGCCAATTGCGCCGGGTCGGTGAAGTGTTCAGCAGGCGTCAGCTCGCGCAACAACGCCGCTTTCACGCCATCCAACCCCAGCTGACTGTGCAAATGCTTGCTCATCGACCGCGAGCCACGGGGCTTGGCCAATGCGGCCTGCACCTTGTCCAGCGGCTTGCTGGGCAGCAAATCGATATGCACCGTGGCCGCACCGTCGCGGTTGATCGCTTCGCGAATCGGCGCCGATAAGGCGTAAATCAAGCTGCCTTCGATACCGGTGGCGGTGATCACGCATTCGCCCAGCCGAGGCTTGTCATCCCCCAGGCCAATGGCGACGTTTTTCAACGGCGCGCCAGCGAATTTGCTGACCATCAACTCGCTCCATGCCGACACTTCAAACCCGCAGTTGCTCGGTTGCAGCCTCACATAGGGCAGGCCTTTGCCTTCAAACAGGTTGAGCCATGCGCCGTCGGAGCCCAATCGCGACCAGCTGCCGCCGCCCAGGGCCAGCAGCACGGCGTCGCTGTGGACAACTTTTTCGCCGTCCGGGCTGTGGATAAGTAAATCGCCCTCGTCATTCCAACCCGTCCAACGATGCCGGGTGTGGATAACCACACCTTGCTCCCGCAGACGCTTGAGCCAAGCGCGCAAAAGTGGCGCGGCTTTCATATCGGTAGGAAATACGCGACCGGAGGTGCCGACAAAGGTCTGGATACCCAGGCCATGGATCCATTCGCACAACGCCTCGGCGCCAAAGCTGCGCAGCAGCGGCGCCATGTGCGGGGCGCGTTCGGCGTAGCGCGACAGGAACGCCGAGTACGCCTCGGAGTGGGTGATGTTCATGCCGCCCACGCCTGCCAGCAGGAACTTGCGCCCCACCGACGGCATGCCGTCGTACAGGTCCACGCGCACGCCAGCCTGGCTCAAGACTTCGGCGGCCATCAGCCCGGCGGGGCCGCCGCCGATAATGGAGACGTGGTGGGCAGAAGTCTGAGGCATGGGCAGGGCTACGGTGATGTGAATAGGCCGAGCATTCTACCCGACCACGACGCCGCTGCCTGATCAAAAAACGTACACTTTCCTACAGGCCATGCGGTCAAACGCTTGCAGCCGCTTACGCTCAAGTTATCCACAGGCCGTTCCACAGGCATTGTGGGTAACGCTCACACTTCAATGACAGCCTGATGACGTCCATACCCGCTGCGCGCTGTGGTGCAGGATGCCGTGGCGGCGGGCGAGGGCAGGGCGGTCCTTGCTATAGCCGCCACCGATCACGCCCATCACCGGAATGTCGCGGCCCAGGCAGTGGCGCATCACGCTTTCATCACGGGCGGCGACGCCTTCGTCTGTCAGCTTGAGGTAACCAAGGGCGTCGTCCTTGTGCACATCCACGCCGGCGTCGTACAGCACCAGGTCCGGCTGGTAGAGCGGCAGCAGGTAGTTGAGCGCGTCATCCACCACCTTGAGGTAGTCGGCATCGCCCATGCCCATGGGCAGCGGGATGTCCCAGTCGCTTTGGGCCTTGCGTGCCGGGAAGTTCTTTTCGCAGTGCAGCGACACGGTGATGGCGTCTGGCGTGTTGTGCAGGATGCGTGCGGTGCCGTCGCCCTGATGCACGTCGCAATCGAAGATCAGCACGCGATTGACCCGGCCGCTGGCCAGCAGGTAATGGCTGATCACCGCCAGGTCATTAAAAATGCAGAAACCCGCCGGATAATCGTAATGGGCATGGTGGGTGCCACCGGCCAAATGGCAGGCCAGGCCATGTTCAAGGGCCTGTTCGGCCGCCAGTATCGAGCCGCCCACCGCACGCACCGTGCGCCGGGCCAGGGCTTCGCTCCACGGCAGGCCGAGGCGGCGTTGGTCTTCGCGGGGCAGTCCGCCGCTCATGTAGCGTTCGATATACCCCGGTTCATGGGCCAGGGCCAAAATGTCTGCCGGGCACAGCGGCGGGCGCAGCAATTGGCTGTCTTCGGTCAGGCCGCTGTCCACCAGGTGGTCACGCAACAGGCGAAACTTGTCCATGGGGAACCGGTGGTCCGCCGGGAACTCAGGGCTGTAGTCTTCGTGGTAGATCAATGGTAAGGGCATGGGATTTTCTGACGGGAACCTGCGAAGGATCTTAACAGCGCTGTACACTCACGCACATGGCAAGGCAGGGGGGACCCATGGAGCCGATACTGGAATTGGAAAGTGCACGCTTGGTGCTGCGCCAATGGCGCGACAGCGACCTGCCGGACTTTGCGCGCATGTGCGCCGACCGGCAGGTAATGCGTTACTTCCCGGCTCAATTGAGCCACTTGGAGAGCGCAGCGTTGATCGGCCGGATTCGCGGGCATTTTGCTGAATATGGCTTTGGGTTCTGGGCTTTGCAGCGCAAGGACACCGGTGAATTTATCGGCCTGACGGGCCTTGCGAATGTCAGCTTCGAAGCCGGCTTTACCCCGGCGGTGGAGATCGGCTGGCGCCTGGCCCGCGAACATTGGGGCCTGGGTTATGCCAGTGAGGCGGCCTGGACGGCGTTGCGCTGTGGTTTTGACCGCTTGCAACTGGACGAAATCCTGGCCTTCACCACTGAAGCCAATCTGCCCTCACAAAAAGTCATGCAGGCCATCGGTATGCATTACGATCCGCAGGCAGATTTTGAACACCCGAAAGTCGCAGCCGGTGACCCGCTGCGCCCGCATGTTTTGTACCGCATCACCCGCGCCCAATGGTTGGACACGCTGCACGGATAAGCAGGCGGTCATGCTCAACAGAAACCCGTAGGAGCGAGCTTGCTCGCGAAGAACGTAAGAGCGCTGCGGTAAACCAGAAGCGCTGCGTCATCGTTAACGACCTTCGCGAGCAAGCTCGCTCCTCCAGGTGGATACCGTTTTGCTTTGAGGAGAGTTTCAATGAGCCAAGTATTGGAAGATCTGGTGGACTTGCTGACCCTGGAGCCGATCGAGGAAAACCTCTTTCGCGGCCGCAGCCAGGACCTGGGCTTTCGCCAACTGTTCGGCGGCCAAGTGCTCGGCCAGTCGCTGTCGGCGGCCAGCCAGACCGTAGAAGAAGCGCGGCATGTGCATTCCCTGCACGGTTATTTTTTGCGCCCTGGCGATGCCGCGTTGCCGGTGGTGTATTCGGTGGACCGCGTGCGCGACGGTGGCAGTTTCAGCACGCGTCGTGTCACCGCGATTCAAAAGGGCAATCCGATCTTCACCTGCACGACCTCGTTCCAGTACGACGAACAAGGCTTCGAGCACCAGACCACCATGCCGGTGGTAGTGGGCCCGGAAAACCTGCCGTCGGAGCTGGAGCTGACCCAGCAACGTGCGCACCTGATCCCCGAGCACATGCGCGACAAGTTGCTGTGCCCCAAGCCCATTGAAGTGCGCCCGGTCACCGAAAAAGACCCGTTCAACCCGCAGCCGTCCGACCCGGTCAAGTACGTGTGGTTTCGTGCCGACGGTGCCTTGGCGGACACGCCGGCGCTGCATAAATACCTGTTGGCCTACGCCTCGGACTTCGGCCTGTTGACCACCTCGTTGCTGCCCCATGGCAAGACCGTGTGGCAGAAAGACATGCAGGTCGCCAGCCTCGATCACGCGCTGTGGTTCCACGCCGACCTGCGTGCCGATGACTGGTTGCTGTACGCCATGGACAGCCCGTGGGCTGGCAACTCCCGGGGTTTCTCCCGGGGCAGCGTGTACAACCGCGCCGGGCAACTGGTGGCGTCGGTGACCCAGGAAGGTTTGATTCGCCATCGCAAGGATTGGGCATGAGCCTCTGCGACGTGAAGCACTGGGTGTTCGACATGGACGGCACCCTCACGGTGGCGGTGCATGATTTTGCGGCTATCCGCGTGGCGCTGCAGATCCCGCCTGAAGACGACATTCTCACGCACCTCGCGGCATTGCCGGCAGATGTCGCGGAGGCCAAACATGCCTGGTTGCTGGAGCATGAGCGCGAGCTGGCGCTGGGTTCCATTGCGGCCGAAGGTGCCGTTGAGCTGGTACGCGAATTGGCTGGGCGCGGTTATCGCTTGGGGATCCTGACCCGTAATGCGCGGGAGCTGGCCCTTATCACCCTGGAGGCGATAGGCCTGGCGGACTGCTTTGCCATTGAGGACGTGCTGGGGCGCGATGATGCGCCGCACAAGCCGGATCCCGGTGGGTTGCTGAAACTGGCGGCGGCTTGGGACGTAGCACCCCGCGAAATGGTGATGGTCGGGGATTATCGCTTTGACCTGGATTGTGGCCGGGCAGCGGGCACCAGGACGGTGTTGGTGAACTTGCCGGAGAACCCTTGGCCGGAGTTGGCGGATTGGCATGCCGAGGATTGTGCGGCGTTGCGCCGAATGATCTAACCCGGGCGACAGAGAGCAAATGTGGGAGCTGGCTTGCCTGCGATAGCGGTGGGTCAGCTGACACTTTATCAACTGACAGTCCGTCATCGCAGGCAAGCCAGCTCCCACATTTTGATGGGGTTCCTTCAGGTGCTACTGAGCGAACAGTACCTTTTCTCCCTCTGGCGAGGTAAACATCTTATCCCCGTCATGCCCCACCCCCGGCACTTCTACCAGCCGGTGGCCCAACTGCGGATGCCGCTGCTTGAGGTAGTCAAAGTAGTTGTGGCCACGAAGCAGTCGATACGCACCCTGGGTTTCGGCTTCGCAGCTTTTATCCAATGCCGGGTGGTTGGGGTCGGTGTCCTGCTGGCCCAACAGGTAAGTGATGTCGCGTGAGACGTAGTCTTGTTCCAGCTGCTGGGCACCTCGGCCCCCCACGTAATCCGGCAGGTTTTGCATGCCGTACTTCCAGTCGTTGAAGCCTGGGCAATTGGCAATGTCGAACGTCACCGGGCGTTGCGGGCTGAAGTAAGCATAGGACGACGGGTTAGCCACCACATACCGCAGGCGGATGCCCTCGGAATTGAGCAATGGGTGGTCGTGGCCGGTGAGGGCGAAGCGCTGCACCACTTGGCCGCCACCGGAATGCCCGGCGACCACGATTTCTTTCAGTGCCGGGAACAGTTTGCGGTTGCCCAAGTGCTTGATGATCTGGTCCAGAGCGCCATAAGAGCTGATCTGCCCTGGGCCGGTGGACGCTTCGCCGGCCATCCAGTCGTTACCCTTCCAACGCACTACCTCGTCGCCCAGGTGGTTGCGTTTCACGTCGGCTTGATTGAGAAACTGCGGCGCGATCACCAGTGTACTGCCGCCCACCCCGGCATGCTCGGCGGCGTCGATCCCGCTTTGCAGGTAGGTTTGTGCATTGCGCAGGCGGCCATGCACGATGATCAATGCGCGCGTGACCTTGGGCAGCGGCTGGCCCCAGTTTTGGCTCAGGCCCAGGCTGAGGTCGCCGGCCTCCAGATGAAAACGATCGGGGCTGACCACCTTGACGCCGTGTTCAGCCGCGAAGGTGCAACAGGACACGAGCACACCCAGCAGTAACCCCAACCGTTTGATCATTTAGAGACTCTTGGCCGCGAAGGTATCGCATTGAGTGATCTGGCCCTGGGCGAAGCCGGTCTTGAACCAGCGTACCCGTTGCGCCGAGGTGCCGTGGGTAAACGAGTCCGGCACCACGCGTCCTTGCCCCTGTTGCTGCAAGCGGTCATCGCCGATGGCATTGGCTGCGTTCAGGG
This sequence comes from Pseudomonas sp. Pse35, assembly GCF_024519715.1. Taxonomy (NCBI): domain Bacteria; kingdom Pseudomonadati; phylum Pseudomonadota; class Gammaproteobacteria; order Pseudomonadales; family Pseudomonadaceae; genus Pseudomonas; species Pseudomonas sp. Pse35. Next base: position 162,883 of record NZ_JALJRP010000003.1, on the reverse strand, counting down.
CCTCTTCGATATCACCGGGTTCCAGCCAGTTCAGGCGTTTTTGCGCATGGTTGGCCCACACGCCGGCAAAGCAATCGGCTTGCAGTTCCTGGCGAACCAGCAGGCCACCGTCGCCTTCCATCTGCCGACCCTGTTGGCGCGCTGCCTGGATCTTGGACGAGATGCCCAGCAACGTTTGTACGTGGTGCCCGATTTCGTGGGCGATCACGTAGGCCTGGGCGAAATCACCGGCGGCCTGGAAGCGTTGCGACATTTCCCGGAAAAAATCCAGGTCCAGGTACACCTGCTGGTCAGCCGGGCAGTAGAACGGGCCGCTGGCCGAGGTGGCGCCACCACAGGCTGAGTTCACCCGGCCACGGAACAGGATCAGTTTCGGGTTCTTATAGGCCAGCCCATTTTCCTGGAACACCTGGCCCCAGGTGTCTTCGGTATCGCCCAGCACAGCGCGCACAAAGTCGGCTTGCTCATCGTTGGCTGGCGGCGCGTGACGCGGCTGGGTGCTGACCGACGGCGCCTGTTCCATCTGGCCGGTCAATTGGCCAAGAATCTGCATCGGGTCCTGGCCGGTCAGCCAGCCAATGCCGACGATCAGCACGATGGCCGTGAGGCTCAGGCCCTTGCCGCCGCCGAAGCGCATACCGCCACCGCCGCCGCCACTGTCGTTACGGGCATCCACCACGTTGTCGCTGCGTCGGCCTTTTTTCCATAGCATGGGAGCAATCCTCTGTGTGCTAACCGTGATTGATTATGGTCGGTATTAACGGCAATAGCCTTCGCCAGTGGCGACGATCAGGCAGTCTTTTTTATCTGCCAGCCACTTCAAGCCGGTGGCAGCGCCATCGCCAGCGCGCAACAACTGCGGGCCGTCGGGGCGGGTGAAGGCGATGCCGTCTTCAGCGGCCTCACCTTTGAAGGTGCCGGCGTCATCGGCGTCCAGGCCATATTGCATGGTGAGAAGGTAGTGGCCGCGGCCAATGCTGTCGTCCTTGGCGATGGTCAGGTGCAAGCCTTCGACGCCGACCCACTTGCCGACCCATTTATCGGTGGGCGGGGTTTCGGGCACCAGGGTCGCTTGCACGGAGGCGGGCGCGGGCTTGGGGGCTTCTTTCGGGGTTTTATCGCAGGCGGCGAGCAGGGCGAGGGCAGACAGGGCAAAGAGGATTTTTTTCATAGCGGCAAGGCCTTGGTTAAAAAGTGTGCAACGCCGGGGCGAGCGTGCAGCGTTGGACTCGGATCCATCGATTTAGTGCGCTGTTCGCCCGGTGTTTGGTTATGCTCTTGGGGCAGACTCCGGCCCGGCTGCTAGATTACCGGGTTGAGCGCGACTTGGTTCAGCGCTCAGCGTCCCGCTCGCCACACAAGAGAATTCAATGACTGTCAGTACCCCGCTCTCCGGCGTCAACCATCCGTTCAAAGGCATCCTGCTGATTGTGCTGGCGACGTTCCTGTTCTCCAGCCACGACGCCTTGTCCAAATACCTGGCCGGGTTTTACCCGATCGTGATGGTGGTGTGGGCGCGGTACATGGTGCACACCTTGCTGATGGCCGGGATCTTCCTGCCGCAATCGGGCTTGCGCGTGTTGCGCAGCAAGCGGCCGGGCATGCAGGTGGTGCGGGCGTTATGCCTGTTGGGCACCAGCCTGTTCTTCACCACAGCGCTGCATTACATCCCGTTGGCCGAAGCTACAGCGGTGAACTTCCTTGCGCCGATCCTGGTGACGGCGCTGTCGGTGCCGTTGCTCGGTGAGCACGTGACCCGTGGCCAGTGGCTGGCGGTGATCTGCGGGTTTATCGGCGTGGTGATCATTATCCACCCCGGCGGCGAGCTGTTTACCCCGGCGGTACTGCTGCCGCTGTGCTCGGCGCTGTTCTTCTGCTTCTACCAGTTGCTCACGCGCATCCTCAGCCAATACGACAGCCCGACTACCAGCAACTTCTTCGCCGGCCTGTGCAACACCTTGGTGATGAGTGCGATGGTGCCGTTCTTCTGGCAAGTGCCGACGTTGTGGCACGTGGTGATGATGCTGGCGCTGGGCACCTGCGGGATGACCGCACACCTGATGCTCACCCAGGCGTTCCGCTTCGCGGCGCCGGCCTTGCTGGCGCCGTTTGGCTATTGCCAGATCGTGTTCGCGGGGTTGTTGGGCTGGCTGGTGTTCAGCCATACCCCCGATATGACCACGGTGGTGGGTATCGGGGTGATCTGCATGAGCGGGTTGGCCGCTGCCTGGCAGCAGCGGCGGCGTTAGTTAAACGTCTACCGTGGGGATCTTGCGCGGCGCCATGAAGTACATCCACACCAGTGCGATGAAGTACATCGCCGGGATCAGGGTGAACAACACCGTGTAGTTGTTGTTGGTCACCGTGAGGATATGGCCGACGATCTGGGTCATGAACATGCCGCCGATGGCCGCGCACATGCCGCCGAAACCGAACACCGTGCTCATCATGTGCTTGGGCGTGTAGTCCATCACCAGGCTCCAGATGTTGGCGGTCCAGGCCTGGTGCGCGCCGATGGCCAGGGAGATGGCAAACACCGCGACCCACAGCTGGCTGGAGCCGGCCGCCATGATCACGCCGACGATGCAGCAGGCGAACAGCAACATCGACAACAGCCGCGCCTTGATCGAGTTCATCCCACGGCCGATCAGGAATGACGACAGGATCCCACCCCCCACGCTGCCAAAGTCGGCGGTGAGGTAAATGATGATCAGCGGAATGCCCATCTGGGTCACGTTGATGCCCAGGTTGTATTGCTGGTTCAAGAACGGCGGCAGCCAATACAGGTAGAACCAGAACACCGGCGCAGTGAGCGAGTAGGCAAGGGCGAAGGCCCAGGTGCCGCGCATGCGCAGGATGCGGCTGAACGGCACGCGGGGTTGTTCCGGCTCGACTTCCTGTTGCACGTAGTCCAGTTCGGATTGTTTAACGGTGGGGTGGTCTTCCGGGTTGTAGTACTTCAAGCCCCAGAGCACCAGCCAGATACCGCCGAGTGCCGACATGCACAGGAACGCTGCCTGCCAGCCCCACACGTGCAGGATCAACGGCAGCAGCATGGGCGTCATCATCGCGCCGACGTTGGTGCCGGCGTTGAAGATGCCGGTGGCCACTGCCCGTTCACCCGCCGGGAACCACAAGCGTGTGGTCTTGACGCAGGCCGGGTAGTTGGCGGCTTCGGTCAGCCCGAGGACAAACCGGCAGACCATAAAGCCGACCGCCGAGGTGGCCAGGCCATGGGCGCCGGTGGCCAGGCTCCACAGCAGCACGGCGCAGAAGAACACGCGCTTGACGCCGACCCGGTCGATCAAGCGGCCTTGCAGCACAAAGCCGATGGCGTAGCCGACCTGGAACCAGAAGTTGATGTTGGCGTAGTCCATCGCCGTCCAGCTCATTTCCTTGGCGAGGATCGGTTGCATCACGCCCAGGGCGGCGCGGTCGATGTAGTTCAAGGTGGTGGCAAAGAACACCAGGGCCAGCATGCCCCAGCGCGTTTTACCCACGGCCAGGGCACCGCGGATCTTGTCGCCGATGCCGGCGTGCGGGTTGCCCGGGCGCGCGGCCAGGGCTGAATTTTGCAGAGGCATGAGGTTTGTACCCGTTTTTTGAAATTCTTATGGTGTGTTCTGGGTCTTTGTTACATGAGCGAATTGCCCGGTCGATGGTGCGCAGTGGTTAAAAAGTCGTCAATTCGCCAAAGAGGCTTAGTGTTCGATAATCGCACCAAAAACTAACCGGTTCGTACATTTTAATTGCTGCCTGTAGGCTGGGGGCGAATAATTTGCCACAAACAACAATTGCCGGGAGTCTTCCATGCAACGTTCTATTGCCACTGTGTCCTTGAGCGGCACCCTGCCGGAAAAACTCGAAGCCATCGCCGCCGCCGGGTTTGATGGGGTGGAGATCTTTGAGAACGACTTGTTGTATTACGACGGCAGCCCTCGGGAAGTCCGGCAAATGTGCGCCGACCTCGGCATCGCCATCACCCTGTTCCAGCCGTTTCGCGACTTCGAAGGCTGCCGCCGTGATCGCCTGGCACGCAACCTGGAGCGTGCCGAACGCAAATTCGATTTGATGCAGGAACTGGGCACCGATCTGGTATTGGTGTGCAGCAATGCCTCGGCCGACAGCGTGGGCGACGAACGTATTTTGCTCGATGACCTGAGCCTGCTGGCCGAACATGCGGGAAAGCGCGGCCTGCGCATCGGCTATGAAGCGTTGGCCTGGGGCAAGCATGTGAACACCTGGCAACAGGTGTGGAACCTGGTGCGCCAGGTCGATCACCCAAGCCTGGGCGTGTTGCTCGACAGCTTCCACACCTTGTCGCTCAAGGGCGACCCGAGTGGCATCGCGCAGATCCCCGGCGACAAGATTTTCTTTGTGCAAATGGCCGACGCGCCGATCCTGGCCATGGATGTGCTGGAGTGGAGCCGGCATTTCCGCTGCTTCCCAGGCCAGGGCGAATTTGACCTGGCGGGCTTTCTCGCGCCGATCATCCAGAGTGGCTACACCGGGCCGTTGTCCCTGGAAATTTTCAATGACGGTTTTCGTGCTGCGCCGACCCGCGCGAATGCGGCGGATGGCTTGCGGTCACTGTTGTACCTGGAAGAAAAAACCCGCCAGCGCCTGGCGCAAGAAGCCCCCGCTGCGCCCGTGGATATCCTGTTTGAAACTCCGGCGGCCAGCGAATACGACGGTATCGAGTTTCTTGAATTTGCCGTGGACGAAAGCCTCGGCGCCAAACTGACCCATTGGCTGGAGCGCCTGGGTTTCGCCAGGGCCGGCCAGCATCGCTCCAAGAATGTGAGCCTGTTGCGCCAGGGTGACATCAACCTGATCCTCAACTGCGAACCCTATTCCTTCGCCCACAACTTTTTCGAGGCCCACGGCCCGTCGCTGTGCGCCACGGCAATTCGGGTCAAGGACAGTGCCAAGGCCCTGGAGCGGGCGGTGGCCTACAAGGGCCAGCCTTATCGCGGCCTGGTCGGCCCCAACGAGCTGGAATTGGCCGCCGTGCGTGCACCGGATGGCAGCCTGATTTACCTGGTCGACCCCAGCGAAGGCGGGCTGTACGACACCGATTTCAACCTGCAAACGGCTGCACCCGCCAGTGGCGGCTTGCTGCGCATCGACCATATGGCCATGGCGCTGCCGGCCGACAGCCTCGACAGTTGGGTGTTGTTCTACAAAAGCCTGCTGGATTTCGAAGCCGATGACGAAGTGGTCCTGCCCGACCCCTACGGCCTGGTGAAAAGCCGTGCGTTGCGCAGCCGTTGCAGTTCGATTCGCCTGCCGCTGAATATCTCCGAAAACCGCAACACGGCGATTTCCCACGCGCTCTCCAGCTATCGCGGTTCGGGCGTGCACCACATTGCCTTCGATTGCGCGGATATTTTTGCCGAGGTACGCCGGGCCAAAGAGGCCGGTGTGCCGTTGCTGGATATCCCGCTCAACTATTACGACGACCTGGCGGCACGCTTCGATTTCGACGATGAGTTTCTCAGTGAGTTGGCGTATTACAACGTGCTGTACGATCGCGACGCCCAGGGCGGTGAGTTGTTTCATGTGTACACCGAGGCGTTCGAGGGGCGGTTTTTCTTCGAGATCATCCAGCGCAAGAATGGCTATGCCGGCTACGGCGCTGCCAACGTGGCGGTGCGTCTGGCGGCGATGGCCAAGTCGCGCAGTGGGGCGGTACGCCAGGCTCGGCTATAACCGCAAGGCAGGTGCTTCCTTCGGGGAGCGCCGCGGCCCATAATCAGCGCCTGCACAACAATGGCCGTGAGCGCACCATGACCTCGAGTCCCGATCTCCCCGCGGTAGCTGACGCACCGCGCAAGAGTCGCAAGAACAATCCGGAAAAGACCCGGGAGAATATTCTCCAGGAAGCCATTGTCGAGTTTGTTCAACAGGGCCTGGCCGGCGCTCGCGTAGACGCCATCGCCGAGCGCATCCACACTTCCAAGCGCATGATCTATTACTACTTCGGCAGCAAGGAGCAGTTATACGTCGAGGTATTGGAGAAGCTCTACGGCGATATCCGCAACACCGAAACCCGCATGAACCTCACGGCCCTGGAGCCGCGTGAGGCGATTCGCCGGTTGGTGGAGTTCACCTTCGATCACCACGACCAGAACGTGGATTTCGTGCGCATCGTCAGCATCGAAAATATCCACAACGCCGAGTACGTCAAGCGCACCGACACCATCAAGGCGATGAACAGCAAAATCCTGGAAGGGTTGGGGGAGACCTTGCGCCGCGGGGCTGAGTTGGGGCTTTTTCGCGAAGGGCTGGAGCCGCTGGATGTGCACTTGCTGATCAACTCGTTCAGTTTCTACCGGGTGTCCAACCGGCACACCTTCAGCGAGATTTTCCAGATCGAACTGTCGGATGAGGCGATCAAGCAGCGCCATCGGGAAATGATTTGCGAGTCGGTGTTGCGCTACCTGCAAGCCTGAGAACTGATCGTTCCCACGCACTGCGTGGGAATGCCGACATGGACGCTCTGCGTCTGCTGTCAAAGTCGTGACGCGGAGCGTCACGTGAGGCGTTTCCACGCAGAGCGTGGGAACGATCATGATGGGGTTGCATCCCTAGATATTCATGCTCTGGAAGTGCGCCAGCATCCTGTCTGCATCCGCCACTTCGCCGCTGAACAACTCAAACGCCTTCACCGCCTGAAACACCGCCATATTGCCGCCATCCAGGGTACGGCAACCCAAGGCGCGCGCGTCGCGCAGCAGTTGGGTTTCCAGCGGGAAGTACACAATTTCCGCCACCCACAATTCAGCCCGCAACAACGCCGCAGGCACAGGCGTGCCGGGCAGCTTGGCCATGCCCATGGGCGTGGTGTTCACCAGGCCATCGGCTTCGGCCATGGCGTTTTCCAAGTGGCTGCCGACTTGAGCGCGACCGATGCCGAACTGCTGGGCAAGGTTATCCACAAGGTCCTGGGCGCGAGTGCGGTCGACATCGAAGATGCTCAAGTACTCCACGCCTTCTGCCAACAGTGCATGGGCCACTGCCGCGCCCGCACCACCGGCGCCCATCTGCACCACGCGTTGGCGCGGTACGTTGTGCAAGTTGCGCCGAAAACCTTCGGCGAACCCCAGGCAGTCGGTGTTATGACCGATGCGTTTGCCGCCCTTGAACACCACGGTGTTGACCGCACCAATACCCTTGGCCTCATCGGAGAGCTCATCGAGCAACGGCAGGATCGCCTGCTTGCACGGGTAAGTAATGTTCAAACCGGTGAAGTGCATCAGCTCGGCGGCCCGTAGTAATTCCGGCAGGGCGTTGAGGTCCAGGTGCAGCGACTCCAGGTCGATCAGGCGATACAGGTAGCGCAAGCCCTGGGCGTCGCCTTCCTGCTCATGCAGTGCCGGGGTGCGTGAGGCCTGGATACCGGCGCCGATCAGGCCGGCGAGAATGCGTGGTTTCATCAGGTGCGTCCCTTCAGCGTCAGGCTGAAATGTTCCAGTGCCAGGTGGTAGCCATGGCTGCCAAACCCGGCCAGCACGGCCTGGGCGATCGGTGACACAAACGAGTGATGACGAAAGGCTTCACGGGCATGCACGTTGGATAAATGCACTTCGATCACCGGCACTTCACTGGCCACCAGGGCATCGCGGATCGCGACCGAAGTGTGAGTCCAGGCCGCCGGGTTGATCACAATACCCGCGCAGCGGTTGCGGGCGCCGTGGATCCAGTCGAGCAATTCGCCCTCGTGGTTGGTCTGGCGAAACTCGATCTTCAGCCCGAGCTTGTCGGCGCTGCGACCACACAGGGCGGCAATGTCGGCCAAGGTTTCATGGCCATAAGTGGCAGGCTCGCGGGTGCCGAGCAGGTTGAGATTGGGGCCGTTGAGCACCAGCACGATGGGCGGCATAGAGGCTTCTCCACAGTTCTTATTGGTTGTGGAGTCAAAATGTACTGGTTGGTTAATTTGGTCAATGGATGGCTGCGGATCTGTTCGGTGATCGAACGTTTAATCAATGCAATTGCTGGATCACCGGCTGACGTGCATTCGGTTGAAGTATTGCGCGAGGTTGCTGAACGAGGAGGACTTTCGAGCATTGGCCGGGTCGTTCCAGTCGTTGGCATCACTGGTTACAACCCGGCATTCGCCGGGTTTTTTGTGGTTACTAATCTGTGAAACAGCTTCGGGAATAGGAGCCGGTTGTCGGGTGGCAGAGGGAAATTGTTACCTGACGGAAAATAACCTAACGGATGGGTTACGATGAGAGTAGGTGCTTACAAAGGCTATGTCATTTCGGTGTTTATCAGGGATGAGCATTGCCCGCCCCATGTGCATGTCAGGGGCAAGGGATGGGATGCGCGGTTTCGTTTCAGTTTCCTGGATGGGGAAGGTGAGTTGTGGGATGTAGAGCCTGAACGGAGGCGGCCACCCGCAGCACTTCTGAAGGAGATACGCGGGGCGATCATGCAGCGGCACTACTTGGCGCGGGCACGCAGGATTTGGTGGGAAAAACTGCAGACGGTTTGCCTGGAGAATCATTCCTGGAATTGGGACGCTGGTGAGTTGGTTCCAGGATTGGTCATTCGACACGGCGTCTATGTCATCGCCAGCGCCAGGCACGATGTCATAGCGCAACGGACTATTTTGAATCTGGTAAGAGCGCCAGATTGCGTGGGGATTAATTTATGAAAATCATAAAAGCCAAAGTCACACCTTATGTACCTCTCACTGAAGCCGACGTTGACAAGGCAATCGCCCGAGGACGCAGGTTGAAACGCCTGTACGCCAACGCCAGTAACGTACGTTATGAAAACGATTGCCTCTCCATTGGCTTCAGCGATGGCAGCCGCGTTGTGTTGCCGGTGGCTGGCCTGCCGGAGTTCGAAGGGTTTTCAGAGAAGGATTTCCAGCAACTGGAAGTGACGTTCGGTGGCAAGGCGATTAGCTGTGAAGCGCAGGACCTGGATGTTTCGATCACAGGGTTGATCGCTACAAGCCAGCCGCTGATGGACCTGGCAACCAGCCTGGTGGCATCGCGCAATGGTCGCAAAAGCAGCGCGGCCAAGACCGCAGCGGCCCGGGCCAATGGCAAGAAGGGTGGCCGGCCACGCAAGAAAGTACCGCAGCCCCCAGAGACAACAGACACTTGAATAAACAGTAGGAGCGAGCTTGCTCGCGAAAACCCCACAGGCACCGCGTTCATCCAGGAAGCACGCGTTATCGTTGACGTTTTTCGCGAGCAAGCTCGCTCCTACAACCCACAGGTTTATCGGCGGGTCAGCAACACACCCGACTCCATATGGTGCGTCCACGGGAACTGGTCAAACATTGCACACTGGGTGATCCGGTGCGTGTCGTGCAGTTGCGCGATATTCGCCGCCAGCGTCTCCGGGTTGCAGGAGATGTACAGGATGTTGTCGAAGCGCCGGGTCAGCTCGCAGGTGTCCGGGTCCATGCCAGCGCGGGGCGGGTCGACGAAGACGCTACCGAACTCGTAGCTTTTCAGGTCGATGCCGTGCAGGCGGCGGAACGGGCGCACTTCGTTCAGGGCTTGGGTGAGTTCTTCGGCAGAGAGGCGCACCAGGTTGACGTTATCCACGCCATTTTCATCCAGGTTGCTCAGGGCCGCATTCACTGAGGTCTTGCTGATCTCGGTGGCCAGCACCTTGCGCACGCGGGTCGCCAGCGGCAGGGTGAAGTTGCCGTTGCCGCAGTACAGCTCCAACAAATCGTCCGGGCGATCGCCCAGCGCTTCGTAGGCCCAGTTGAGCATCTTCTGGTTCACCGTGCCGTTGGGCTGGGTGAACGCGCCTTCGGGTTGGCGATAGCTGAAGGTGCGCCCACCGATGTCGAGTTTCTCCACCACGTAGTCGTGGCCGATCACATCGCGCTTGCCCTTGGAGCGGCCGATGATGCTCACATTCAGCTCAGCGGCCAATTTGTTCGCGGCGGTGTGCCAATGTTCGTCCAGCGGGCGGTGATAGCACAGGGTGATCATCGCGTCGCCGGCCAGGGTGGTGAGGAACTCCACCTGGAACAGCTTGTGGCTCAGGGCGGCGCTGGCTTGCCAGGCGGCCTTGAGTTGCGGCATCAACTGGTTGATGCGCTGGCTGGCGATGGGGAACTCTTCGATGAGGATCGGCGTGCGCTTGTCCTCCTGGGAGAACATCGCGTAGTGGCGCTCGCCGCCTTCGCGCCACAGGCGGAACTCCGCGCGCAGGCGGAAGTGCTGCAGCGGCGAGTCGAAGACCTGCGGCTCGGGCGCGTCGAACGGTGCGAGCAGGTCACGCAGGCGCGTGACCTTGTCTTGCAGTTGAACGGTGTAACTTGCGGCGTCGAAAGTCATGCGTTGAACCAGCCCAGCTTGATCACAAACAGGATCGACAGGATCACCAGTGCCGGGTTCAGCTCACGGTAGCGGCCCGAAAGCAGCTTGATGGCGGTCCAGGCGATGAAACCGAAGGCGATGCCGTTGGCGATGGAGTAAGTGAAGGGCATCGCCAGGGCGGTGATCACCACCGGCGCTGCCACCGTAATGTCGTCCCAGTCGATTTCGGCCAGGCCTTGGCTCATCAGCACCGCCACAAACAGCAAGGCTGGCGCGGTGGCATAGGCCGGCACGCTGGCGGCCAATGGCGAGAAGAACAGCGCCAGCAAAAACAGAATCGCGACCACGATGGCGGTCAAGCCGGTCCGGCCACCGGCGCTCACGCCTGCAGCCGATTCGATGTAGCTGGTGGTGGTCGAGGTGCCCAGCAGGGAGCCGGCCATGGCGGCGGTGCTGTCGGCAATCAGCGCGCGGCCCATTTTCGGCATATGGCCGTCCTTGCCCATCAGGCCGGCGCGCTTGGCGACGCCGATCAGGGTGCCGGAGTTGTCGAACAGGTCAACGAACAGGAAGGCGAAGATCACGCTGACCAGGCCGATGTCCAGCGCGCCCTTGATATCCAGCTGCAGGAAGGTCGGCGCCAGGGACGGCGGTACCGAGGTCACACCGATGAACGGCGTGAAGCCCAGGACGATGGAGGCGACGGTCACCGCCAGGATGCCGATCAGCACTGCGCCGCGTACGGCCAGGGCTTCCAGCGCGACGATCAGCACGAAACCCAGGGTGGCCAGGATCGGCGCCGGTTGTTTCAGGTCGCCCAGGCCCACCATGGTGGCCGGGTTGCTCACCACGATACCGGCGTTATGCAGGGCGATCAGCGCCAGGAACAGGCCGATGCCGGCGGCAATCGCCGAGCGCAGAGGCAGGGGGATGGCGTTGATGATCCACTCACGAATGCGGAAGATCGACAGCAGGAAAAACAGCACCGCCGAAATGAATACCGCGCCCAGCGCCACCTGCCAGGTGTGGCCCATGTGCAGGACCACGGTGTAGGTGAAGAAGGCGTTGAGGCCCATGCCCGGTGCCAGGGCAATCGGGTAGTTGGCGATCAGGCCCATCACGGTCGAACCAATGGCCGCCGCCAGGCAGGTGGCGACAAACACCGCGCCCTTGTCCATGCCGGTCTCGCCGAGGATGCTCGGGTTCACGAACAGGATGTAGGCCATGGCCAGGAAGGTGGTGATCCCCGCGAGAATCTCGGTGCGCACATTGGTGTTGTGGGCTTTGAGTTGAAACAGCTTTTCCAGCATGCCGGCTCCCTGTGACGCTAGTGTGCGTCGTGATTTGTTGACCTCTAAGTCAAAGCACAAACTGCGCCAAACGCTTGTGGTTTCAGAGAGGATCGGAAAAAGCGGCGCATCATACCAGCAGCCGAGGCTGTGTGGCGCATGGGCTTGAGGCATACTGCGCCGACGTTCAACAGCCGGTCATCGACAGCATGAAAAAAGCCAACCCGTGGAGTCTAGCTCTGATCGCCAGTATCAGCCTGTGGCTGGGCGCGGCACCGGCATGGGGCGCGGCTGCACCGGCCTTGAGCGAGGTGCGGGTGTTCAAGGTGGAATCGGCCGACTGCAGCGAAGCGATCCCGGAGCGGGTCAACACCACCCAGATGTGCGAGCACCGCGGGCCCACCCAGGTCTCGGTGATGGAAGTCGGCCTGGGCAACAGCCCCATGGGCCGCTTTAACGGCGCAGAGTTGAATGGGCAACGCACAGCGGTGTGCCAGGTCGGCAACATCAGTGAGGTGTGCAACGGCGTGGGCACCTTGATGGGCTACATCTATGTGTTCGACCTGAACGTCCAGGCCCAGGGCTGGTTCGAATTCACCAATACCTCGATCAACCCACCGCAAAACACCCTGAAAGCCCAGCTCAATATCCGCTGATCAATCATCTTGAACGCTCAAAACCCCAGGAAGTCGTACCCCTAAGACGGCGACTTTCCTGAACGCCGCGGACGTACACCAACCCGTGAGGTGTTTATGAGCGCTACCCCTAATGGCGCGGCGGCCCAGCCGTTCGTCGCCCACCCGATACGCCTGACACTCAACGGCCAGGATCGTCAACTGAACGTGTTGCCCTGGACCACCTTGCTGGACTTGCTGCGTGAGCAGTTGGACCTGGTGGGCAGCAAAAAAGGCTGCGACCACGGCCAGTGCGGCGCCTGCACCGTGTTGCGTGACGGCAAACGCGTGAATGCCTGCCTGACCCTGGCCGTGATGTGCGACGGTGCCGAATTGACCACCATCGAAGGCCTGGCCGACGGCGACCAACTGCACCCCATGCAACAGGCCTTTATCCAGCACGACGCGTTCCAGTGCGGCTATTGCACCCCCGGCCAGATCTGTTCTGCCGTGGGCCTGGCCAATGAAGGCCGCGCCCACGACCGTGCGCAGATCCAGGAATTGATGAGCGGCAACCTGTGCCGCTGCGGCGCCTATAACAACATCCGCGATGCCATCGAAGACGCGCTACCGGCCTGTCGCGGCCAGGGAGGTGAGTCATGAACCCCTTCCACTACAGCAGGCCGACCGATGTGCAGCAGGCCGTTCAGATGAGCAGCGCCGCCTCGCGCTTTATCGCCGGTGGCACCAACCTGCTGGACCTGATGAAGGAAAACATCAGCCATCCCGAGCACCTGATCGACATCACCGGCTTGCCGCTGCACGACATTCAAGAGACCGCCGAGGGTGGCCTGCGTATCGGTGCGCTGGTGAGCAACGCCGACCTGGCCTGGCACCCACTCATTGAGCAGCGTTACCCGTTGCTGTCCCAGGCCATCCTCGCCGGGGCGTCCCCGCAGTTACGCAACATGGCCAGTACCGGCGGCAACCTGTTGCAGCGCACCCGTTGCTATTACTTCTACGACGCCGCGGTGCCGTGCAACAAGCGCCAGCCCGGCAGCGGCTGCCCGGCGCGCAACGGTTTGAACCGTATCCATGCGATCCTCGGCGCCAGTGAGCAGTGCGTGGCCACCCATCCATCGGACATGTGCGTGGCCCTGGCGGCGCTTGCGGCGCGGGTGCATGTAGAGGGACGTGGCGGTGCGCGGGTGATCGAGTTCGCCGACTTCCATCGCTTGCCAGGCGATGCGCCGCAACGTGACAACCAATTGGCCGACGATGAGCTGATCACGGCCATTGAGCTGCCCGCCGATCACCTGGCCCGCCACAGCCATTACCTGAAGATCCGTGACCGTGCCTCCTATGCCTTTGCCCTGGTTTCGGTGGCCGCCGCCTTGGAACTGGACGGCGATGAAATCATCGACGCCCGCCTGGCCTTGGGCGGTGTGGCGCATAAACCATGGCGTGACCGCGCAGTGGAAGCCTTGCTGATTGGCCGCACGGTCAGCCGCGAAACCTTCAGCGCCGCCGCCGACGCCCTGCTGCAAGACGCCGAACCGTTGGAACACAACGGCTTCAAGGTCAAGCTGGCGCGGCGAGCAATCATTCGTGCCCTGAGCGACGCCGCCGTCGCAGGAGAACAGCCATGAGCGCCATCGGCAAACCCCTGGACCGCGTCGACGGTCTGCTCAAGGTCACCGGCCAAGCGCGCTATGCCGGTGAGTTTCCCGAGGACGGCCTGCTGCATGGCAGCGTGGTGTCGAGCACTATCGCCAAAGGCCGGGTGCTGAGCATCGATGCGTCCAAGGCGTTGGCCTTGCCCGGTGTAGTGGACGTGATCCATCACCTCAACCGGCCGAAAATCGCCAGCTATGACGAGGCGTTCGCCGATGCCGATGCGGCCGATGGCTCGCCTTTTCGTCCGCTGTATAACGACCGCGTGCTCTACAGCGGCCAGCCCCTGGCCCTGGTGATTGCCGATAACCTCGAACTGGCGCGGCACGCCGGCTCGCTGGTGCAGATCGACTACGCGCCCGAAACCTTCGAAACCGACCTGCTCACCCAGCAAGCGGCGGCGCACCCGTCGCCCCAGACCCCGCCCGAACCGCGAGGCAACTTCGAAGCTGAATGGGCCGGTGCCGCAATCAGTCTGGACCTGCACTACAGCACGCCCATCGAGCATCACAACCCGATGGAACCCCACGCCAGCACCGTGCTGTATCAGTCCGATGGCACTCTGCATATCCACGACAAGACCCAGGGCCCGCAGAACTGCCAGGCCTATGTGCAAAAAGTCTTCGGCTTGGACAAGCGCCAGGTGCGCATCTTCGCCGCTTTCGTCGGTGGCGCCTTCGGTTCGGGCCTGCGCCCGCAATACCAATTGCCGCTCGCGGTGATGGCGGCCATGGCGCTCAAACGCTCGGTGCGCGTCACCCTGACGCGCCAACAGATGTTCACCTTCGGCTATCGTCCGCGCACCTTGCAGCGTTTGCAGATGGGCGCCGCCGCCAATGGTCGCTTGCTGGCGTTGGGGCATACCGCGATTGGCCAGACGTCGCGCTTTGAGGATTTCAGCGAGCACGTGGTGGAGTGGAGCGGCATGCTCTATCACTGCGACAACGTGCAACTGACGTACAAGTTGGCGCCGTTGGATGTGTTTACCCCGCTGGACATGCGTGCCCCCGGCGCCGCACTAGGCGTGCTCGGCCTGGAGTGCGCCATGGACGAACTGGCGTGTGCCCTGGCCATCGACCCGGTGCAATTGCGCCTGATCAACTACGCCGAACGTAACCAGAACGAAGACAAACCCTGGTCGAGCAAGGCCCTGCGCGAGTGCTACAGCGAAGGCGCCGAACGCTTCGGCTGGCACCAACGCAACCCGGAACCGCGTAGCATGCGTGACGGCCGCCAACTGATCGGCTGGGGCATGGCCGGCGGCGTGTGGGAGGCCATGCAGATGAAAGCCAGCGCCAAGGCGCGCCTCGACGCGCAGGGCAAGCTCACCGTCAGCAGCGCCACCACCGACATTGGCACTGGCACCTACACGGTGATGACCCAGATCGCCTCCCAGGCCAGCGGCGTGGCCATGGCCGACGTGCGTTTTGTGCTGGGCGATTCGTCGTTGCCCACGGCGCCGTTGCAGGGCGGCTCGTTTACCGTGTCCTCGGTGGGTACGGCGGTGCAGCAAGCCTGTGAAGCGCTGAATGCCAAGTTGCTCCAGGTCGCCCGGCAGACCTACCCGGTGTTCAAGGACGCCGAAGCCGTGCGGTTTGAAGAGGGCCAACTGCATGCCGGTGATGTGAGTGTTTCGTTGGCGCAACTGGTCAAGGACAGCGGTGAGGAGGTGCTGCAAGCACAGGTTGACAGCGAGCCGGACAAGAAGCGCCAGGGCTATGCCTGCGCGACCCATTCGGCGGTGTTTGTCGAGGTGCGGGTTGATGAAGACCTGGGCACCATCAGGGTCAGCCGTGTGGTCAGCGCCATTGCCGCGGGGCGCGTGGTCAACCCCAAGATGGCCCGCAGCCAGATCCTTGGCGGCGTGGTGTGGGGCATTGGCATGGCCCTGCATGAAGAGACCCAGGTCGACCATGAGCTGGGGCGTTACATGAACCACAGCCTGGCCGAGTACCACATCCCGGTGAACGCCGATATTGGCGAGATTGACGTGCTGTTTGTCGAAGAGCACGACGAGATCGTCAATGCGCTCGGGTCCAAGGGCGTGGGGGAAATCGGCATTGTCGGGGTAGCGGCGGCGGTGGCGAATGCGGTTTACCATGCCACCGGCAAGCGGGTTCGGGAGTTTCCGATTACCTTGGATAAGGTGCTATAGCCCAAACCGTCAGACCAATGAAGTTCCAGTGTGGGAGCTGGCTTGCCTGCGATAGCGGTGTATCAGCCACCAGAAAGTTGCCTGATACACCGCTATCGCGGGCAAGCCCGGCTCCCACAGGGTATGGCGGTGAAGCCTATGGCTTGGTTTCTTCCACCGGCACATGCATGCGATCCCGGTTGGCCAGGGTCGGGAACAGCTTGATCCACACCCCGGTCACCACCAGGGTGCCAACCCCGCCCATCACCACCGCAGGCACGGTGCCAAACCAGTGGGCGGTAATCCCGGATTCGAATTCGCCCAATTGATTGGACGCACCGATAAACAGGCCATTGACCGCACTCACTCGCCCGCGCATTTCATCTGGCGTTTCCAACTGCACGAACGATGCACGGATCACCATGCTGATCATGTCTGCCGCGCCCAGTACCACCAGCACCGCCAGTGAAAACCAGAACGAAGTCGACAGGCCGAAGGCGATGGTTGCCACCCCGAACACGCCGACGGCGGTGAACATCACGCGGCCCACCTTGCGGTCTACTGAGAACCGCGCCAGCCACAGTGACATCAGCAATGCGCCCACGGCCGGGGCCGACCGCAGCAGGCCCAGGCCCCAGGCACCGGTCAGCAGGATGTCCTTGGCGAACACCGGTAACAGCGCGGTGGCGCCGCCCAGCAGCACGGCAAACAGGTCCAGGGAGATGGCGCCAAGAATGTCCGGGCGGCTGCGGATAAAGCGTATGCCGGCCAGCAGCGAGTCCAGGGTGGCCTTGGCTTTGTTCAGCGGAGTCTGGCGTGCGGGCAGGTTAAGTGTCAGCACGCAGGCGATCAGGTACAGCGCCACGGTGGGGCCGTACACCCACACGCTGCCAAACGCGTAAAGCAAACCGCCCACGGCCGGTGCGACGATGGTCGCCAGTTGCTGGGCCGATTGCGATGCCGCCACGGCCCGGGGGAACAGCGCGCTGGGCACGATGCTCGGCAACAGTGCCTGGGTGGTGGGCATTTCAAATGAGCGCGCAGCGCCGAGCAGGAAGGCGAGGATGAAGATCATCTCGCGAGTCACGTTGCCGGTCAGGCCGCCAATGGCCAGGGATAAGGCAATCAGCGCCTGTAACGTCTGGCAAATGGCGGCGACCTTGCGGCGTTCATAGCGATCGGCCACATGCCCGGTGTGCAGCATGAACAGCACGCGTGGTACGAATTCCACCAGGCCAACCAGGCCCAGGTCCAGCACGTTGCCGGTCAGTTGGTAGAGGTTCCAGCCGATTGCCACGGTGAGCATCTGGAAGCCGCTGGCGGTAAAGATCCGCGCCAGCCAGAACGCGATGAAAGGACGGTGGTGACGTAGCAGCAACGCAGGTTCACTGGGCATCGGAAATTCAGGTCAGGAGCGGGGGAATGGCGAGATTAGCATCAAGCTGTAACAAATAGTTGCAAGAACAGGGCTGAGGCAAGCTGTCACGCGGCAAAAGACCACACAGTCCTACAGCAAAAATGGGACTACTCTTTCAACGATGCTTGATCCAGATCAAAACCTGCCCCGGGATTGTTCTGGCGGCCGCAAGGCCAGATTCCCCACGCGATGGGTAATAAAAGAAACGAATTGAAATTCGCCACACTCCATATCCGTGGGGGCAGTGGGTGCAGGCTCCCAGCCAGCAGCCGGTATTACCTGACAGAGGAAGACTTATGTTCGGTTTGGAGGCGCTAGATCTCGCCCGAATTCAATTCGCGTTCACCATCTCATTCCACATCCTGTTCCCGGCGATCACCATCGGCCTGGCCAGTTACCTTGCGGTGCTGGAGGGCTTGTGGCTCAAGACCCACAACGACACCTACCGTGACCTCTACCACTTCTGGTCGAAGATCTTTGCCGTCAACTTCGGCATGGGGGTGGTATCGGGCTTGGTCATGGCCTACCAGTTCGGTACCAACTGGAGCCGCTTCTCGGACTTCGCCGGTGCCGTCACCGGGCCATTGCTGACGTACGAAGTGCTCACGGCCTTCTTCCTCGAGGCCGGTTTCCTGGGCGTGATGTTGTTCGGCTGGAACAAGGTGGGGCGCAAGCTGCACTTCTTCGCCACGGTGATGGTGGCCGTGGGTACGTTGATCTCCACGTTCTGGATTCTTGCCTCCAACAGCTGGATGCAGACGCCCCAGGGCTTTGAAATCATCGATGGCCGCGTAATACCGACCGACTGGCTGGCGGTGATCTTCAACCCGTCGTTCCCCTACCGCCTGATGCACATGGCCACGGCTGCTTTTGTTGCCACGGCGTTCTTCGTCGGCTCGTCGGCGGCCTGGCATTTACTGCGCGGCAAGGACAACCCGGCGATCCGCAAAATGCTCTCGATGGCGATGTGGATGGCCCTGATCGTTGCGCCCATCCAGGCGGTGATCGGCGACTTCCACGGCCTCAATACCCTCAAGCATCAACCGGCCAAGATCGCCGCGATTGAAGGCCACTGGGAAAATATCGGCAACGAGCCCACGCCGCTGATTTTGTTCGGTTGGCCGGACATGCAAGCCGAGAAAACCAAATACGCGGTCGAGATTCCGTACCTGGGCAGCCTGATCCTGACTCACTCCCTGGACAAGCAGGTGCCGGCGCTCAAGGAGTTCCCGCCTGAGGACCGTCCCAACTCCACCATTGTGTTCTGGTCGTTCCGGGTCATGGTCGGCCTGGGGTTCCTGATGATCTTCACCGGTCTGTTCAGCCTGTGGCTGCGCCGGGGCGACAAGATGTACACGTCCAAACCGTTCCTGTACCTGGCGCTGTGGATGGGCCCGTCTGGGCTGATTGCGATTCTTGCCGGTTGGTTCACCACCGAAATCGGCCGCCAGCCCTGGGTGGTCTACGGGTTGATGCGCACGGCGGATGCCTCCTCCGGGCATAGCCTGACGCAGATGACCATTACCCTGGTGTTGTTCGTGGTGGTGTACTTCGCGCTGTTCGGCGCGGGCCTGGGCTACATGATGCGCCTGGTGCGCAAAGGCCCCGTGACCCACGACAGTACCGAGCCCGCCCACGGTGGCCCCGGCCAGAAACGCACCCCCGCGCGTCCGTTGTCTGCTGCCGACGATGGCAGTGATAACGACCACGACCACATCCAGCACAAGGGGAATTGAGATGGGTATTGATCTTCCGCTGATCTGGGCCGTGATCATCATCTTCGGCATCATGATGTACGTGGTCATGGACGGCTTCGACCTGGGGATTGGCATTCTTTTCCCGTTTGTTCCGGGCAAAGTCGACCGTGACGTGATGATGAACACCGTGGCGCCCGTATGGGACGGCAACGAAACCTGGCTGGTACTCGGGGGCGCGGCATTGTTCGGCGCGTTCCCGCTGGCCTATTCGGTGGTGTTGTCGGCGCTGTACCTGCCGCTGATCCTGATGCTGATCGGCCTGATCTTCCGCGGCGTGGCCTTTGAGTTCCGCTTCAAGGCCAAGGACCACAAGCGTCACCTGTGGGACAAGGCGTTTATTGGCGGCTCGCTGGCGGCGACCTTCTTCCAGGGGGTGGCGTTGGGCGCCTTTATCGACGGTATTCCGGTGGTGGATCGCCAGTTCGCCGGCGGCTCACTGGACTGGCTCACACCCTTCACGATGTTCTGCGGCGTGGCGCTGATCGTGGCGTATGCCTTGCTCGGCTGCACCTGGCTGATCATGAAGACCGAAGGCAAGTTGCAGGAGCAGATGCACAACCTGGCGCGGCCTTTGGCGTTTGTGGTGTTGGCGGTGATCGGCATCGTCAGCATCTGGACGCCGCTGACCCACCCGGAAATCGCCTCGCGCTGGTTCACCTTGCCGAACCTGTTCTGGTTCCTGCCGGTGCCGATCCTGGTGCTGGTCACCATGTACGGGCTGATCCGCGCCGTGGCGCGTAACGCGCACTACACGCCGTTCCTGTTGACGCTGGTGCTGATTTTCCTCGGCTACAGTGGCTTGGGGATCAGCCTGTGGCCGAACATCATCCCGCCGTCCGTGTCGATCTGGGATGCCGCCGCGCCGCCGCAAAGCCAGGGCTTCATGCTGGTGGGCACGCTGTTCATCATCCCGTTTATCCTGGGCTATACCTTCTGGAGCTACTACGTGTTCCGCGGCAAGGTCACCCACGAAGACGGCTATCACTAGGAGGGTTGAAACATGTCAAAACCTTCGTTGCATGAGATTGAACAGGCCGAGAAGCAGCCGTTGTGGCGGCGCCTGGGGTGGCTGGCGATGATCTGGACCGGCAGCGTGCTGGCCCTGTTCGTGGTGGCCAGCCTGATGCGCATGTTCATGAATGCGGCAGGCCTGAGCACGCATTGACACTGTAGGAGCGAGCTTGCTCGCGAAAAACGTCAACGATAACGCGTGCTTCCTGAATAAACGCGGCGTCTGTGAGTTTTTCGCGAGCAAGCTCGCTCCTACGAAAAAGCCCTGCTTTTCTTGATCGAAAAGCAGGGCTTTTTTATTTACGCGCCTTGAGGATGACGAACTTGGGCGTGGCCGCTACTTGCTCGACACCACGGAACAACCGCGCCAGCTTGCTGTGGTAGCCCAGGTGACGATTCCCGACGATGTACAAGGCGCCACCGACCACCAGCGCTTCGCGTGCCTGCTGGAACATGCGCCAGGCGAGGAAGTCGCCGACCACTTGTTGTTGGTGGAACGGTGGGTTGCACAACACCACTTCCAGCGATTGCGCCTCCTGGCCGGCCAGGCCATCGTCGGCACGTACGCTGACGTCCCGCTCTCCCAAGGCGGCTTGCCAGTTTTCGGCGGCCGATTGCACTGCCATATACGACTCATCCACCAAGGTGTAGTGCGCGTCGGGGTTCTGCAGGGCGCTGGCAATCGCCAGTACGCCGTTGCCGCAGCCCAGGTCCGCCACGCGTGCACTGCCCAGGTTTTTTGGCAGGTGCGGCAGGAAGGCACGGGTGCCGATGTCCAGGCCTTCGCGGCAAAAGACGTTGGCGTGGTTACACAACTCGATGACCGGCGCATCCAGGGTATAGCGGGTCGGGTAGGGCGAGACCGCGGCAGGGCGCGGCTCGACGCTGGCAATCAGCAACCGCGCCTTTTTGACCGCCAATGAGGCGTGCATGGGCCCGATGTAACGCTCCAGCAATTCGCCCGCAGCCCGTGGCAAATGCTTGACCATTGCACCTGCGATCACCTCGGCGCCGGGCGCCAGTTGCCCTTGCAGGCGGATCAGTTGTTCTTCCAGCAACGCCAGGGTTTTCGGCACGCGGATCAACACGCGATCGAACGGCCTGGTCGCGAGCTGGCTGGCCGGTATGAAGGGCACGGCATCAAAGGGCTTGCCGTTGCGCACCAGGTTTTTCTCCAGGCCCTGAGCGGCGAGGAACGAGTCACCGCTGGAGGTCACTTGCACCTGGCCTTGAAGGCTGGCTGCCAGGGCGCCGAAGCTGTCATTGAGCACCAGCACGCGGGTGGCGGCAGTGGGCTGTTGCGCGGCGAGGTGGCTGAGCAGGTATTCGTCGGCGGCATCGAAGGCTTGCAGCGGATCATTGTGTTGCTCTGGCTGACGAATCAGGTCGAGCTGGGCGAAAGGGCTGTCAAGCAGGGGCATGGCGGGGCGAGGCTCTGGGTAATCGACGGACCGTCTGAGTGAACGGCGGGGCCACCGTGGAAAGCGCACCCTCAACACTCAGAATTGGCCGTAAATGTTACGTTTTTTTCAATGCGATGACATGCGGTGTTTTACGTGGGCTAAAACAGCCCGGCTTTAGCGGCGCGCAGCACCGCCTGGATCTTGTTATGCACGCCCAGTTTCTTGAAGGTACTGCTGATATGAAACCCCACGGTGCGCTCGGACAGGCAAAGAATCGCGGCAATCTCCGAGGCGGTCTTGCCCATCGCCGACCACTTGAGGATTTCTGTTTCCCGGGCAGTCAATTTGCTGGGCGCTTTGATGTCGGGGGCGTCGGCGTACTTCTGCGCGACGACCGCATGCATCGCATGGCAAAGCCACAACACCTGGCCGGCTTTTTCGTAAAGCTCTTCAGGGCTGACCTCGCCCTTGCTGCGAACCAGGGTCAGCATGCTGAATACACCCTGGAAGTCATGCACGGCTTGGGTCCAGCCTAAATGCACCCCGCATGACTGGGCCAATTCCCACAGCTTGGGGGTGTTGGCAAAGGTTTTTTGTTCCCAGAGAATAGGCAGTACCGAGGTTTTACAGTGGGTTACAACGGGGTCTACATCGAAGAAGTGCGCTTGTTTATAAATGCTAAGCCATTCATTTGGATAGTTATTAAACAGAATGGGTTTTGTTTGGGGGCTTTGTGATTGGGAACTCATGGTAAAGGAGCAATATTCGAAACCTAGTTCATAAGTGTGGTTTATCACCATCTCAAACACACTGGTGATTTCACTCTCGCCGTCCAGCTTGGGCAGCCGGGTATTATGCCAATTGACCATCGGTGACTCTCCATGCGCGTATATGTGACCTGGGTACGTCCTGATCCCCCATTGCAGCTCGAAAACAAGTGTAGGGTAAGTCCTACAACTGAGCTTGAAAAATATTTTACTTCCAGGGTTTGTTTAGTTGGCGGGTTTTGTACAAGGCTTGAAGTTTTGTATAAGGGCGCTTGGCAAGTTACTTTTTTTCAATATTATTAATATCTTGAAAGTAGTATCAAAATGATGTCGCTGTACGTGCCGTTTCATCTCGGGAGGTATTCGGGGCGCGTTAATAGCCAAATAGTTAGTGCTAGTGGTGAACCCATGGTTTACCCCTGGACTTGGTTGAAAAACGCGCAGGCCAGCCGCGTGAACCTTGAGTGACGGCAAAGCCAGTACCAATCATCAGTGTTTGCGCGGTCTGTTTTGAGGGACACTAACGGCCTGTGCAAAACGGAGCCCCCCATGACGGCCAGTGCTGAGAAATTTACCCGCCAGACCCTGCTCGATGTGCAGTCGCTGACCCCCAGCCTGTTCACCCTGCGCACCACCCGCGATGCCGGTTTTCGTTTTACCGCCGGCCAGTTCGTGCGCCTGGGCGTTACCAAGGCGGATGGCAGCACCGTCTGGCGTGCCTATTCCATCGTGTCTTCGCCGTTTGACGAGCATCTGGATTTCTTTTCCATCGTGGTCCCCGGTGGTGAGTTCACCAGTGAACTGAGCCGCCTGAAGGTGGGCGATACCTTGCTGGTCGAGCGCCAGGCCACCGGGTTTCTGACCCTCAACCGCTTTGTCGACGGGCGTGACTTGTGGTTGCTGGGAACCGGAACGGGCGTCGCGCCGTTCCTGTCGATCCTGCAGGACTTCGAAGTGTGGGAAAAATTCGAGCGCATCATCCTGGTGTACAGCGCCCGGGAAGCCAAGGAACTGGCCTACCAGTCGCTGATCGACACGCTGGGTGAGCGCGAGTACCTGGCCGAGTACGCCCACAAGCTCACCTACATTCCCATCGTCACCCGCGAGCAGCATCCGGGCGCGTTGAATGGGCGTATTACGGCCTTGATCGAAAATGGCGAAT
The DNA here is from genome assembly GCF_024519715.1 of Pseudomonas sp. Pse35. Lineage (NCBI taxonomy): Bacteria > Pseudomonadati > Pseudomonadota > Gammaproteobacteria > Pseudomonadales > Pseudomonadaceae > Pseudomonas > Pseudomonas sp. Pse35. Next base: position 139,351 of record NZ_JALJRP010000003.1, on the reverse strand, counting down.
TGGAGCGGGCCGCCGGCGTGGAGCTGACGGCACAGGATTCGCGTGTACTGATTTGCGGCAACCCGCAGATGGTCGATGATACGCGCCAGTTGCTCAAGCAGCGGGACATGCAACTGAGCCTGAGCCGACGACCTGGCCAGGTGGCGGTAGAAAATTATTGGTAGAAAAAAGGCGCCTTGCGAGGCGCCTTTTTTGCATCCGCAGGTTAAAGCGGCTTGTTGTTCTGTGCCTTGAGCAGATCGCGGATCTCGCCCAGCAGCACTTCTTCTTTGCTTGGCGTCGGCGGCAAGCTTGGGGCCACGGCTTCTTCACGTTTCAGACGGTTGATCGCCTTCACACCCATGAAGATTGCAAACGCGACGATTATAAAGTCGATGATGCTCTGGATGAACTTGCCGTAAGCCAGCACAACAGCGGGTACATCACCCTGTGCTGCCTTGAGCGTGACGGCCAGATCGGCAAAGTCCACGCCACCGATCAGCAGGCCGATGGGAGGCATTATCACGTCGCCTACAAATGAGGAAACAATCTTGCCGAAGGCAGCACCGATGATGATACCGACGGCCATGTCGACCACATTACCTTTGACCGCGAAGGCCTTGAACTCACTGATCACGCCCATAGGTTATTCCTTGTTACAGTTGAGGAGGGTGGAGGTCAGTGTAATTCAGTCGAACAGCGCTTGCTCGAAACAACTGTTAACACTGTCGGTTTTTATCGACACATCAAATCGCAAATAGTTTGCAAAGTGCCACTAGTCGCGCGCGAATTAGCCGCTATTTCAGCGGGTTACCAGATTTTTTTCTTAATCGGGCCTGTGGTGTTTTTCTATTTATCTTCTGACTCATAGGTCACTAGCCTCTGGCAAGCACAACTGAATGTGCATTAAAAAACCAGAGGAAACCTCGATGAACACTCCAATCAGCCGCAGGCCCGTGTCGGCGCGCCACGCGCTGGCACTGGTGACCGCCAGCCTGCTTTCCCTCTCCGTACAAGCCGCCAACCTGACCCGCGATAACGGGGCCAACGTCGGTGATAACCAGAACTCCCAAACCGCCGGTGCCAATGGTCCGGTGCTGCTGCAAGATGTGCAACTGATCCAGAAACTGCAACGCTTCGACCGCGAGCGCATCCCAGAGCGCGTAGTGCACGCACGCGGCACGGGCGCCCATGGCACCTTCACCGTGACCGACAACCTCAGCGACCTGACCAAGGCCAAAGTGTTCGCCGCCGGTGAAACCACACCAGTGTTCGTACGCTTCTCGGCCGTGGTGCATGGCAACCACTCCCCGGAAACCCTGCGTGACCCACGGGGCTTCGCCACCAAGTTCTATACCGCCGAAGGTAACTGGGACCTGGTCGGTAACAACTTCCCCACGTTCTTTATTCGGGATGCCATCAAGTTCCCGGACATGGTCCATGCCTTTAAACCGGACCCACGCACTAACCTGGACGATGACTCGCGCCGTTTCGACTTCTTCTCCCATGTTCCAGAGTCCACTCGTACACTGACCGAGTTGTACTCGGACTCCGGCACCCCTGCCAGTTACCGCGAAATGGACGGCAACGGCGTACATGCCTACAAGTTGATTAACGCCAAAGGCGAAGTGCACTACGTCAAGTTCCACTGGAAGAGCCAGCAGGGCATCAAGAACCTTGATCCCAAGCAAGTTACCGAGGTGCAGGGGCGTGACTACAGCCATATGACCCATGATCTGGTCACGCACATCAACAAAGGCGACTTCCCTAAGTGGGACCTGTATGTGCAGGTGCTCAAGCCTGAAGACCTGGCCAAGTTTGATTTCGACCCACTGGATGCCACCAAGATCTGGCCGAATGTGCCCGAGCGCAAAGTCGGGCAAATGGTGCTGAACCGCAACCCGGCTAATGTGTTCCAGGAAACCGAGCAAGTCGCGATGGCCCCGGCCAACCTGGTACCGGGTATCGAGCCGTCGGAAGACCGCCTGCTGCAGGGGCGCGTGTTCTCCTACGCCGATACGCAAATGTACCGCCTGGGCGCGAACGCCCTGCAGTTGCCGATCAACGCTCCACGGGTCACCGTCAACAACGGCAACCAGGACGGCGCGATGAACGTCGGCAAGACCACCACCGGCGTCAACTACCAACCAAGTCGCCTGTTGCCGCGGGAAGAGCCGCAAACCGCACGCTACAGCCAGTCGCCGCTGTCGGGCAGCACCCAGCAGGCCAAGATTCAACGTGAGCAGAACTTCAAGCAGGCCGGTGACCTGTACCGCTCCTACACCAAGAAAGAGCGCGAAGACCTCATCAACAACTTTGGCGGCTCATTGGCCACCACCGATGACGAGAGCAAGCACATCATCCTGTCGTTCCTCTACAAGGCGGACCCGGAATACGGCACCGGCGTGGCCAAGGTCGCCAAGGGCGATCTGGCTCGCGTAAAGGCGCTGGCGGAAAAACTGACCGACTGATTCATTGGTTGCGGTCGGCGCCTTCACGGGCGTCGACCTTTGGCAGGAGAACACCCTATGCGTATCTCTATTGGCTTACTGATGGCCATGCTGGCCTTTACCGCTCATGCCGAGTCCCCCGACCCGGTGGCGCTCAAGGCGCAGTTGCAGGATTACTATTTCGACGCCGCCCGTCGTGGCGACCTCGACATGCTCAACACCTTCATAGAGTCCGGCTACGGCCTCAATGCCCAGGATGACAAGGGCTACACCGCGTTGATCCTGGCTGCTTATCACGGCCAGGGCCCGTATGTGGAGCGTCTGCTCGATGCCGGCGCCGACGCCTGCGTCCAGGATAAACGCGGTAACACGGCGTTGATGGGCGCCATCTTCAAAGGCGAGCTGAAAATCGCCCAGCGCCTGTTGGCCACCGACTGCAACCCCGACCAGCGCAACGGCGCAGGGCAGACCGCCGCCATGTACGCCGGGTTGTTCAAGCGCGTCGAATTGTTGGGGGCGCTGCAAGCCAAAGGCGCAGACCTGAACGCCGAGGACCCCGTGGGTAACAGTGCTTCACGTTTAGCAAAGGGCGAAATCCGGACCCCAGCGTCGCGCTGAGCTATCATCGCGGTTTTTCGGTTGGAGGTTCTCACATGGCAAAGGCCAAGCGCATGTACGGCTGCACAGAGTGCGGCGCGACCTTTCCCAAATGGGCGGGCCAGTGCTCCGAATGCGGCGCGTGGAACACGCTGACTGAAACCATGATCGAGAGTGGCGGTGCCGCGGCCCCCACCGGCCGTGCCGGCTGGACCGGGCAACAGGCGCAGATCAAGACCCTGGCCGAAGTCAGCGTCGAAGAGATCCCGCGCTTTTCCACCGCCTCCGGCGAATTGGACCGGGTATTGGGCGGTGGCCTGGTGGACGGCTCGGTGGTGCTGATCGGCGGCGACCCTGGCATCGGCAAGTCCACTATCCTGCTGCAAACCCTGTGCAGCATCGCCAGCCGCATGCCTGCGCTGTATGTCACCGGCGAAGAGTCCCAGCAGCAAGTGGCCATGCGTGCCCGGCGCCTGGGCTTGCCCCAGGACCAACTGCGGGTCATGACCGAAACCTGCATCGAAAGCATCATCGCCACGGCGCGCATCGAAAAGCCTAAAGTCATGGTCATTGACTCGATCCAGACGATTTTCACCGAACAACTGCAATCGGCACCCGGCGGCGTGTCTCAGGTGCGCGAAAGCGCGGCGCTGTTGGTGCGTTACGCCAAGCAGAGCGGCACGGCGATCTTCCTGGTCGGCCACGTGACCAAAGAAGGCGCACTGGCCGGGCCACGGGTGTTGGAACATATGGTCGACACCGTGTTGTATTTCGAAGGGGAATCCGACGGTCGCCTGCGCCTGCTGCGGGCGGTGAAGAACCGTTTTGGCGCCGTCAACGAACTGGGTGTGTTCGCTATGACCGATCGGGGGCTGAAAGAAGTCTCGAACCCCTCGGCGATTTTTCTCACCCGCGCTCAGGAAGAAGTCCCAGGCAGTGTGGTGATGGCCACGTGGGAAGGCACCCGGCCGATGCTGGTGGAAGTCCAGGCGCTGGTGGATGACAGCCATTTGGCAAACCCACGGCGGGTCACACTGGGCCTGGACCAGAACCGCCTGGCGATGTTGCTGGCGGTGCTGCACCGGCATGGTGGCATTCCGACTCACGATCAGGATGTGTTCCTTAACGTGGTGGGCGGGGTCAAGGTGCTGGAGACTGCGTCCGACCTGGCGTTGATGGCGGCGGTGATGTCCAGCCTGCGTAATCGGCCGTTGCCCCATGACTTGTTGGTGTTTGGCGAGGTGGGTTTGTCGGGCGAAGTGCGCCCGGTGCCGAGTGGGCAGGAGCGCTTGAAGGAAGCGGCCAAGCATGGCTTCAAACGGGCGATTGTGCCCAAGGGCAATGCGCCGAAGGAGGCGCCGCCGGGGTTGCAGATTATTGCTGTGACGCGGCTGGAGCAGGCGTTGGATGCCCTGTTCGAATAATCCGCAGCACCGCTGAACCCCTGTGGGAGCTGGCTTGCCTGCGATGGCGGTGTATCAGGCAAGAATGGGTAAGCTGACCCGCCGCTATCGCAGGCAAGCCAGCTCCCACATTTTGATTGATGTGCGTTTTCAGATCTCCAGCAGGGCGCCCAGCTCGCGCTCCAGTTCTTGCTCATCACCCAGGTTCAACTCAACGAACCTACGCAAATGGCTGATCGAATCCAGATCAATGTGTTTGCACACTAAGCCCAATTGACCCTGCTCTTCATGGGTCAGCCGCGCTTGCATCTTTATATGCGTCTTCTGGTCCAGGCGTATGTCGACGTCAAAGGGCAGCGCTTTATTTCCCTTCCAGTTGTCAGGCCGTTCCACCAGCAATCCCTTGAGTGATAAATCCACCAGTTTTACCGGCCATTCGCTGCCGTTTTGCCGAAGTTCGGCCGTGGCATCAAAGGCGATCCGGCGAAAACGGCGACGTTCGGACGCATGCTCGGTCATGGTAAAGCCCTCTGTGAATGGGAGGAGTGTAGCCCGGGGCCATCAAGAGGCGTTTATTTCGGCTTTTTTTAGCGGTTGAAGGCTCTAGACCAACGTAGGGGGCTGGTCTTTGAGGCCAGTAGCGCTAAACTCGGGCTGGCTGTCCTTTCTGTCCACCCTGGCTGGAATATAAAAATGAAAAATAATAATAGCCTGCTACGCCACTTACCCTGGCTGGTGCTGGCAATTGTAGGAGCGTGCGCCCTGGGCGTAGTGGCCTTGCGCCGCGGCGAGGCGATCAACGCCTTGTGGATTGTGGTCGCTGCTGTGGCCATCTACCTGGTTGCGTACCGTTACTACAGTCTGTTCATCGCCAACAACGTGATGCAACTCGATCCCCGGCGGGCAACCCCTGCGGTGGTCAACAACGATGGTCTGGACTACGTACCAACCAACAAACACATTCTTTTCGGTCACCACTTTGCGGCGATTGCCGGTGCAGGCCCGTTGGTCGGCCCGGTGCTGGCGGCGCAAATGGGCTATCTGCCCGGCACCCTCTGGCTGATTGCCGGGGTGGTGCTGGCCGGTGCGGTGCAAGACTTCATGGTCCTGTTCCTGTCCACTCGTCGCAACGGCCGTTCCCTGGGGGACATGGTTCGCGAAGAGATGGGCCGCATTCCGGGGACCATCGCGCTGTTCGGCTGCTTCCTGATCATGATCATCATCCTCGCGGTGCTGGCGCTGATCGTGGTCAAGGCCCTGGCCGAGAGCCCATGGGGCATCTTCACGGTGATGGCGACCATCCCGATCGCGATGTTCATGGGCATCTATATGCGCTACATCCGCCCGGGCCGCATCGGGGAAATCTCGATCATCGGCGTGCTGTTGCTGCTGGGTTCGATCTGGCTGGGCGGGCAGATTGCCGCTGATCCAGAGTGGGCCAAGGCGTTCACCTTCACCGGTATCCAGATCACCTGGATGCTGATCGGCTACGGCTTCGTGGCTGCTGTGCTGCCGGTGTGGCTGATCCTGGCGCCCCGCGACTACCTGTCGACGTTCCTGAAAATCGGCACCATCATCGCCCTGGCGATTGGCATCCTGGTCACCATGCCTGACCTGAAAATGCCGGCACTCACCCAGTTCATCGACGGCACCGGCCCGGTGTGGAAGGGCGGCCTGTTCCCGTTCCTGTTCATCACCATTGCCTGTGGCGCGGTCTCGGGCTTCCATGCGCTGATCTCCTCGGGCACCACGCCCAAGCTGCTGGCCAGTGAAAGCCACGCCCGTTACATCGGTTACGGCGGCATGCTGATGGAGTCGTTCGTGGCCATCATGGCGATGGTTGCCGCTTCGGTGATCGAGCCTGGCGTGTACTTCGCCATGAACAGCCCGGCTGCCATTGTCGGTACCGACGTGGTCACCGTGGCGCAAACCGTCAGCAGCTGGGGCTTTGCAATTACCCCTGAGGCGTTGTCGGCCGTTGCCCACGATATCGGCGAAACCACCATCCTGGCCCGTGCCGGCGGTGCGCCGACGTTGGCGGTGGGCATCGCGCAGATCCTGCACAGTGTGCTGCCAGGTGAAAACACCATGGCGTTCTGGTACCACTTTGCGATCCTGTTCGAAGCGCTGTTCATCCTTACGGCAGTGGATGCCGGTACCCGCGCCGGTCGTTTCATGCTGCAAGACCTGCTCGGTTCCTTCGTGCCTGCGCTCAAACGCACCGAGTCGTGGACTGCCAACCTGATTGCAACCGCAGGCTGCGTGGCGATGTGGGGTTACTTGCTGTACCAGGGCGTGATCGACCCGCTGGGTGGCATCAATACCTTGTGGCCGCTGTTCGGTATCTCCAACCAGATGCTGGCCGGTATCGCGCTGATGCTGGCGACCGTTGTGCTGATCAAAATGAAGCGTCAGCGCTACATCTGGGTGACCATGTTGCCGGCTGTCTGGCTGCTGATCTGCACCACCACCGCAGGCTTCATCAAGCTGTTCGACGCCAACCCGGCGATCGGCTTCCTGTCGCTGGCCAAGAAATACAGCGATGCCCTGGCTAACGGCCAGATCCTCGCCCCGGCCAAGAGCATCGACCAGATGCAACACGTGATCTGGAACGCCTACACCAACGCAACGCTGACGGCGCTGTTCCTGTTCGTGGTGTTCAGCATCCTGTTCTATGCGCTCAAAGTCGGCGTCGCCGCCTGGGGCAACAAAGAGCGTACGGATAAAGAAGCCCCGTTCCAGGCTGTACCGGACGCATAACGAGGATTGCAGACATGTTCAATGACATCAGTCGCCTCGGTAAATACCTCGGTCAGGCCGCCCGCCTGATGGTCGGCATGCCCGACTACGACACCTACGTCGAGCATATGCAAACCAAACACCCGGACAAGCCGGTGATGGACTACAAGGCGTTCTTCCGGGAACGCCAGGAAGCCCGTTACGGCGGCAAGGGTGGGCCCAAGTGCTGCTAACCCGGTAACGCGGGCCAATGCGATACCCCTGTGGGAGCAGGGTTTTCTGTGGGAGCTGGCTTGCCTGCGATAGCATCACCTCGGTCTGACGCAAGCACCGAGTTGTCTGCATCGCAGGCAAGCCAGCTCCCACAGAGGCCTTTGCTCCCACATTTGTTTCTGTGTTTCTTCAAGGAGAATCTCTTTGTCCTCTCCCATCCCCGTCACCATCCTCAGCGGCTTCCTCGGCGCCGGCAAGACCACCTTGCTGCGCCACCTGCTCAAAGCCGAGCACGGCTTGAAAATCGCCGTGATCGAAAACGAATTCAGTGACGCCGGTATCGACACCCAATTGCTGGGCGACGAGCCAGTGCAAGTGATGACCCTGTCCAACGGCTGCGTGTGCTGCACCATCCACACCGACCTGACCAAAGCCCTGTACCTGTTGCTGGAACGCCTGGACAGCGGCGAGATCGCCTTCGACAGGCTGGTGATCGAATGCACCGGCCTGGCCGACCCTGCACCGGTGGCCCAGACCTTCTTCATCGACGAAGAGCTGCGCGAACGCTATATCCTCGACGGCATCATCACCCTGGTGGATGCGGCCCACGCCGAGCATCATCTGACCCAGACCATTGCCCAGGCCCAGATCGGCTTTGCCGACCGCCTGCTGGTGAGCAAGCGCGACCTTGTAGACGACGCCAGCTTCGACGCCCTCAGCCAGCGCCTCACCCGCATCAACCGTCGTGCGCCAATTCGTGTGGTGGATCACGGCAAGATTGACCTGGCCGAATTGCTGGATGTGCGCGGCTTCAACCTCAACGCCGGCATGAGCCTGCGCCCGGTCAGTGCAGCGCCTTCGGTCGACCGTATTTCCAGCCTGGTGCTGCGCACCGACCAGCCGCTGGATATCGACCGTCTCAGCGAGTTCATGAACGAACTGCTGGAAGACCATGGCAAGCAACTGCTGCGTTACAAGGGCGTATTGAACATTGCCGGAGAAGACCGACGCATGGTGTTCCAGGGCGTGCTGAAGCTGTATGGCTTCGACTGGGATACCGAATGGGCCGAGGGCGAGGCGCGGGAGAGTGTGATCGTGTTTATTGCCGATGAGCTGCCCGAAGACAAGATCCGCCAAGGCTTTGAGCGGGTCTACCAATAAACCCGACTTGAAATGCACTCCAATGTGGGAGCTGGCTTGCCTGCGATAGCGGCGGGTCAATCACTGATGGGCTGACTGCAAAACCGCCATCGCAGGCAAGCCAGCTCCCACACTTGACCCTGTTTCAAATTGAAATCGGCATAAAAAAGCCCGGCTCATGAGCCGGGCTTCTTATTCACGCAACTGCCATCAAGCGCCGTATACCGGCAGCTTCTTGCAGATGGCCTTGACCTTCTCACGTACCGCGTCGATCACGGCTTCGTTGTTCAGGTCGGCCAGGATGTCGCAGATCCAGCCCGCCAGTTCCTTGCACTCGGCTTCCTTGAAGCCACGGGTGGTCACTGCCGGGGTGCCGAAGCGCAGGCCGGAGGTGACGAACGGCGAACGTGGGTCGTTCGGCACGGAGTTCTTGTTCACGGTGATGAAAGCTTTGCCCAGGGCAGCGTCAGCATCTTTACCGGAAATGTCCTGCTTGATCAGCGACAGCAGGAACAGGTGGTTTTCAGTACCGCCGGACACCACGTCAAAACCGCGCTCGATGAACACGCTGGCCATGGTCTTGGCGTTCTTGACCACTTGTTGCTGGTAGGTCTTGAACTCAGGCTGCAGTGCTTCCTTGAAGCAGATCGCCTTGGCCGCGATCACGTGCTCCAGCGGGCCGCCTTGGGCGCCCGGGAAAACGGCGGAGTTGAGCTTCTTCTCGATCTCGGCGTTGGCGCGTGCCAGGATCAGGCCGCCACGTGGACCGCGCAGGGTCTTGTGGGTCGTGGTGGTGACCACGTCGGCGTAAGGCACTGGGTTGGGGTAAACGCCCGCAGCCACCAGACCGGCCACGTGGGCCATGTCGACGAACAGGTAGGCACCGACCTTGTCGGCGATTTCACGGAAGCGTGGGAAGTCCAGGATCTGCGAGTAGGCAGAGAAACCGGCCACGATCATTTTTGGCTTGTGCTCGACCGCCAGGCGCTCGACTTCGTCGTAGTCGATCAGGCCGTTGGCATCGATACCGTACTGAACGGCGTTGTACAGCTTGCCGGAGGACGAAACCGTGGCGCCGTGGGTCAGGTGACCGCCGTGGGCCAGGCTCATGCCCAGGATGGTGTCGCCGCCTTGCAGCAGGGCCAGGTACACGGCGCTGTTGGCTTGGGAACCGGCGTGTGGCTGGACGTTGGCGTAATCGGCGCCGAACAGCTCTTTTGCACGGTCGATGGCCAACTGCTCAACCACGTCGACGTACTCGCAACCACCGTAGTAGCGCTTGCCTGGGTAGCCTTCGGCGTACTTGTTGGTCAGAACCGAACCTTGAGCCTCCATCACCGCAGGGCTGGTGTAGTTTTCCGAAGCGATCAGCTCAATGTGCTCTTCCTGGCGCACGGCTTCTTGCTCCATGGCGGCGAAGAGATCGGCGTCGTACTTGGCAATAGTCAAATCACGGCTGAACATGGCGGTCCTCAAGGATCGGGGGCAGAAAAGGAGGGCATTCTAACCCAATGGGTTTTAGATGGCATATGAAAGGACATCATGTCGCGGACAAGTGGGGTTCATCTGGGGATGATCGTTCCCACGCTGCGTGGGAATGCATCCCGTGACGCTCTGCGTCACATTTAAAAGCGGACGCAGAGCGTCCAGAATTGCGTTCCCACGCGGAGCGTGGGAACGATCAGGGAAGCCCCGGCACAGCTTTTAGTCAAACATGAACAGCGCATCATTACTGAACTGCACCTCAAACCGATTCGCCGGCATCGGCCGCCCGAACAGGTAACCCTGCACCTCATCACAGCCATGCTCACGCAGGAAGTCCAACTGCTCATGGGTTTCCACGCCTTCGGCGATCACTGCCAGGTTCAGGCTGTGGGCCATGGCAATAATCGCCCGGGCGATCTGCGCGTCCTGCTCACCGGAGGGCAGGCCATCGACGAAGGTGCGGTCGATCTTCAGCACATCGATGGGGAATTGCTTGAGGTAGTTGAGCGACGAATAGCCGGTGCCAAAGTCATCCACCGCGATGCTCAGGCCCAGGTTTTTCAGGCTGGCGAGGATCTGCAGGGCTTCGTTGACTTCACGCATCAGGATACTTTCGGTCAGTTCCAGCTCCAGGCACGCCGGCGGCAGGCCGGTGTCCTTGAGGATGGTGGCGATGCGCGTGCCCAACTGGCCGTCGGAGAACTGCCGCGCCGAGATGTTCACTGATACTTTCGGCACGCGCACTTTGTTCTGGTGCCAGGTCTTGAGCTGGCGGCAGGCTTCGCCGATCACCCAGTCGCCCACATCCACCACCAGCCCGAGCTCTTCCAGTACCGGGATAAAGTCCCCGGGCGGTACCAGTCCACGGCGCGGGTGGCGCCAGCGCAGCAGGGCTTCGGCGCCGGTCAGGCGTTTGCCGTCGCCGCTGAATTGCGGCTGGTAATAGAGCACGAATTCGTTCTGGTCCAGGGCGTGGCGCAGGTCGCTTTCCAGTTCCAGGCGCTCCAGGGCGCTGGCGTTCATGTCGGCCTGGTAGAACTGGAAGTTGTTTTTGCCGCGCTCTTTAGCGTGATACATCGCCGTGTCGGCGTTTTTCATCAATTGGCTCAGCTCGTTGCCGTCTTGCGGGCTGAGGGCGATGCCGATACTGGCGGTCACGAAGAACTCGCGGCCTTCCAGCACAAAGGGTTTGACCAGGCTGGCGAGGATCTGCTCGGCCACATGAATGGCGCGGTTCAGCGCCATATCGCGGCTGACCCGTGGTTGGAGGAGCAAGGTGAATTCGTCGCCGCCCATGCGCGCCACGGTGTCGTCCTCGGCCACACAACCGAGCAGGCGCGTGGCCATTTCCTTGAGCATCCGGTCGCCGGCCGCGTGGCCGAGGGAGTCGTTGATCGGCTTGAAGCGGTCAAGGTCGAGGAACATTAGCACCACCCACGACTTCTGCCGTTCGGCGGACTGCAACGCGGTGTGCAGGCGGTCCTGGAACAGGGTGCGGTTGGGCAGGTGGGTCAGGGCGTCGTAGTAGGCCAGGCGGTGGATGCGCTGCTCACTGGCCTTGCGCTCGCTGATATCGCTGAAGAAACACACGTAGCTGGCCAGGTCGCCTTCGTCGTCGAACACCGCGGTAATGCCGACCCAGGCCGGGTAATGCTCGCCATTGAGACGCTTGAGCCACACCTCGCCTTCCCAGGTGCTGTGCTGGTGCAATTGCTTGAGCACATAACGCAGATGGGCTTCCTGCTGCTCATCGACGGTGAGCATATTGGGCAACTGGTCGAGCACATCGCTCACCGCATAGCCGCTAACCCGGCTGAACGCCTCGTTGGCCTGCACGATATAACCGGCTGGGTCGGTGATCAGGATCGCCGAAGTGGAATGTTCGAACACCGTGGCTGCCATGCGCAGGTCTTTTTCGGCGCGTCGTTGCTGGCTGATATCGCGGCCTACGCCGAGGATGCCTTCAAACGCGCCATGTTCATCCCACACCAGCACCAGGCGCAGTTCGATCGGCACTTTGCGCCCGTCGGCGCGCAGGCAGTCGAACAGAAACAGTTGGGTCTGGACTTCATCGCGCAACGTGTTCAAGGCGTCGGGGTTGCCGAGGGCGCGGCTGACCTGTTCCATCAGGCTGTAAATGCCGGTCAACTGCTGAGGGTTGGCAACGATCGACTGCCAGCCGTTCTTGAACACCCAGTCCACGTCATAGCCCAGGACGGTGTTGACCGAGGGGCTGATGTAGTTGAGGGCCAGTTGGCTGTCGGTGGAGCAGATCACGTCGCTGATGCTTTCGGCCAGCATCCGGTAGCGCTGTTCACTGTCGCGTAGTGATTCACTGGCCTCGATCTGGTCGGTAATGTCCTTGGCCACGCCGATGATCCGGGTGACCACCGTAGAGGTATCGCGGGCCAGGGCCTGTTCGCGGATATCGAAGCGGCGCCACTGGTTATTGCGGTGGCGAAAGCGCAGTTGGCAGTGCAGTTGGGTCGTGTAGCCGACCTGGCGTTGCTGTTCGCGCGCGTCATGGTAGTGCTCGGCGTCTTCGGGGTGTAGCAGGATTTCCCAGAAGTACTCACCCATTTGCTGCAGTTCGGCTTTGTTGTAGCCCAGGGTGTGACCCAGATGATGGTTGCTGAAAATCATGCGCTGGCTGATCACGTCCTGCACATACAGGTGATCGGGCACGGTGCGCACCACATCCGACCAGAAGCTTTCACGCTCCACCAGCGACAACTCGATCAGCTTGCGGCTGGTGATGTCGCTGATGCTGAGAATCACGGCCTTGACGTCGTCCTGCTGCTCCGGCAAACGCATCACCAGCCACAGGTACTGTTCGTTGCCGGCCACGTCGTTGAGCTGGATTTCCAGCTCCAGCTGTTTTTGCCGGGTCAGTACCGCTTCCAGCACTTGATAGCCGATGGACGTGGCATTGCTCGGGCAATCATCGATCAGGCGCTCCCACGCCTCCTCGCAAGACGCGACGTTGAGCAGGCGCACGGCCATCTGGTTGACCTCGGTGACGCGCAACTCCTTGAGCAGTTGCTTGCGCTCGGCGGGGTTGGCCTGCAACCAGGCGTGCAACTGCTCACGGCTTTGCACCTGGGTCTTGTTGCAAAACGCCTTCAGCCCCGACAGGTCCAACACGCACAACGCGACGCCGGTGCCTTCGAAGATGTCCTGGTAGCGTCGCCGGCCTTCGTTCACCTGGCGTTGGCGACGGCGCATGTTGAGCAGCACGATCACCGGGATCAGCGAAAACGCCAGGCCCAGCAGGCACTTGCCGATAAAGGCGGGCAGTAGTTGTTCCAACACCGCGCTGCGGTCAAACATGCCGCGCAGTTGCCAATCGCTTTTGCTCAAGGGCGTGACCAGCACGCTGCGGTTCAATTCTTCCGGCGTCAGGGCGCCGGACCACTGCGCCGGCATGCCGCTGTCACGGCTGACCACACGATGGTTCAGGCTGTTCTCGATCGCCCACATCGGGCGTTGACCCTGGACATCCTGGCGCGTGAGGTTGGCCAGATAATTGGGCGCCAGGCGCAAGGCCCAGTACACCTTGGAGCCACCGCTGGGTTGGTGCAGCAACAGATAGATGACCGTGCCGTCATTGTCGTTGCTCAGGTAGTAGGACTGGGCGTGACTGCGCTTGACCAGGTCTTCGAGCAGGGCACTGTCTTGGCTGCCTTCGGCAGTGTCGCTGATCAGTGCGCCGCTGGGGGCGAGCAGGGCGAAGCTGCGCAGGTCCGGCAGCGAGCGCTGCAACGTGCGCATCAGGGCCTGCTGCTGTTCGGGGTTGCGCGGCGGCTCGACAATCGGCAACAGGTTCAGGGCGATCTGCGCGCTCAGGGCCATGCTCTGGCTGATCTGCTCGGCCAGGTCGGCACTGTAGTCGATGGTGTATTGCTGTTGGTTTTTCTGGTTTTGCTGCAATTGGTCCAGCAGTTGCCAGAACAACAAGGCGAGCAACAGCAGGACAAGCGTCGCCAACGCGCCTTTCAAGGTGCCGTGCAGGGGCGCTCCCGGCGCAATATGAGCGGCGCGCAAGGGCGTGGGCGGCGTGACGTTGGACAAACTGTGATCCTGCGGTTTGGCTGGACTGGCGCGCGACGTGCACTATAAGCCGGACGCCCGAAGGGCGGCTAGCATGCCTTGAGTTGTGGCAAAGTGCCAGTCCTGCCTGGCTGGACTGCCCCAGCGCATTCAGGTAGCTTTGCCGGTTACGCGGGGGCGTTCCAGCCCCAGACATTCAGGCTTTTTTTGCTCGCTGGCATTGATGATAGTCAAAGGCCCGCGCGGCGCATGGCCTGGCACGGGCTTCGTCCGCTTAATTCATCAGTCACTGACGCTAGGTTCACCATGGCTCAATACGTCTTCACCATGCATCGGCTGGGAAAAGTTGTTCCGCCGAAGCGGGAAATCCTGAAAAACATTTCGCTGTCCTTCTTCCCAGGCGCCAAGATCGGCGTGCTCGGCCTCAACGGTTCGGGTAAGTCCACCCTGCTGAAAATCATGGCGGGCGTCGACACCGAGTTCGAAGGCGAAGCCCGCCCGATGCCGGACCTGAACATCGGCTACCTGCCGCAAGAGCCGATCCTGGACCCGACCAAGACCGTGCGTGAAGTGGTCGAAGAAGCCGTCAGCGTGATCAAGGACGCCCAGGCCCGCCTCGATGAGGTGTACGCCGCCTACGCCGAACCGGATGCCGACTTCGACAAGCTGGCCGCCGAACAGGCCAAGCTCGAAGCGATCCTGCAGGCGGGCGATGGCCACAACCTGGAGCGCCAACTGGAAGTCGCCGCCGATGCGCTGCGTCTGCCAGCCTGGGACGCCAAGGTTGAACACCTGTCCGGTGGTGAGAAGCGTCGTGTGGCCCTGTGCCGCCTGCTGCTGTCGGCCCCTGACATGCTGCTGCTCGACGAACCGACCAACCACCTGGACGCCGATTCCGTCGCCTGGTTGGAGCACTTCCTCCACGATTTCCCGGGCACCGTGGTTGCGATCACGCACGACCGTTACTTCCTGGACAACGTCGCCGGCTGGATCCTGGAGCTCGACCGCGGCGCCGGTATCCCTTACGAGGGCAACTACTCCGGTTGGCTGGAAGCCAAGTCCGACCGTCTGGCCGCCGAATCCAAGCAGCAATCGGCCCACGAAAAAGCCATGAAGGAAGAGCTGGAGTGGGTGCGCAAAGGCGCCAAGGCCCGCCAGTCCAAATCCAAGGCGCGTCTGCAACGCTTCGAAGAAATGCAGTCGCAGGAATTCCAGAAGCGCAGCGAAACCAACGAGATCTACATCCCGGCCGGTCCGCGCCTGGGTGACAAGGTCATCGAGTTCAAGAACGTGACCAAAGGCTATGGCGACCGCGTGCTGATCGACAACCTGTCGTTCGCCATGCCAAAAGGCGCGATCGTCGGCGTTATCGGCGGTAACGGTGCGGGTAAATCCACACTGTTCCGCATGCTGATGGGCAAGGAAACCCCGGACTCCGGCAGCATCGAGATCGGTGACACCGTGCAGTTGGCCTGTGTGGACCAGAGCCGCGACGACCTCGACGGCAGCAAGACTGTGTTCCAGCAGATCTCCGACGGTTCCGACCAGATCCGCATCGGCAACTATGAAATCCCGTCGCGCACCTACGTCGGCCGTTTCAACTTCAAGGGCGGCGACCAGCAGAAGTTCGTCAAGGACCTGTCCGGTGGTGAGCGCGGTCGCTTGCACCTGGCCCTGACCCTGAAAGAGGGCGGCAACGTCCTGCTGCTCGACGAACCGTCCAACGACCTCGACGTTGAAACCCTGCGTTCTCTGGAAGAAGCCCTGCTGGACTTCCCGGGCGCCGCCATTGTGATCTCTCACGATCGGTGGTTCCTTGACCGCGTCGCGACCCACATCCTGGCGTACGAAGATGACTCCCAAGCGGTGTTCTTCGAAGGTAACTACACCGAGTACGAAGCCGACCGTAAAAAGCGCTTGGGTGAGGCCGCTGCCCAGCCGCACCGCGTACGCCACAAAAAACTGGCCTGATGCTGCAATAGCCGCAACAGCCTGTTGAAAAAATACCCCTCACGCAGGGGTATTTTTTTGCCCGCGTTATGCCGGGAGCGTCGTGGGCGCCAGCGCTGGGCGGCTGCGCAGCAATTCTTCGACCACCCCCATGAACGCCTCGACCAACAATGAGCGTGACGGTGAGCGCGTGAGTATCAGCAGGTGTACCCAGGCTTCGGGGTCTGCCAAGGGGCGGTAGACCACGCCTTTCCTGGCCAGGGTTCGGGTGCACTGGGGCACGAGCGAGACACCTTGGCCTGCCGCCACCAGGGCGATGATCGAGGTGATCTGACGCCCCGCAGGGCCCGGGCGCAGCGCCAGGCCGCGGCGTTGATACAGGTGCTCGATGGAGCCGTTGAGGCCCGAACCGTAGTCGCTGGGGAACAGAATCAACGGGTACTCACTGAGCTGGGCGAGGGTGACTTCGTCCTGGTCCGCCAGCGAGTTGTCGCTGCAAAGCGCCGCCACCAGCGGTTCTTGCCCCAAGGACAAAGCCTCGACGCCGGTTTGCCCGGCCTCCGGCAGCAGGCGGCTCATGCCGACGTCGATGCGCCCGTCTAGCACGTGCGTGTGCAGGCTACCGGAAGCGCTTTCCACCAGGGTCAGTTGCACATCGGGAAAACGCTGGGCGAAGGCTTGCAGGGTTTGGCTGAAGAGTTCCGACAACGCGATCGAGCTGGCATAGCCTACGACCAGTTGGCCGGTCGAGCCGGCAGCCAATTTGGCGGCGATGTCTTGTGCAAGCCTGGCGTGCTCCAGCGCTGCGCGGGCATACGGCAAAAAGTGCTGGCCTTGGGCGGTCAGTGTGACCGTGCGACTGGTGCGGTCGAACAGGCGAAAGCCAAGCTCGGTTTCCAGGGCCGAAATCTGCCGCGTCAGGGGCGGCTGGGCAAGGTGCAGGCGCTGGGCTGCGCGGCCGAAGTGCAGCTCTTCGGCGACCGTCAGGAAGTACCGTAACTTGCGTAGATCAAGCATTCTGTTTCCTGGGTATTGATCGGTCCGAATTCGGTATTGGTGTTCCCTGCGCTGGGTATTCTATAAACATCCTCGACTATAAGACGAGAGGCCACATGAACCCGCGCATGCATCACGCCCGCTTCGCCGTGTTCCTGTGTGGCTGTGCGGCGTTTCTGAATCTCTATGCGACACAGAGCATCCTGCCTGTGTTTGCCGAAAGCTTCCAGGTGAGTGCCCGGCAGGCAGGGTGGAGCATTACGGTGACCACGCTGGCGGTGGCGGTGACCGCGCCGTTTGTCGGGCGCCTGACCGGCCGTTTCGAGCAGCGCACGGTGATTGCCGTGGCCGCATTGCTGCTGGCGCTACCGACGCTGCTGACGGCCTATGTGGACAGTTTTGCCGAGCTGCTGGTGTGGCGTTTTGTCGAAGGGATGTTGATTCCCGTGGTGTTCGCCACCAGCGTGGCTTATATCGGTGATCGCTGGCGTGCGGCCACGGTCACCGAGATCACCAGTTTGTACGTCGCGGGGACGGTGCTCGGTGGGTTTGCCGGGCGCTTTGTCTCGGGTGTCATGACCCAATATGTGGGCTGGCGCGAAGCCTTCGAACTGTTGGCGGTGATCAGCCTGCTGGTCGGCCTGCTGATTGTGTGGCTGTTGCCGGCCAATCCGGTGGCGCGGCCCGGCGTTGCGGCCGTGGGCATGCACGGGGTGCGCCGGCTTCTGCGCAAACCCTTGCTGGCGGCCTATGGCGTCGGTTTCTGCGTGCTGTTCTCCCAAGTCGCAACCTTTACCTATGCCGGGCTGTATCTCAGCCAGGCCCCGTTCAACCTGGGCGCCGCCGCCTTGGGCACTTTGTATGCGGTGTTCCTGCTGGCGCTGGTGGTCATTCCTGTTGCGGGGCGCTTGAGCAAATCGCGACCACAATCGCAGTTACTGACCGGCGCTGTTGCGCTCGGCATCTGTGGCTCGGCGCTGACATTGTTGCCGTCCCTGTGGCTGATCGTGTTGGGGCTGGCCCTGAGTTCGACCGGCGTATTCCTGGCACAGGCATCCGCCAATGCGTATATCGCCACCACGGCAGGCCCGGACAAGTCCGGCGCCGTGGGGCTGTACCTGACCGGCTATTACCTGGGCGGCAGCGCCGGCGCCGTGGTCCCGGCCATGCTTTGGAATCAATGGGGCTGGCCGGGCTGCGTCGCGTTGGTCGCAGGTTTTCAGCTGTTGTCGCTGGCGATTGCCCTGCTGGGCTGGAAACCGGTAAAGCCCCAGGCCCTGATCGCCGGACAGCGCGGCAAACCAGCCTGATTTTTCATCCAATAAAGGACTATGAGAGGTGAACATGACTAACACCGTGATCAAGCGCAGCCAGTTGTTGAAGCTCATCGAACCGGTATTGAACGACATGCCGGCCGGCGCCTTGCGCCACGCTCTGTTCGAAGCCTTCTGGGCTCAGGAAGACGGGCTGGTGGATATCGAAGACGCTTTTGCGCGACTCACCTCGCGTCGGCATTCGCCGGCGGTACTGCGCAAGTTCTTCGCCAGTTGGTCCAAGACCAATAATTCGGCGGCCAGTGTGTCCGGCCTGGCCAACCGCATAACATTGCTGGCGCGCTCCGATGAAGGCTCCGCCGCCGCCGCGCAGTTGTACCGCGCCTGCGGCAGCCTGCAACGCATCACCGATGAAGATCTGGGCGCGTTGGGTAATACCTTGCACGCGGACCTGTTCTACACCATGGCCACCGCGCTGTGCGGTGATGACCAGTGGATATTGAAGGACAATTGCCTGCCCTCGGCACAGGCGTTCAAAGACTGGACCGACACCCGCCGCCTGCGTGATCGCGACCTGTTGCAGGGGTTACTGACCACGTTGATCCACGAGGTGTACACCCACGGCGAAGTGGAATTCATCCACCCGCTGTACTCGCAGTGGTTCGTGCGGGACATGGGCGTGCCGCCGGAGAAATCCCGGGCGACGGTGGCCTGGGTCACGGTGCACACCGGCGGTACCGAGAGCAACCATTTCGCCCATGCGGTGGCGGCGGTGAATGAGTTCACCACTGCCATGCAGATTGAAGTGGACCCCGCCACGGCGCGCGACATTTTTGCTCAATACCTGCAGCGTAAAGCCAGTGTGATGAGCGACTGTGCGCAGTTGCTGGGTTAACCCGGCCTTTTTGCCTGAGAGCCTCTGACCCAGATGAACACCCTGAAGCAGACCGCAACGCCATCGTTGTCGTCGCCTGACCCGGTCAGCGTGCGTCGCCGCGCTCTGGTGGCAGGCTGCGGCGCGCATGCCGTGCACGATGGGCTGACCGATGTGATTTATGTGCTGTTGCCGATCTGGCAAGCGCAGTTCGGCCTCAGCTACGCCCAGATCGGCCTGTTGCGTGGTGCTTACGCGGGCATGATGGCCGGTTTTCAGTTACTGGCCAGCCGTGCTGCCGCACGCTGGGGGCGTGAACGCTTGCTGGTAGGTGGCACTGCGTTGGCGGGACTGGCCTACCTGCTGGCCGGCCAGGCTGGCGGGCTGGGCGTGTTGCTGTTGGCGCTGCTGCTGGGCGGGCTCGGCGCGAGTACGCAGCACCCGCTGGCCTCGTCGTTGATCACCGATACGCACGAGGCCGGAGGGGGCGTCAAACAAGCGCTGTCGCAGTACAACTTCAGCGGCGATATCGGCAAGACCCTGATCCCGGGGTTGATCGGGCTGTTGCTGGCGGTCATCAGTTGGCGCGCCAGTGTCACCCTGCTGGGTGTACTCGGGCTGCTGGCGGCAGGCCTGTTGTGGTGGCTGATCCCGGCACGCGCCGAGGCTTCGGCGGCGCCGGTGAAAGCCGCCCGTACGAGCGCCGGCGCCGGCTCTGCGAGCGGCCTGCGTGCGCTGATCGTGACCGGCACGCTGGACAGCGCCGTGCGCATGGGTTTCCTCACGTTCCTGCCGTTTTTGCTCAAGGCCAAGGGCGCCGGGCCTGCGGGCATCGGCCTGGCGCTGACCATGCTGTTCGTCGGCGGCGCCTTCGGCAAATTGCTGTGCGGTTACCTCGGTGCGCGCATCGGCATGATGAAAACGGTGTGGGCCACGGAGTTCACCACGGCCGTGCTGATCGTCATGGCGGTGTACTTGCCCTACGCCGGCTTGATGGTGATGTTGCCGCTGCTGGGGCTGGCGCTGAACGGCACGTCGTCGGTGCTGTACGGCGCAGTCCCGGACTTGGCAGGGCCGGGCAGGCGCGACCAGGCGTTCGCCGTGTTCTACACCGGCACCATCGGTGGCGGCGCCTTGGCGCCGGTGCTGTTCGGCAGCCTTGGGGATGCCACCGGTGTGCCCATGGCCGTCCTGTTGCTGGCCGCCACCCTGTTGCTGACCTTGCCGCTGTCCTGGCGGGTTCAGCAAGGGCTGGAGGTCCAAGCCCGGTAAGGCGAACGAATTTTTCAGCGTGTTCTGGCAGGTATAACAATGAATAACAGTGAACCCTCTGCCGTGTCATTGCCGTTGTCCCAGCGTGCGCAACGTCTCAGCGCACCCGGCACATCCAGCATGCGCAGTAAAGCCAATGCCTTGAAAGAAGCCGGCGTCAACTTGGTCAACTTTGCCGCGGGCGAATTGTCCTTCGATGCCTGCCCGGTGATGAAAGCCGCCGCGACCGATGCGCTCGCCACCGCCCGCAACCGCTATACGCCGCCCATCGGCCTGCCCCAGCTTCGCCACGCGCTGGCGCAGCAGGTCACTCAGCGCTGCGGGGTGAATTACGCCGCCGATGAAATAGCGGTGACCGCGGGTGCCAAGCAGGCGCTGTACAACGCTGCAATGGTGCTGCTCAATCCGGGGGATGAAGTCATCGTCGCGGTGCCGTACTGGGAAACCTTCCCCACCCAGATCCAACTGGCCGGTGGCGTTCCCGTCTATGTCGACACGGCTGCGGATGACTATCGCCTCACCTGCGCAGCGGTCCAGAAGGCCCTGACCCCGCGTACCCGGATGATTGTGATCAACACCCCGAACAATCCGACAGGCACGGTTTATCAGCGCGAAGAACTGTTGGGTATTGCCCGGCTCGCCTTCGCACACAGGCTTTGGGTAGTGTTCGACGAGTGTTACCGCAAACTGGTGCGCGCGCCCCATGAACATCACAACATCGTGTCGCTGTTTGCGCCGCTCAAACATCAGACGGTACTGGTCGATTCGTTTTCCAAGAGCCACGCGGTCACCGGCTGGCGGGTAGGGTATGCGTGCGCGCCGGCCCCAGTCATCGCCGCCATGCACAACCTGCAAGGGCATACGACGTCCAACCCCAGCAGCCTGTCCCAATATGCTGCGCTCGGCAGCCTGATGGCGGACGCGCCGCACTTTACCCGCCAGGTCAATGCCTTCCTCGACCAGCAATTGCTCGCGGCCTGCACTTGCCTGGGGCATGTCGACGGCATTCGGTGCGCCCCGCCGGAAGGGGCGTTCTATCTGTTTATCGATGTGTCCCGCAAGTTGGGGGGTCGCTACCTGGGCACCGTTATTCGTGACGTCGACCACTTGGCCGATCTGTTATTGACCGAGGCCCATATTGCGGTAGTGCCAGGCTCTGGCTGTGGTGACGGCAACAGCATCCGTATCTCCTACGCCGTTGAGCGTGAAGCGCTGATTGAGGGCCTCACACGCTTCGCTCGTTTCATGTCAGAAATCGTTGCGCATTAACCCCACCTTAAAAGGATATGAGCCGTGGAAAATCTGAGCCGCCAATTTATCGGGTACGTGAACCAGGCGCTGGTGGATGTCGAGGACGGACATCTGGCCCAGGCCCTGCTCAGCGGTTTCAACAGTCAAACCGACGCGCTGGACACGTACTGCGAGACCTATGTCGACATGACCTCCAGTAATTGGAGCGAGTCGTCACTGTGTACGTTCTTCTGTGGCTGGCGTAGCCCGGACGGCGCCGCCCATGCCGTATCGAGCATCATCGTGCGCATCCTCCAGGAGTCGGCATCGTTGACGGATGACGCCCGGTTGAAAATGCTCGAGGCGGCGGCCCATTGTGGGGAGATCATTGTCGAGGACATCGGGCTGGGTGAAATGCATGGGCATCCGCACCATTCCAAGCTGTATTACCGCATGGCTTCGGCCATCTGCGGCTCCGATGAATGGCGCCTGCAAGACAAATTCCTCAACCCGATTACCAAGGAGTTCTCCGGTTGGGTGGGGGAAAAGCGCCCGCTGGCGCCGCTGCTCATCGAAGCGCTGGAAATGATGGCCATGACGGAGTTGTTCAATACTGGCGAATACAACCTGATGACCCCGCTATGGAAACAGTGGTTGGGCGATGTACGGGGCTATAGCGCCGGTGAGGCCAGCCGCGTCGCGAGTTTTCTCAGTGTGCATTGCGGCAGCGTGGAAGCACGCCACTTCAAGCATGCCGCTGAGGCGTTGCGGCTGTATGCCAGCGCCACCGGGCAGGCCGTGGATTACGCGCGTATCGCACGGCTCTCCAAGGAGTACGTGGCCAGGGCCTGCGAACATCTGCAAAAGATGGCGTCGGTGCTCAAGTGCGAACAGCCCGCCTGGGATTGAGGCTGTTCGATAACCCTTGTTGTGCCGCTGATAAGGAGCCTGAACCCTATGATGGATACCGAAGCGCGCCGACGCCCTCTGTCGGCGCTATTGGATAGCAACCGTTGCCTGCGTGTACTCGAAGCCCATAGCCCGATATCGGCGTTGCTCGCGCAACGCGCCAGGCTGGAGATCAGCCCCGGGCATACGGTGGGGTACGACGCCATCTGGTCGAGTTCGCTGACCGACTCGACCCAGCGCGGGTTACCCGACATCGAAATTCTTTCGCCCAGTAACCGATTGCCGGGGATTCGCGAAATATTCGACGTGTGCTCGCTGCCGCTGATCTTCGATGCCGATACCGGCGGCAAGGCCGAACATTTCGCGATTCATATCAAGATGCTGGAGCGTGCGGGCGTCTCGGCGGTGGTGATCGAAGACAAATGCGGCCTGAAGAAGAACTCACTCTTGGGCATCGAGGTCGACCAGGCGCAGGAGTCCATCGAGGCCTTTTGCGCCAAGCTCCAGGCCGGGTGCACGAGTCGCACCGGCTCAGGGCTGATGATGATTGCCCGGTGTGAAAGCTTGATTCTGAATCGCGGCATGGAAGAGGCGATGGCGCGATGCCTGGCGTATGTCGAGGCGGGGGCGGATGGCATCATGATCCACAGCCGCAAGCAGGATGGCCTGGAAATCCTGGAATTCGCCCGGCAGTTTCGCCTGCAGCGGCCCAGGGTACCGCTGATTTGCGTGCCGACCAGCTATGTTCACCTGAAGTTCGAGGTGCTGGAGCGAGCAGGTTTCAACGCGGTGATTTATGCCAATCACATGTTGCGCAGTGCCTACCTGGCCATGCGCGATACCGCCGTCGGAATCCTCGCCAATGGCAGGACGCTGGAACTGGAGCCACGTTGCCTGGGCATTGACGAGATACTCGACCTGGTGCCGGGCACGCGTTAGAGACATGCGCGGGTCTGTGGGCAAATGCTGTGGGAGCGGGCTTGCTCGCGAAAGCGTTGGGTCAGTCGCTGCATCTGTCACTGCACCGCCGCCATCGCAGGCAAGCCAGCTCCCACATGACCGGTGTACTCGATCAAATGTGGGAGCTGGCTTGCCTGCGATGGCGGCCTACCTGTTGGTGCGAAATTCAGAGTGAAATCCCCATTTAAGGGCAGAAAACGTGGGTTATTTATACTTATTGCGCCATTTAATTTCACAAAAGCGACATTTTGCCCTGTCACGGTGCGAAACGAATTGATAAAGTCCGGCTCATTCTCTGTTTAACAACAATCAATTTGCCGAGACTTTTCATGACCGAATCCGTCGATTCCTTCCTTGCCCGCCTCAAGAAACGCGACCCGGACCAACCGGAATTCCACCAGGCTGTAGAAGAAGTTTTGCGCAGCCTGTGGTCCTTTCTTGAAGCCAACCCGCACTATCTGAACTCGGGCATTCTGGAACGCATTTGCGAGCCGGAACGCGCGATCACGTTCCGGGTGTCGTGGGTGGATGACCATGGCAAGGTCCAGGTCAATCGCGGTTTCCGTATCCAGATGAACAGCGCCATTGGGCCCTACAAAGGTGGCTTGCGCTTCCACCCTTCGGTCAACCTGGGTGTGCTGAAATTCCTCGCCTTCGAACAGACTTTCAAGAACTCCCTGACCTCGCTGCCCATGGGCGGCGGCAAAGGCGGCTCGGACTTCGACCCCAAGGGCAAGAGCGACGCCGAAGTGATGCGCTTCTGCCAGGCATTCATGAGCGAGCTGTACCGCCATATCGGTGCGGACGTGGACGTACCGGCCGGTGATATCGGTGTGGGCGCACGGGAAATCGGCTTCCTGTTCGGCCAGTACAAACGCCTGAGTAACCAATTCACCTCAGTGCTGACCGGCAAGGGCATGACCTACGGCGGCAGCTTGATCCGTCCGGAAGCCACCGGTTTCGGCTGTGTGTATTTCGCCGAGGAAATGCTCAAACGCCAAGGTCAGCGGGTTGAAGGCAAGCGTGTGGCCGTGTCCGGCTCCGGTAACGTGGCGCAATACGCGGCGCGCAAGGTCATGGACCTGGGCGGCATGGTGATTTCCCTGTCGGACTCCGAAGGCACCCTGTACGCCGAAAGCGGCTTGACCGAAGAACAATGGTCGGCCCTGCTGGAGCTGAAAAACGTACAGCGCGGGCGTATCAGTGAACTGGCCACACGTTTCGGCCTGGAGTTCCGCAAAGGCCAGGCGCCTTGGGAACTAGCCTGCGATATCGCGCTGCCGTGCGCCACCCAGAACGAACTCGACGCCGACGCTGCGCGCACCTTGCTGCGCAACGGCTGCCTCTGCGTGGCCGAAGGCGCGAACATGCCGACCACGTTGGAGGCTGTGGATATCTTCATCGACGCGGGCATCCTGTTTGCGCCGGGCAAGGCGTCCAACGCGGGGGGCGTGGCGGTGAGCGGCCTGGAAATGTCGCAAAACGCCATGCGCCTGCTGTGGACCGCCGGGGAAGTGGACAGCAAGCTGCACAACATCATGCAGTCGATCCACCATGCCTGCGTGCATTACGGTGAAGAAAACGGCCGCATCAACTACGTCAAGGGCGCGAACATCGCGGGCTTCGTGAAAGTGGCTGACGCGATGCTGGCCCAGGGTATCGTCTAGGCCTCGGGTTCGATGCGCAGCACTTCGATCAACTGATCGCCGACGGGGCGCTGCCACAGCACCTCGTCGCCCACCTGGGCGCCCAACAAAGCACGGCCCAGGGGCGAGCCCCAGTTGATCAAGCCTGCGTTGGCATCGGCCTGGTCTTCACCGACCAACTGGATGCGCTGCTGTTCGTCCTGCTCGTTGGCGAACGTGACCCAACTGCCGATCTGCACCTTGTCGGTGGACGTGGCCGGCGCGACTACCTGGGCGCTCTGCACCCGCTGGTTGAAGTAACGCAGGTCCCGCTCAAGGTCAGCCTGACGCTGTTTATCAGCCTGTTCGCCCTTGGCGGCTTCGTCGCTGTGCTCCCCTTGCAACTGTGCCACCCTGGCCTGCAACTGCGCCAACCCTTGCGCGGTCAGGCGGTTAGGTTGCGCGCTGACCTGACGCTCCACCGGCTGATCAGCCTGGGCCGCCGCGTTATCTTCATTTACAAAAGCTCGGCTCATGGCGTTCTCCTTCCTATGAAGGTTGGGCCACGTTCGCTGCCTGATCGTTCCCACCGGCGCTGATCGTTCTCACGCTCCGCGTGGGAATGCATCCTGTGACGCTCCGCGTCACGACCTCGCGAGCGGACGCGGAGCGTCCAGGGCGGCATTCCCACGCGGAGCGTGGGAACGATCAGCGTGAGCGATAGGCTTTGGCGGCGTCACGATCTTTTTCCTGCTGCCAATCGCGCTCGCGGTCGTCCCTGCGGTTTTCCTCGTAATCGCGCAGTTCCTGGCTCTCGCGCATGGCCTTGCACTGACGAAACCCATCTTCCCAACCTTCGGCGTATGGCCGGTCTTTCAGATAGCGCGGCACATTCTTGCGAAACGCCCCGGTAATCACCCCAGCGGCCTGGCGACCGCTGCTGCAACCGTCATCAAAACCGTCGGCAAAGGCCGGTGGATACCCCTTGGCCAGCAATTCCTGATGGGTTGACTGGCAACCCGACAACCCCACCACCGCGCACAGCATGACCGCATACCGCCACATGGCGTACTCCCTGGCCGTTTTACGGCTGATAAGGGAAGTCTAGAAGGGGATTTGTTGGGGGGGTGTGAAGAAAAGGTGAGAAGGGTGTTTGGTTCACTCGCCGTTCGAAGTCGACGCTGTACCTATGGAGATGGAGCAATCTGTCTTGCCATAGGTACAGGGTCTGGGGTCGCGCTAATACGAGCCTGCTTTCAGGTGTCAGTCGTAATAACCCACTGTCTTTTTCAGTTGATCGGCGTATTCGTAAATCTCATCGATGGACGAAATCGCATGCCGCGTTTCATTTTTTTCCTCGTCGAATATCCCGAGGTATTTCTGGCTGCGATTGAAGTGAAGACGGCAAATCGGCTTACGGTTGTTATCGTCTAGCAGAACTCCAAAATAGCTCTGCGTATCCCTTTGTACGATTCGTTTTGCATCGACCACTGAGCGTACAACGGCCCGGACAATGTGATAACCCTCCAGCTCTTCCAGCGTCGTCAGAATTTTATCTTCTGCTTCATCTCGTTCTTGTGCGTCTGCCTTCGCGCTGTTTGTAACGGGTATTGATGCTAGCGAGGGTTGAATAACGCCGCTCATTGCGGACTTCAGACGATCGTTGATTTGATCATTCAGAAACTGGGCTAAAGCTTTACGGGTCAGTTCGTAAAATTGCTCGCGAACCTTTTGTGTGATTACGCCCTCGTAGACACGGGAGGCGAAAAACTTCACAAAATCATCTTCTGGTTTGCTGACTTGGGTACCGATGAGCTTTTTCAATTGGCTGACGTATTTTAATTCCCCAGCAGCATTGATGATTGAGTCGACATCGAACGCTGATTTGGTGAGCTTGATCAGTTCAGGTACCGAGTATTCATCAATATCTAGTAAATCCAGTTCCAAAAATGGTTTTTCGTCCATTTTATTGGGGGCGTCCAAGTCAGTAAAGAACCTGTAGACCTGACCGTTGGTGAGGATGGAAATTCTTGCGCTTGTGACGTGAAAGTATCGAAAGAGCTGCGAGGCGTGATTAATACTCAGGGACTCGCCAATCTTTTTGCATTCGATGAGTATTTGCACCTCACCGTCCTTCATGATCGCATAATCGATCTTCTCGCCTTTCTTCGTTCCAACATCACAAACAAATTCAGGCATCACTTCCAGTGGATCGAACACGTCGTAGCCCAGCACTGTGTTGATAAAAGGCATTACGAAGGCATTTTTTGTAGCCTCTTCCGTTTGGATGGCCGGGCCTTGCAATCGAACCTTTGCTGCCAGACTGGTGAGCTTTTCAAAAAAATCCATAGTGAGCCTCTTACCTTTTCAGATCCGTGTTTAGGTTGGTGGCAGTTTGATATCCAACCAAGACTAGACGCAAACCTCCATAAAGCTAGGTCATTAGGAATAAGTTTTCACAGGTAAAAAGCTCAAAAAATGGCTGAAATTTTCTACTTGTTTTTCAAAGAGTTAATTAGAGGCTTAGAGCTTCCATGCAGGCAAAGAAATTTGATTGATTTCAGCCTGCTGTTCCGAGCGCGGCATGCTCAGCCAATTCCTGTTGAATAAATGCAGCAATCATCGCGCGATATACCTGCTCAGTGACGTCAGGGTTGGCGCCCACTACCTCGGATAATGCCCGCACCTTTGCGATTACTTGTTCAACCCGTTGTGGGGCCTTCACATCATCGGTGTCTTTTTTGAAGTGTGCAGCTTGGGAAACGAAGTGGCCGCGTTCGGCCAGCAATGTGACGATATGTTGGTCGAGGCGGTCGATGTTTTCGCGCACTTCTTCAAGGGTGGTGCAGGCAACAGTCATGTCGATGGAGCTCCTGATTTTGGGGGGAGAGGGAGATGCGGTAGGGCTGACTATTCGCGGACCAAATGTGGGAGCGGGCTTGCTCGCGAATGCGGTGCGTCAGGCAAATAATCAATGACTGACACTGCGCATTCGCGAGCAAGCCCGCTCCCACATTTTGAACGTTGTAAGGCTTGAGTCAGTAGTGGTACCACTTCAGCTCAAGCATCACTTCATTCACTGGCGTGGACAGGTGGCTGTATTCACGCTGGGCGCTCAAGCGCAGGCCCAGGTTGCGCGACAGTTCCCACTGCTGGTTGAGGCTGATGCTGCGCCGCACTTCGCCGTTGGTGAAGAAATCACCTTTAGCTTCCAGGCTCAGGTTGCCCAACGGGTTTTTCCACAGCACGCCGGTGTTGAACCCGGCGGCCGGGGAGATGGCTTCGCTGAAGTCGTTGTTGTGCTCCACGCGCACGGTGCCGAGGGCGAAGCCGAGCATGTCGTCGGAGAGTTGCCAGGTGCCACCGGCGCCGCCGTTGACGTGGGCCACCAGGGTTTCGTCGTCGTGTTTGCCCGGTACGCGTTCCAGGCCGCCGGTGACTTGCCACGACCAGGGTTGCAGCAGCGCATTGCGCGGCGTCAGCGAGCGGATGGTGGCAAGGTCCAGTTGCTGGAGCTGCCAGTGATTGCCCTCGTACTGGCGCAGTTTCATTTGCAGGATTTCGATCTGCGCGCCCAAGGGGAAGCCTTCGGCGTTGTCGTTGAGGTCGTGATAGGCCATGCGCAGGCCATATTCACCGAAGGCTTTGTCGCCGCGGGTGCCGATGCCGGCTTGCCAGGTGCGCGACTCATGGCCATTTTCCGGCAGGCCAGGCGGGGTGATCTTCAGGTCTGGCGCCGGGTTCTGGTTGATCGCGCGCAGCAGTTCGAAGCTGCGCTGGGAGCGTGTCGTGTCGCGCTCCAGGCCATTGGCGCGGTAGCGGCCCAGGCGGTAAGCGGCGTCCACGATCAGTGCCTGGCGCTCGCGGGGCAGTGCTTTGAATGCCGGTTCCTGCAGTTGCTTTTGGTCGTCGCTGATTTTCAGCACCCACTGTTGCTCATCGCTATCGAGTGGCTTGGCGCGCTCCAGCAGTTCACGTTCACGGGAGGGGCGATAGTCGATCTTTTCCACCAGGCCTGCATCTTTTACCGCTTTGACGGTATCGGTAGGGATCGCGGTGAGTGGGAATTGCTCAGTCAAACGCAGGCCAGGGCGGGCCACTTGCAGCAGTTCGAGCAGGCGATAGGAGCAGTTTTCGTCGAAGAAGAAGTAATCGAACTGGATCTGCTTGAGCTCCCACACGTGCTCGACCATACGCTTGGTCTCGACCTCGGTGAGGTTCAGGCGGTATTCCCACAAATCGCGGTTTTCGAGGCTGCGGTATTCGGAGAGTTTCTCCTGATAGGGCACCAGGGCGAACAGGCCCGGATAACCGCCCATCAAGCCCTTCCAGGCATAGAGGATGCTGTTGTCGGAGCCTTCGATATAGGCGCCGAAGTTGATCGCATAGCTGAGCAGCGCGGTGTTGTTGCTTTGCACGTCGGCCTGGTCGATGCGCAGCAGGGTGTGGCCGAACATCGACGACGGGCTGTTGAGGTAGGCTGCCGGGAAGATCATCACCGCACTATGGGGCGCGACATCCTTGAACCACTGGGTGAACTCTTTGCACTCCAGGGCGGGCAGGTCGTTCAGTTGCAACTGGGCCTTGAGCCAGCGGGTGCGTGCGGGGTAGACGCACTGGGCGTGCTTTTCACCCAGGCTGGCCGGTGCATACAGCGCATCAACGGTGGCCTTGAGTTCGGCGTCCGGATGGTGTGCGCCATCGGGAGCGATGAAGAATTTCTTGTCGCTGACATAGCTGCGCCAGCCACTGACTTTGCCGGCTTCGTAGTGCCCCAGCGACAGCCAGAATGGATCATTGGCCAGTTGCTGCAAACGTTGATCGTCGAGGTGCGGTGCCGCATGCAGCGGGGCGCAGGCGAAGAGAGCCAGGCAAGCGAGGCGTTTGAGCATGGAGGCTACTTAAGTCGGACGGAAAAAAAGACCCAAGGTGGGCGGGTCGAAAAAATAAAACCCGCGCCTCGAAAGACGCGGGCAGGTCGAGCTTAAGCCTGGGTTGCGTATTTCGCCAGACGGGCATCGCTTTTCAGTACAGCAATGGTGTTGTTGTGCACGTCGTCAGCGGTCACGTCAGCCTTGCTGAAGATCTGCTGGAAGTGCTCGTGGGTCACGGCCGCGAAGTGATCGCGATCTTCCGGCGCAACACCCAGTACCACCGCGTAGGTGGTCAGCGCTTCGCCGTTGCCTTTGGCCATGTCTTCGGACAGCTCGTTCATCATGCCATTCATGGCAATCCAGGACTTGCCGCCGTAGGTCAGGGCGCTGTTGGTGCTGCAACCGTTGGTGCCCGAGGTCATGCCGAAGGTGGCGTTACCCGAAGTACCGTTGGTGGTGGAGGCGAGGAAGTGGGCCGGAGTACCGCGCTGGCCTTCGAACAACATGTTGCCCCAACCGCAGTTCGGGCCACCTGGTGCTTCTGCCATTGCATTGAGGGAGACGACGGTGAAGAGAGTACCAAGAAGGATCCGTTTCATAGCTTTGTTCTCTTTGTGTGCAAACCAATGGACAAGGGTTCAAGTGCTCAACGCACCCTAGGGGCCAGTTATTAGTCCAACCCGCGCAGTTTGGAGTTTAGGCACGTTCCCAGGGTTCCGTGTTTTTTTATAAACATTCAGTGGCGGGCGATTTTTTTGCAGGACGCGTGCGGTGGCTATGCTTTCCCGAAAGCGCGCCTTGCCAGAGCGCTCAACCGGGAGCCAGAATGCCCCATCTGCCCCGCCTGATGTAAGGAAGCCCGATGCCTGATCCTGTTGCTGCCAGCTTGCGTCTAGCGCCCGAAGCGCTGACTCGCCCTTTCTCCGCTGAACAGTTCAGCTTCTCGACCACCAATGATTTGGAGCCCTTTCGCGGTGTGCTTGGCCAGGAACGTGCGGTTGAAGCCTTGCAGTTCGGCGTGGCCATGCCACGCCCCGGTTACAACGTGTTTGTCATGGGCGAGCCGGGCACCGGCCGCTTTTCGTTCGTCAAACGCTACCTGAAAGCCGAAGGCAAGCGCCTGCAAACCCCGGCGGACTGGGTTTATGTGAATAATTTCGATGAGCCCCGCGAGCCCCGCGCCCTGGAATTGCCGGGGGGCGCCGCCGCGGCGTTTATCGCCGATATCAACGGCCTGGTCGACAACCTGGTCGCCACCTTCCCGGCGGTGTTCGAACACCCGACTTATCAACAGCGTAAAAGCGCCATCGACCGAGCGTTCAACCAGCGCTACGACAAAGCGCTGGACGTAATCGAGCGCCTGGCCCTGGAAAAAGACGTGGCGCTGTACCGCGACAGCTCCAATATCGCCTTTACGCCGATGCTCGACGGCAAGGCGCTGGACGAAGCCGAGTTTTCGCAACTGCCGGAAGCCGATCGCGAGCGCTTCCACACCGATATCTCCGAGCTGGAAGAACGCCTCAACGAAGAGCTGGCCAGCCTGCCGCAGTGGAAGCGCGAGTCCAACAACCAGCTGCGCCAGTTCAACGAAGAAACCATCACCCTGGCCCTGCAGCCTTTGCTGGCGCCGTTGTCGGAAAAATACGCAGAAAATGCGGGCGTCTGTGGCTACCTGCAGGCCATGCAGGTGTACCTGCTCAAAACCGTGGTGGAGCAATTGGTGGACGACGCCAAGACCGACGCCCAGGCGCGCAAGCTGCTCGAAGAGCAATACTGCCCGAGCCTGGTGGTGGGCCACTCGGTCAACGGTGGCGCGCCGGTGGTGTTTGAACCGCACCCGACCTACGACAACCTGTTCGGCCGTATCGAATACAGCACCGACCAGGGCGCGCTCTACACCACCTATCGCCAGTTGCGTCCCGGCGCGTTGCACCGCGCCAACGGCGGTTTCCTGATCCTGGAAGCCGAAAAAATGCTCAGCGAGCCCTTTGTGTGGGATGCGCTCAAGCGTTCCCTGCAATCGCGCAAGCTGAAGATGGAATCGCCTTTGGGCGAACTCGGCCGCCTGGCCACCGTGACCCTCAACCCGCAGATGATTCCCTTGCAGGTCAAGGTGATCATCATCGGCTCGCGCCAGTTGTATTACGCCTTGCAAGACGCCGACCCGGACTTCCAGGAGATGTTCCGCGTACTGGTGGACTTCGACGAAGACATCCCTATGGTCGACGAGAGCCTGGAGCAGTTCGCCCAGTTGCTCAAAACCCGTACCTCGGAAGAAGGCATGGCGCCACTGACCTCGGACGCGGTGGCGCGCCTGGCGACTTACAGCGCACGCTTGGCCGAACATCAGGGGCGCTTGTCGGCGCGTATTGGTGATTTGTTCCAGCTGGTCAGCGAGGCGGATTTCATTCGCCACCTGGCCGGCGACGAAATGACCGATGCCGGGCATATCGAGCGCGCCCTCAAGGCCAAGGCCACGCGCACCGGCCGCGTGTCGGCGCGGATTCTCGACGACATGCTCGCTGGCGTCATCTTGATCGACACCGCCGGCGCCGCTGTGGGCAAGTGCAACGGCTTGACGGTGCTGGAGGTCGGCGACTCGGCATTCGGCGTGCCGGCGCGGATTTCCGCCACGGTATACCCGGGCGGTAGCGGTATTGTCGACATCGAACGCGAAGTTAACCTCGGCCAGCCGATTCACTCCAAGGGCGTGATGATCCTCACCGGTTACCTGGGCAGCCGTTATGCTCAGGAGTTTCCGTTGGCGATCTCCGCGAGTATCGCCCTGGAGCAGTCCTACGGTTATGTGGATGGCGACAGTGCTTCCCTGGGCGAGGCGTGCACTTTGATTTCGGCCTTGTCGAAGACGCCGCTCAAGCAGTGCTTTGCCATCACCGGCTCGATCAACCAGTTTGGTGAAGTGCAGGCGGTGGGCGGGGTCAACGAGAAGATCGAAGGCTTCTTCCGCCTTTGCGAAGCCCGCGGGCTGACCGGTGAGCAGGGCGCGATCATCCCTCAGGCCAACGTCGCCACGCTGATGCTCGACGAGAGGGTGTTGCAGGCCGTGCGCGCCGGGCAATTCCATATCTATGCGGTACGCCAGGCCGACGAGGCGCTGAGCCTGCTGGTGGGCGAGGATGCCGGTGAGCCGGACGCCGAGGGGCAGTTCCCGGAAGGCACCGTGAATGCGCGGGTGGTGGAACGCTTGCGGGCGATTGCCGAGATGATCAGTGATGAGGATTTGAAGGAGGCGGAAAAAGAGCTGGCGCAGCAGGCGTTGGCGGAAGCCAAGCCGACCTGATTGCTGTCATCACTCGGTCAAGGTGGGAGCTGGCTTGCCTTAAGGCCAGTCAGTTAAGACTTTTTTGTAGGAGCGAGCTTGCTCGCGAAAAACTTTCAGGCGCCGCGTTCATTCAGCAAACACGCGTTATCGTTGCCGTTTTTCGCGAGCAAGCTCGCTCCTACATAAGGCGATGACCGCTTAAGCCAGCTCCCACACTGGTCCGTGGTGTTTTTGGGAACGGTTAGCGTGCCACAAAATTGACTCCACCCTCAGGGACCAACGCCCGTTGGTCCCTACAACCTTGGTTTGTCGCGTTTTTATTCTATTCTCAGAGTCAGGGATATCCACAGGAGTCGCAGGATAGAAACAGCCTCGCCTTGCGCTGGGGCTGAACACCGATCTACCGAGGGGCGCCGCCATGTCGCGCAACCTTTGCCTTACTCGCCAGTGCCTGGGCCTGGTCACCCGTATCGAATGCTCCATTCGCCCTCTTGCCGGGGATAACGGGATGTGGACGCTATTGTTTGCCGCCGGCATGTCGGGCGAGCAGCCTTCCACTGTCAAATCCCAGGGCCCGTTCCATGGGCCCTTCGTGGCAGAACGCATGCTGGGCACCATCGTTGATAGCCTGACCTTGCACGGCTACGAGCAAATGGACGAGCCGCAGATATGGTGCCTGCACCTGCAGGCCCATCTGCGCCAACTCAATGGCGGCCAGGAGCGACTAGCCCTCTGAGGATCGTTCCCACGCTCCGCGTGGTAACGCCGCCCCGGACGCTCCGCGTCCACCCAGGGCTATTTGCTCTCAGGCCTGTCCAGCTTCACCTCAAAACCGTACTGCACGGTGCTGAGGTCGGTGCGCTGGTAACTTTCCAGCGTGGTCGGCTGGCCGTAGAAGTAATGCACGTCAAACATCGCCGTGCCGTATTCCTCGGCGCGGTGGCTGACACCGAGAATCTCCTTGAGGTAATTGCCGCTGGCATCCTTGGCGTAGAAGCGCCAGCTGTCGGCGGGGAAGCCCTTCTGGTCGACGATCAGCGCGTTGTCCTTGAGCGACAGGCCCTTGGGCAGCTTGGCGGCGTCAATCGTGGCCTTCTCGATGGTGGCCAAAAACAACGGTACCGAGCCCACCACAAACGCCGGGGTTTCCGGGAACAGGTTGAGGTCGTAGGTGAGCGTGCCGCTTACTGCGTTCAGCTCGAACGCTTCGGTCGGCAGCTCGATAGGCTCGCCGCGCTCGCCCTTGTCGTCGGCGGTGAAGAAGGTGATAGGCGCGTCACTGTTGTTGCGCTCGGTACCGACCAGGTCGTCATTGAAGGTGAACGGGTGGTCGAACACGATTTTTGCGGCACTGGCGTCTTCGGTCGATTGGCTGATGGTGACGCTGTTTTTCAGTTGGTCCTCTGTCATCGAGGCATCTTTGAGCCAACTGGCGGCGCCGTCGTCATACACCGTGACCGGCATTGGCAGGGGCTGCACGGTGTTTTGCAGGCTGTTCCTGTCAAAGCGCATCACCGGCAGGTCCAGGTCTTTACGGGTGAGCGTGGCCTTGGAGAAATCCAGCACATTCACCTGCAGGTTATCGATCAGCCCGTTGAAATACACCTTGGCGTAATGGCTGGTCTGCTGGCGCTCGAAGGCTTTTTGCGCGTCGGTGAGCTGTTTATCGAAGGCATCGGACCACGCGGTCTGTTTTTGCATCTCGGCCAGTTGTTTTTCATAGAACGCCACTTGCGCGGCACTCTCGTTGATCGAGCCTGAGCGGGTCAGAAACTGCCCGGTGCTGTCCCGTGCCTGCACCAGCAGTGGGTTGGGTGACGCATCGCCCACTTCGGCGGCCAGGGGCTGGCTGTTGGTCAGTTCGATCTCGGCGTAGTTCTTTTCCAGCGTCAGCAGGTTGAGGGTGATATTGCCGTCGGTGCGTTTATGGCCCACGTCTTGTTTGGTCAGGTCAAACGTCAGCACCTTGCCTGGCGTAATCACTTCCACCGCGCCCTTGAGGCTGATGGGTTGTGGCTGGCTCTTGTTTTCCGTCTCGATCCCTTCAATAAACGGGTAGGTCACCGTCAGGTCGTCGGGGTTGGTCAGGTTGGAACTGCTGGGGCTCAGTTGGATGCCGGGGTCGGTTTCTGACCATTCCGGCTGGAAGGGAATGACTTTATTGTTGCTCAGGGTGACCGACTGCCATTCCAGGCCATGGGGGAAGGGGAACTGGTCAGGGGCGTTGAAGTTGAACGGGAAGACCGGCTGCAAATCCGTCAGGTAGTCGGAGTGCGAGGTTTTGCGCAGCACGAACAGGCCATTGATGTAGGTGTCCACCAGCGCTTGGGGCGTAGGGTAGTGCTTGAGCAGGGCCAGGCTGTCTTCGCCGTACTCGGCTTCGATGGGCTTGCTGGCGAGCTTGACGCGCGCACGCTCCAGCAACAGCAGCGAGCCGCCCAGGTCCGCAATGGCATCGCGCAGCTTGGGGTCCTGAATACTGTCCAGGGACTGTTCGAACTTCGTGGTTTTCTCTTCGAGGGTCGCCTGCTTCTGCTCTTCTTTGGGGGAGCAGCCGCTGGCCATCAGCAACGCCGCGCACAGGCCGAGAGTGGCCAAAGGGGATCGCACATCCATCATCTGAGTTTTCCTGTCCGACAT
Organism: Pseudomonas sp. Pse35; assembly: GCF_024519715.1. Taxonomy (NCBI): domain Bacteria; kingdom Pseudomonadati; phylum Pseudomonadota; class Gammaproteobacteria; order Pseudomonadales; family Pseudomonadaceae; genus Pseudomonas; species Pseudomonas sp. Pse35. Next base: position 103,408 of record NZ_JALJRP010000003.1, on the reverse strand, counting down.
CATCGAGCCGAGTGAATGGCCTCGACACTAGCAGAAAAATTCTCTTACAGATGCCACTTGGGTCAGTTTTCTCGCGGTGACAGGGGCCGGGTGGCGGCTGGTATACTCGGCGCCATTTTTAGCCAAGCTGTGTGAGATTCAATGGAACGCTTTATCGAAAATACAATGTACGCCTCGCGTTGGCTGCTGGCGCCGATCTACCTGGGGCTGTCCTTGGGCCTGCTGGTCCTGGCGTTGAAATTCTTCCAGGAAATCATTCACGTGATTCCCAACATCTTCACCATGTTGGAAGCCGAAGTGATCCTGCTGCTGCTGTCGTTGATCGACATGGCCCTGGTGGGCGGCTTGCTGGTGATGGTGATGATTTCCGGCTACGAGAACTTCGTCTCGCAACTGGATATCGACGAAAACAAGGAAAAGCTCAACTGGCTGGGCACCATGGACTCGTCGTCGCTGAAGATGAAAGTGGCGGCCTCCATCGTGGCGATTTCCTCCATCCACCTGCTGCGCATCTTCATGGACGCCAAGAACGTCGATCCTCAGCACCTGATGTGGTACGTGATCATCCACATGACGTTCGTGGTCTCGGCGTTTGCCATGGGCTACCTGGACAAACTCACCAAGCATTGATACCCCGCGCTGGCCTTACTGCTCCACGAAGTAATAAGGCTGGCGGTTGACCGCCATTTGCTTGATCACCGTAACCTTCTCGTTCAGCCGGTCGGTGTGGTCTGTCAATGCAACGTTGCCGGGCTTGGCGCTGAGGAAGGCGCGCAGTTCGGCTTCGGTGTTCAGGATCGGCAAGTAGGCCTGCAGGTAGAACACGCTGGCGCCGTCGATGCGCTCGTTGGGTTGGTACATCGCTACCGTCCTGCCTTCGTCTTGCAGGGTCTGGATCTGACTCATCACTGGTACGAATGAATGGCGCACATCGGCTTTGGGCGCAAACCAGAACGCTGCGCTCAGGTAGCAGGCGATGGCCAGGGCGAAAACCCCACCGATAATGAACCGATGAAAACGGTACAGCCCCGGCTTATGGTCTTTGGCCCACGCCAGCAGCACCCGCGCATATTCGGCGGCCAGTACCGCCGCAGCTGGCGTCAGCGCCATCAAATACACGGTGCGTTTGCTGGAAGCCAGGGTCAGCAGGGTGAACTGCGCCACCAGCCACACACTGAAAAACAACCGGTAGCGGTTGCGCAGCAGGCTTTTGCGGAAGTGCCACAGGCCCAGGTACACCAGGATATTCCAAGGCAAAAAGGCTTCAGGCAGTTTCGCGAGGTAATAGTAAAACGGCTCGTAATGCCCGGCTTCGACAAACGAACCGCTGAAGCGCCCGACGCTATTGGTCCATAACACCTCACCCACCGCCTGCATCCCGCCGCGCTGAAACAGAAACCCCAGCCAGATCAGCAGCGGCACCAACGCCAACAGCGTGAACAGCGCCGGCTTGAACCAATCGCCCAGCCGCAGGCGTTTATCCATCAGGCTGGTGCTGAGCAAGTACACAAAGATCACGATGCCCGGCATCGCCAGGCCCAACACGCCCTTGCTCAACGTGGCGATGACCATCCCGGCGGCAAACAACGCCCAGGCCCAGGTACTCGAACCTTCGCGCTCGGGCCGTACCGCCTGGTAAAACCCCAGCAGGGCTGCGGTGACACCGAGGCTGAGCAACGAATCCTCACCCACACCCCGCACATTCCCCCAATAACTGGCCATGGTCGCCAGGATCAACGCAGCGCTGAACGCCAGCGTCTGCGGCCGCCCGAACCGTCGCAGCATCCCGTACAACAGCATCACACTGAACAACCCGGCAAACGCCGACGCCAAGCGCACCGCCCCGGTGCTGGCGCCAAACAGGCGAATCGCCCCGGCGTCCAGCCATAGGCTCAGGGGTGGTTTTTCCAGGAAGGGTTCACGAAACAGGCGCGGCACCACCCAGTCATTGTCCAGGTGCATCGCCATGGCGATCCCGGACACCCGGGCTTCGGTAGAGCCTTGCAGCTCGTGGTTGCCGAGGGCGAAAAAGAACAACAGAGCAGCAAGCAAGAGCAGCAGGGGAGCGGGGCGCGTCATGGAGTCTGGCTACCGAGGCGTGAGACCGATCGGGCGACCGGTCATGGGTAGTCAGGGAGTATACGAGCGCGATTCTTAACCTTTGGTGAACGGCCGTAGGGTTTTTCTCCGGCGCGTCAAGGCAGTTTCAAGCTGGGCACCGCCGCTTTGCCTTGTTCGGTCAGCACCGGCTCCAACTGCTCCCAGGTGAAGGCCAAGTTGTTGTCGCAACCGTCACCATTGGCCGGTGTCGAGAGTTGCAGGCCCTGGGTGTTGAAGCTGAGGTGAAAGTTGGAGTAATCGGTGATCGCCGGGCAGCCCTCGTCGGCAGTGGTTTGCTTGGCCAGCCAAGCGCTGAAGGCGGCCGGGAGCTTCAAATGGCCGGAATAGGCGTCATGCCATTGCTGATGGCCGCCGAGCCAGGCCCATGGGTCCACACTCTCGCCGGTTTGCAGGTTCCAGGAGTGCAGGCCCCAACTGATGCCCATGGCGCCTTGGCCTGCGGCCCAGCGGTAGAACCGCACGGTGAGAAATTGCGATGACCAATAGGCAGGCTCAACCTCGATCTCACTGGTATAGACCGAGCCGTTTCGACCCAGGTATTCACGCCGCTCATAAAAATAGTCGGTTAGATCTTCGTCATTGACGGCCAGGGCGGCGAGTTGCTGATTGATCTTCTGCACCGCCGGGCTATCGCCCTCCAGCTTGAGCGTGACGCGGGGGCCTTGGGTCTTGAGCTGGTAGGTGTGGTTGTGGAAAGTCTTCTTCTCGGTCTTGATCGGCAGCGGCGCGGCTTCCATGGGCGCGTTATAGGCATCGCTGCCGCAGCCGTCCGTGCCAATGCGGCGCAGGGCCAGTGGCAGCGGCGCACCGCCATCGGTTTTGCTCCAAGCACCAGAAAGGGTATCGCCCTGAGGTTTTTGCAGGGCCCAGAAACCGGTGTTGCCTTCCTCCACCCAAGGCGCGTTGTCGTTGGCCTGGGTCAGTTGAATCGGGGTACGGATGCGCTGGTAGTAATAACTGCCATGCTCCCCGCCGGCGCCGTTGAAGCAGGCGGTGATAGCGGACTTGCCCAAGGTGCCTTGCCAAACCCCGGCCAACTCGGCGGCGGTGGCAAGTAAAGGCATGACGGAAAGGGCGATGACGGCGAAGGGCTTGAACACGGGTATCTGACTTCCGGTTGTCTGATAAAGGCCGTCAGGGTAATGGGAAGTGTGAGGGGATGCCAGGGGGCGAGATGCGCTGAGGCAGCTCGCCCGTTTGCGTGTTTTAGGGCTGTGGCGGATGGGTAGTGAATGGTTGGGTGTTCAAGACGCGTTCTACGAGTAACTCGCCCAAAACGATCAATTGCTGAGCGGCCAGCAGCTTGTGACGGTGCGCGCCTTCAAGTTCGAAAGCCAGGTCGGTGGTCATGGCGTTGAGGGAGGCGAGGGTTTCGCTGGCTTGGATTAGCAGGGTTTCGGGGTGGATGTTTTCGGCGAGGGTGAAGAGGGTGGTTGGGGGATTGGGGGTGATTTTTTTCATGGCTGAAACTCCTTGATTAGTGGAGTCGCCAGACATCGCTGCTAAACGAAAAGGGTGGCGACCGTACGCGGGTTAGCAGACCAGGAATCAAGGAACCCGGCGCACCCGAAAGTGCCCCACGCACAGCCGCCATGAAACGATCCAGCGGATGCTGCAAGCATCGCTCGAACGGATGGTGGCTTTGCAGGCCTTGATATTAACCGAGCTGCTAAACCCGGTCGCTGATTTTGCAGCGACAGGGGGAGGCTAGGCTTGTTGGGTGGGGGGCGCTAGTTCATCAATAGCGCGGCGTCTTGCGGGAAAATTCCGAAGCCCGGTCCTGTACCGCTTCTAGACGCGCGACACAATGGAAGCCGTGAAGTTGAGCTCAGTCCTTGGCTTCCAGGCATGGCTTTTTAACGTGCACCCCTGGATCAGCTTCCAGGTTACCCGCAATTGCGATTTCAGTGGCCTCATCGCGTTGGTGTCGCATATCTGGTCGTATAGCCCACCACTCCGGACTCTTAATGACATCGGCGCCGGTGATATCCCTGATCATCTTCACAATGTCGAAGGATCGAAGGCCATCTACGTGTTCGCTAAGACTGCTGGTCGTATTGGCCCACATGGGATCCAGAACGAAGTCGATCCCTTTCATCCTTGCCAGCTTTGCCGCAGGTACGAAATCAGCGTCGCCGGCCACCAAAACAATGACGTCAACCAGCCGGTCCATGGCCAGGGTCGTGATATCCATGCCCAGTTTGGTATCTACGCTTTTCTGCTCCACGTTGTAGTGAAAGTCTGCATTGGTGAGCTCGCTCCAAGCCTTTTGGCCATTTAGCAAAGCTTTGAGTGAGTGGGAGTTGAGCCGCCATTCTCCACTTTTCGCTAGCTCGCCGAGCCTGAGCGCTGTTTTCCTGCTGCACCTGAGATTGTCATGAAGGGCACGTCGTAACTGGTAGGGCGGATGCGTATTGAAGTTCAAATGCCCTGGTGTTTTGTGACCTGGTGGTATGAGCGGGAGGCGTACCTGATTGGAGGGCGGAGGACAGTCGTAGTAATAGACTCGGTAGAGTTCCCGGCGGGCGGATCGCTCGTCCTCAATGTGAAGCCTGACCAGCTTCCTGATGATCTGCGCCAAATTTTCCGCGTTCGGCAGCAGGCTGTCCCGGAAATACTTTCGCCCGAAGAACAGCACGCGTTGAAAGAAAAAACCACCATCTATGAGAACAGCTGTTCGCTTCACTCACTTTTCTCCGGGCAAAAAAAAGCTCAGGACTGCTGGGCAGGTTCTAACAATTGCCTGCGCGCTGTACTGAGCTGGTAGATAGTTTTGTTCAGTCGCCGCCTGAGCGTCAAGGACAAGATGGAAGCCATCTTAGAGTTGGGCGCTACCATTGCTGCGACATTTGAAGGTTATCTGCGACAGGCGGAGTTGACCAGTTCACCAACAGCGCGACATCTTGCAGGAAAATTCCGAAGCCGGGCCCTGTTGACCTCCCCCGTCGTCAGTCTCTGTTAAAAGCTCCAGTCCACAGCCTGAACCATCTGGCAGAACGGCCCGTTGAGCGTGGCATTGTGATGAGCCACGATAGCCTCGGCTTTCATCAAGGGCGTATCAGAACAGGTATGACCGTCGGCGATAAGCACCGCATCGAAGCCAAGATCACGTGCAGCACGGCAGGTACTGTCGACGCAGTATTGCGTTTTCATCCCAGTGACTACGACGCCGGTGGCGCCGCTGGAGCGCAGATGGTCAGCCAGGTCAGTCATTGCAAAAGCGTTAGGCCGACGCTTTTCGAACACCACTTCTCCACCCAGCAACTTCAGTTCCTGTGCAATCAGCGTAAGCGGGCTGCCCGGCTCGATTGGCGAGCCAACGGGACCGATGTGGCGCGCGAGAAAAATCGGCGCGCCTGCGCTGCGAGCCTTGTCCATCAGGGCATTCAGCGTCTCCAACAGCTCGTCGCAGCGCAAGGGTTTTTCCGGGCCGTGGATGAGTCCGACTTGGATATCGAGTATCAACAGGGCGTACATGGGTGCATCTCCTTGCGTGTGAACCAGCGACACAAGGTCATAAAAAAGGCCCTGTCCATCGCTGGCGGGCCTTTGAAGTGTTTGTTATTGCTTCACGACACCTCGCACGCTCCGCTTGATGCGGTCGTGGTGGTGGTTGTCGAGGTGAGGCAATAGGTAGTCATGGGGCGACATTAGCATTGTGGTTGATGGAACGCCAGGTACAAAAAAGACGTCTTTGGACTTCTTTTTTGTTGATGCCAGGGGAAGCCGAAAAGCTTTCTCATCTTATTAATTTATTTAAAGAATAAGAATCTTAAAAAGTTGAGCTGGAATATTTTGTAAGAAGTTTCCTCATTTTTGGTAGGCTTTTGCCATCAGTCGAGAGGAAAATGGAATGCCCGCAGTCATCGTTGAAAACGACACATCGCCGTGGCAAGACGAGACCGGTGCTGTCTATCACTTCCCCAAGCGGTACCAAGCCTGGCTTGCTGAAGGAACCGAAGTGATCTATTACAAAGGACGCATCCAGGACAAAACCTTTGCTTCTGTCCGCCTCAGCGCCGATCCGCATTATTTTGGTATGGCACGCATCGGCAAGGTCTACGCAGACCGGAAAAGTGATAAGGGTGACCTTTTCGCCTTGATCGAAAACTTCACTCCGTTTGAAGGCGCTATCCCCTCGAAAATTAACGGAGCGTACCTGGAGACGATCCCCGCTACTCGCGTGAACAACTATTGGCGTGACGGGGTTCGGTCCATTTCCCAACTGGATTACGATGCAATCCTAAGTCACGCGAAGCTCTTGTCTCCCCAGGCTGACCAGGGCACACCAAATATCGAAGGCGATCCATTGACCTTCGAATCGGCCAATGAAGGCAGCAAATCAAGTTACTTCGGAACCCGTTACGAACGCCGGAAAGATCTGAGGGTGAAGGCCATTGCTATCCACGGGCTTGACTGCAAGGCATGTGGCTTTGATTTCGAAAAGGCGTACGGCGAGCACGCGAAGGGGTTTATTCACGTTCACCATATAGTGCCGATTTCGAACTTTGGTGGTGAGAAAACCGTGAATCCGGAGACTGACCTCGTTACGTTGTGCGCCAACTGTCACGCCGTGGTCCATCGCAAGCGGGATATGACGCTGAGCGTTGATGAACTGAGAGGTATGTTGCGCGGGCGATGGGTAATCGAGCCTTAGTTTTCTACTGTGTTCAGCCTACGGTTGTGAGGCTGAACCCTGGATAGTGACATCCTACCGGCGGGCCCATTAGCCGTTACTGTACCCGGCAAGTCGGCCCTCAAAGTATTGCGCGGTCTCCTGATCAGTACAGTACAGGTAGCAGCCTTTCATCCCACGAGTCATCAATGTTCGATACGTGTTTTTGATGATCAGGTCTGTCTCTTGCTGCGCCAGAGCAGGTTGCTTCTTCATCAGAGTCTTCCAGCCACGAATCGATTTGTCGTTCTTATCTCGCTCATGCGGCGACGTCACCACCTGCCCATCACGCACGACTAGATCTGGTCCGATGATAACTCCAATATAATCAACTTCCAGCCCTTGGCAGGTGTGGATACAACCGACCTGTTCAATGGAATTCTCAGCGATGATCCACAAGCTGCCATCCTGATCCAGATTCCATTGGCGTGCGTAGTCATTGCCGATAACGATGTCAGCGGCCTTGGAGTCTTTCTTGCTGAGCCAAGGCCAGCAGTAACCCGCGACAACGCGAGCCTTGTTTCCGTGATTTTTCTGCTCGATAGCCGCATGCATCGCCTGAGGGGAGTCGAACACCTTGAACTCATACTCGCTGGTATCGAGCAGCGGGTTGGCTGTCGAGTGAATCTCCAATACATCATCCAACCACGCCAGGTAGCCATCAGAGCCACTGCAACGGAACTGGGAAGATAGTATGTATTCCTCCACAGTTGCGCCTTTGGCTTCGGCAAAGGCGCGGATAGCCTGCTTGTTACCAATGTCGTTTAAAGTCACGCGCTGGTCTTCGTCAATGAAGAAAATCGAGCATTTCGCTGATTTGATCAACTCATTGATCTGGTTTTCACCCAGGTTTCCGTAAAGCCCGCTTTTCGCATTGAGCCTGTGAGCTTCGTCAACGATGAGTGCGTCATACGTATTGGGCGCGGTATCGATGAAGGCTCCCGACCCGGAAAAAAAGTTGGAGAAATGGCTACGTTTGACGGTGCCAACCAGCTTGCTCTCGTACACCTTGCGCGGCGCAGCATTTTTTGAGACGTACTTGCTCAACAGCTTCAAGGCAGTGAGCCTCACAAGCAAGTTGATCGCTAATACTGTTTTTCCGGTACCCGGACCGCCTTCGATGATCAACACTTTCGGCGCTTCAATAGAGGCCTCACTTGCGGCAGCGAGCACCGACTCGAAGATTGATTTTTGATCATCAATCAATACGAACTCAGGCTTGCCTTTCATTAGCCCACTCAGCGCCTCTGCCAGTGCTTTGGACGGGCGAATCTTTCCGCTGGCGAGTTCGTAAAGAACCTCTTTGTTGTCGCCATGAATGATGTGTTTCTTGAGGAAACTTCGCAGCTTTGCAAGCTCTTCGGGGCCCTTCAGGAACAAGGGCGCTTTGCTTGTATAGGCTTCGTAGTGAGCAGAGTTGATGATGCCATCACTGACATAGTTATGGAGGTAAGCACAGGGGCGTACTTCGATGCTTTTGTCGTAGACGGCTTCGTTGAAGCCCTCTAGCAGCGCGGCGTACGACCAGACCTGGTAGGACGGATGAATAGTTTCGACAAGACCTCCACCCAGCGCCGTTTTGACAATTGCATCCTTGGTGGTTGCGCTGGCCTTGCTCCATTGCTTCAGTTCGATCAATACCGCATTTTTAGCCTGATTCTCATTGCGGCCTGTCAGCAAAAAGTCGATTCGCTTCGATGACTGAGGGATATGCAGTTCAATAGCCAGTCCGGTGCTGTTGGGCAGGCCGTCGTCTCGAAGCACCTTGGCCATATAAGCCAGTGAACCCTGCCAGGATCTAATCTCCGAAGCTCCTACCTTCTTGCCGGTGGCTTCTTTGAAGTGCCTGAGGATCACATCTTCAATATCGTCGTTATCGCTATCTTTGAGGAATTGTTGTTTGGTGGCAGCGTAAACGATCACGAGTGGTCCTTAGAGCCCAATGGGTCAGAGTTGGTCATACTTTTTGCTGGTGCTTTTAGCTTTGTCGACAGGGTATTTCTGCCCGTTCAGGGCGAGCTTGCTTGTTACAGCTTCGTTGAGGTCGACGCCCAGCACACTGGCCAAGCGGACCAAGTACATAAGCACGTCAGCCAGTTCGTCCTTCACGGCCTGGGCGGTTTCGGGACGATTTGCTGAACTCGTTGATTCAGCCTCGCTCATCCATTGGAAAATTTCGCAGAGTTCACCTACCTCTCCTGTGAGCGCCAGGAGAAGATTTTTGGGTGAGTGAAATTGCTGCCAGTCGCGATCATCGGCAAAGCACTGCAGCGATGCTGCAAGATTCTTCACGTCGACCAACTGTTCGAGTGTTCCATCTATCTCGCTCACAGACTCGCCTCTTGGTACCAGCGGTTAATGTGACCGAAGAGCCACGTCAGAATTTTAGAGATGGATTGTAAGAGCTTTCCTTTTGTGCGCGAGGTTTTTGTTCGACAGGTGGCTGCTTGTACCTTGGGTTCGACGTGCTGGTGGAAGCCCTGCAGCTTGCTGGCGGAAGACGCTAGCCAAATATTATGGGGCGTATGCCTAGCATCCCTCAGGGCTCGGAGGTTTAGGACACCTACCTTCTTATCTGGCTCTGAAATCACCTACAAAATTCGTAACTGATGTCGAACTCAACCAGCACAGCTAGGCCTTCGATGGAATTTTTGGGAAGTCGCCAGACTTGGGGTAGGCCGTAGTTGACGCCGGAGGCCATGGCATTTATTGGATTTCAGGCACAAAAAAAAAGACGTCCGTGGACGTCTTTAGATGATGAAGTGGTGGGCCGGGGGGATTTGAAGCCGCATCCAGCCCTTGTAAACATTGGCCCGCTAGCTTAGTGCTGCCGTTTAGTTGTCATTTTTTTCAACATCCTGCCGAATGTGTGTGAGATGTTTCTTGAGACATCGTCAGTCTTGGTCTAATGTCGCTTTGCTAGCATGACGGGTAGGCAGGAGGCCATCTATGCCGCCGATAACGTCCTCTGAGCTTGCGGTTACAATTACTAAAGGAATTTGTATGTCAGGCGGCGAGCTATCTAATATAGGAAGAATAGCTGAGAAAATCTCTAACGAAATATTCTCTTTTTTTAAGTGGAAAGTTGTAGGTCCGACGAACCTCAATTATAAATGTGAGAAAAAAGATCTTCATGCTAAATCTAAGGAAGGAGAGCACCACCACCCTACGGATGTTGTATTTAGATACTTTGATCCATATGCCAACAAACAAATTTATATGCATACGGATCTAAAAAGCTACGCCAAAGGCTCAATCACTTCGACTGAAATTAAAAAAGCATTGGTCTCATTGGCGCGCTCGATTGAATGCGCGCATGTCAGCTCTGAGTGGCGTGATCGGTATGTGTCAATAAAAAGTGAGCGCCGAGCTGTAAAAGGACTACTTTTTGTATTTAACCATGATGATCAATACGATCGTGATTTTTATGATCATTTTCAAGATCTACGCTTTGAATCTATGCATGTTAGAGAAGGGCAGCAGCTACATATCGCCGAACCCTCCTTGATAAATCACATGGCAACACTTAGACAGGATATAAATTCTCTAATAGCGGCGGATACCTTTCCCCGGCACCGCTATACGTTCTTATATCCAGAAATGGTCTTGCACAAACCCTCCGGAGATTATTGGTCGAGACCAGCGACTATGGAGCTAATAGCCGCGCCATACATGATAATTCATCATGGCGCTGTGCATGCAGGGTCTATCGACGGTGAGCGATCACAGACTCATAATGAAGGTTATATAATTTATTATCGTCGGTCTGGTGAGTCAGAATTCGAGTTTATGTATCTATTTGATGCGTTATCAAGATTTCAGCTTTTAAAAGGCGATAAAGATCTGAAGATTCGTATTCGCGTTATTTGCCGTAACTCAAGCGCCAATCTTCGCAGTAATTATATGAGCGCTATTGCTAGTTATGTTAGGGGCTGGAATGAGGATGAGCATCGGCGCGCTATATTGGAACGCATTGAGCTTGAAATCGTTACTATGGCTGTACATAATTATAAGGCAGAGCAGATAGGGTGGGATCGAGCATGAAAATTGGCAGCATTTATTATGCATCTGATAAGGCGATGTTCGACGCATTAACTCAACGTAAAGTAACCATTGCTCACTTGCGCGAGTTATTTCTTTCGAGGGGGATAATTATTTCTCCGGAAACTGACAAGGAGTCTCTGGCGCGACAGTTTAGTAGCTTTTTTCATGATTATGCGGACTATCAGAAGTTGTCAATCTTGATCGGTGCGCATAGTGTTCGAGAACGAACTACTAATATAAATATTACTACTGCTGTAACTCCAGATGATATGATGAAATCCTTGGAGTCAACTAAAGAATTTTTTGAGGCTGAGGATCACGACGTTATTGATATTTCTTCTGTGGATGGAGTAATAACGTGCACTATTCATTACCAAAAAACCGATTATGGCCAGTCTGAATTTAGACAGGTGGTTCAGAAGCAGGCAGTGGTAAAGCTGGAGCCGTTTCACAAGGGTTGGAAAGTGAGCGGCCCGATGAACGATAAGTTCAAAAACTTAAGCGCGCAGTTGCAGAGCCAAATTGAAATCATGACTGAACGTGAAGTGAAAGTCTCGGAGATCTCTCTTTCAGCATATCCTGACCCTGAGCTGCGAACTCGTTTTTTTAGAGAGTTGATTGACAGGCTGCCAAAGCTTAAACAGGTCGACGTCATTGATGTTGCTACATTTAATCCTAAGATAAAAGAGGTCGACCTGACTGACGAAGACCTTCAGGACGATGGCGAAGATGATGAGCTGCAGTCTAAAGGTGTTCGGCCTACTACCCACATAACTAAAGCTCAGCTGAGTGGTCAGGGCGTTTTAGAGTCTGAACAATTGTTAGCGCTTGAAGCTCAAGGATTTTATATTTGCAAAATTTTATGGCACGCCACCGATAGCAATCAGATCGACTCCGATGTTTATGTGGTTGAGGCGCAGTTTGGGAATAAAGCGGCTTGCTCTGATTTTTCTTATATACTTAAAGGCGTCAAGCACTATCAGTCTTCTGGAGTATATGGCGCAAGGGTTAAAGCATCTTCGGTGGAGGAAGAAAGGATTAAAAAACTAATCGTTCGCGCTGCTGAAGATACAATAAAATTTCTCACTACGGGGAAACCATAATGCGAAATATCAGGCTTCGTGCTTTCTCACTGCGCATTGGTGCTGAGGTCGGTCAAGTCGTCTCAATGCTCAATTCAGCATCGTTCAGCATTGAAGATGGTTCAGGTGTCGAGCTCCTTGATGAAGAAGCGGGTTTTTATATTTTTAGATATCACGAGCAAACAGAAATAATTGATAATATTACTGATGTCTATGGTTCTCCTCAGAGAAACTCTTATCTCCAATATATAAGTTTCAAATTTTATTTGATTGAGTTGTCGCCCGGGTTGCTTCAAGTTTTTATAGAGTCTCCGCCTAAAAGTTTAAAGCAATTCGTCTCTACTCTACGTCGAGCATTTTTGGGCGCTTTCTCGTTTGATGCTGTTAAGCTAGATGTTTATGAGTGGTATAAGCGGTTTAAAGACTTTTCTGGCGTTACGAGAGTTCGAATTTTGAAGGCGCAATCCTCCATCATAAATATTGATGATGATTCCTCCTTTAGAATTGCGGTGGAGTCGTCCTCAAACGCAATCGTTCAGATGGAAAGAGTCGTGATGGATAGGAAGCTTTCTTTGGATAAGCTTAAGCTTTCATTTTTCTATCAGCACACAGAGCGGGTTGTTGAGCTCTCTGGTGCATTCAATATTATTTTGTCTGGCTGGAGCGCCGTTGAGTCATTGACGTTCATTATGTCTGTAAGATCTTGCGAGTCGATTTAGGCGGCCGTGGTGTCATGTTGGCGAAAGTTTGTTCGGCCTTCGACCCTGATTCCCCATCGCCCGATGGCATCCATCTGCCATAAACTCTGGCAATCATTGTCTAGTCGCTATGTTCCATCTGCTTGGCTACCCACACTGGATGCTCACCGGGCGAAAGCATTATTGAGGCGTAGGTGTGGCGCGTTTGATAAGGGTACCGATAACGTACGCCTGCTTTTTTCATTGCTGGCACCCCACATCGTTTTTCGGATTGGCCCATCGCCGGCCCAGCGCTTCAGCGTGCGAAGGTATTTGAAATACTTCAGTGTCAGCCAGAAACGTGTGCGCCTTTTGCGCAGTCAGCGCGTCCATCGCAGGGCGGAGAAATTTCACGCTCCGGCGTTCGGCGATGGTCTTTGTGGCCTCATCTTTGCCTTTACTGGCCTGCGTCATTGCCCAGCTCACCATCACTTCTTCGCGTTGCCAATCAATATTGCCCCATTCCAGCGCTACGAGTTCGCTCGAGAGCGCGAACTGCATCATGTTGCGCGCCTAACCGGAGAGGGCACCCAACACAACCTGCTGTTACTCAGGAGTGAATGGATTGGTGTCATCCGCTCTCGCTGGCGTAGCCTTGTGAAAAAAGGGACGGATTTATTTTCCACAAATGTCCCATCCTGAATGATTTTTACACCTTCTGATCTGTTTTTCAGGCACAAAAAAAGACGTCCATAGACGTCTTTTCTCGTTCAATTGGTGGAGCCGGGGGGATTTGAACCCGCGGCCAGGCCAATGTTAATGCAGGCTACAGCCTTAAAGCTGGCATAAGGCTGCCATTAATACCTTCTGTGGGCTTTTACAATTACACCCTGAATCGTTCCAGGATGCGCGGAATCGAATGCTGCGATGAAACGTACTTTTTTTCTAAGGGCTCGTGGCAACGTTGCCGCACTTTCATTTTCATCGAAAAAAACAAAGCTATTTATACAGTCCATGGTAGCCACAAGTTCGTCGATAGAATGCTCGCTAAAATCGATCAATTCTCCCTCTCTTTTCAAGGAGATAAATTTGATCACGTCTGTTTGGTCGAAGATGGCTAGATCCTTTTCCTCACGGTCAGTGGCGATGTAGAAAGCAGCAGGTTGCGCGAAGATATCTTGTAAGGTTGCATTGCACTTGATTCGAGTAATAGCTCTATCAGCGATATCTGAAATGCAAGGGCCCGGAGCTGAATTTGCTTTGGGTTTGGTGCGTAGCATGTTTGCTACGGTGCTATGAGACTTTACCCAATTCCCAGTGTCCGTAGAGCGGTTGGAAGTTACTTCAATTATTTTTTGATGTATGCTGCTTATATTTGCATCGAGAATCGGCTCATGATGTGCTATTCGGTTTCGTAGTTTATTAATTTCATGTATCTGCGGCTGAAATGCTGCTCGGGTAATAACTACGTGAGGAAATAGTATCCTCATATTAGTTTGCCAAATTGCGCGGTCATACTCAGGGCGGAAAAGGTTTGACCAAAAATCAAGACTTAATTCTGATATTATATCGTCCTTGCTTGGCGTCTTTTTCTTGAAGCGGTCAATGGCTTTTTGCAGAGAGTTATTGCTCTTCGCAGTGAGTGTTGATCTGAAGGCGAATTCGTTGGGCCAACCATGGCCGTATAAACTGGTTAATATGGGGTCAATCCCATTTCGCAGGGATACCTCCATAATGTGCAGGGGAAATAGCAGTGATTTTGCCAAGCGAGCGTTGTAGAGATACAGCTGGATAGCATAATCGCGATGGTGACCGGCTCGTATTAGGTATGCGCCGAATCTGGCTGAGGAAAGGTTAGCCTCAAGCTCCTGCAGAAGCCCGGGTGTGTAAGAATAGGGCGCTTGACTCTCAGCCATGAGGGTGTATATTTCCTTGTAACTAGCAGCTGGTAAGGCCCCTCTGACGCATGTCACGCGCTCCAGCACTAGATCTAGAGCCCCGGGACTGGTGAAAACCTCTCCCGGGGTTTCGCTTTTTAGGGGGAATAGATTCATTCTACCCTGCGGCCCTCGGATACGCATTAGCCGTGTCACCTGTCCAAAACGCCAGCGCTTTGTTTCCGGCAGAGTTGTCTTCAACTGGCATCCATCGCCCGTATACACGAGCAATCATCGTCCAGTCGCTATGTCCCATCTGCTGAGCCACCCACATCGGATGCTCACCGGCGGATAGCATCATCGACGCATAGGTGTGTCGTGTCTGGTAGGGGCGACGGTACCGAACGCCTGCCTTCTTCACTGCATGAGCCCACATTGTTTTCCGGATCGGCTGATCACCTTTCCATCGCTCCTGCGTGCGAGGATTCTGGAACACCTCGTTGTCGGCCAGGAAGGTATAGGCCTTCTGCGCAACCAATGCTTCCATGGCTGGCGCCAATAGCTTGATGGGGCGCTTGCCAGATCTTGACTTAGTCACTTCGGCTTTACCTTTTGCGGCCTGAGTCATCGCCCTAGTGACGTAAGCCTCGCCACGTACCCAATCAATGTCCTCCCAGTTCAACCCGACCATTTCGCTGGTGCGCATACCTGTCCAAAAAGCGAATTGCACTAGGTTCTTCGCCTGGCCATCGAGCGCGGCCAGGATGGCGCGTTGTTCCTCTGGGCTGAAGGGGTCGACATCGTCTTCCTTCACCTGATCCTTGCGCGAGAAAGTCCACCCGGCCAGTGGGTTGGTATCGATGAGCTCGTCATCGTCCACGGCATCATTCAATGCCGAGCGCAGACAGCTCTGAATGTTGCTCAGTGTCTTGTTAGATACCTCCAGCGTGTTGAGCCAGTCTCTGACCGCCTTGCGCTTCAGATCGACTAATAGAGTAGGGCCTAGTGCAGGTACAATCCGCAGCTCTACGATCTTCCGATATCCCTCGAATGTACTGCTAGACACATGCTGCTTCTTGCTGGACAGCCATTTGGTCAGGAACCCAGCCAGCGTCTCTTGGCTAGACTCAGGCGTGAACTTGGCTGCACGTGGAGAATTCGGAAAAGTTGCTGAATAATCAAAGACACCTGTAGCGATATCATGCTCAATAGCGTGCTTGTAGCGCTCTGCGCGCCTTAAATTAGTCGCGCTAGGCTTGAGCGGGAACCGCTCGCGGCACCTAACCCCGCGGTACATGAACGTGATTTCAATGCTCGAGTCGGAGACTGCCCGGACTCCCCTCCCATCTCTACCCATGACTCATATCCCTCAACATCAATTAAAACTCGGCCATCTGGGGCCTTGATCCATATTTCTCCCAGCCGCCAAATCCCGTCGCGAAGCTTCGAGCGGATAGCGTCTTCGGAGTAGCCAGATTCACTGGCGAATTTCCTGACGGTCACGTAGCGCATGTGTCGTTATTCCTGGCTGACCAAGGTTTGTGACTGTACGCAGATCGCTGAATCTAGGCGTCGGGGCCGACGTGGCGGGAAAGCGCTGTAGTCCGACTTCTTGGAGGTGTACCGCTTGTGCATGCCCTGACTAAATTTGTTGTGGATCATTTCCGAGCCCCTTTGACTGTGTGGATACACCCTACGGGCAGCCGTCACGCGTGTGTTTCGCTTTCACGCAACAAAAGCGACGGAATTTGAAATCAGGATTTCCCAGCCAGGGAAAGTGGGGGAGCCTGCGCGGAGTGACGTGACGCGAGTCAGGTTGCAGGTTGTCCTTTAAACCCTCAGGTCTGCTGCAGCCTTTTTTGTTCGTATGCAATGCGGTTCATTACGCAAACTGGAATTGCGAACCCTTGGATATTTGTTTTGAGGGTTTCGCAACCGTCCTCCACGATTGCGCAGGGCACACCCCGACGGAAACGCATTCCCCTCCCGATGTAATTCCGCAGGATGATTTCCCAGGAATCGTCGTCGTAACAGAAGCCCGAGATCTCAGCCCAATTCGCCGTAACGCCGCTTCCGACAATGCCTGCAGCTGTCAGACAGAAAATTTCTACTTGGTTTTCCTGTGTCACAGGTACGGCGTAAATCCGGCCGTTCGGTGCTACTGGAGGGAAAGTCTGTCCCTTGCCTAAGTGGCGAAATTCCATGGTGATGCTCCGAATGCATGAGGTTGCATGACACGCTATGCCAAGGTCTGGAAATCCCAAGCCTACGGAGCTCATAGGGTTATGCCATTGGGTTTCCTGGACGCCCTCGTAAGATGCGGCAGTCAAAACAAGGAGTGACGCCATGGGTAACAAATCAACAACGATCCGAATCGGCTTGCTGGCCGCGACAGTAGCTCTTCTGGTTGGGTGTTCTGGCACCCAGGGGGCTAGGACTGTGCAGCTTCCTGAGCCGAAGGATGTACCGAGGGAAAAATGGTCGGATGCTATGCGTGTTCTGACCGCCATGGGGATTTCCGGGCAGCGTGACGTTCCTATCGAACTTGTGGGGGCAGTTGATGGGGCGACCCCAGCCGGCGGCTCTGGAGCAGTACTTGGGGATGCTGGATTAAGCGCGGTTAGCTTCGCGTCGCCACCTACGGGGCTGAGTGGTGGAGCAGCAGCGGGAGTTGGTTTGGGTTTAATGCTATTGGGCGGATCAAGCGATCCGGCGCGCGCAACTCAGATTGTCGCGTGGGTACCCGCTGACCAGGCAGGCTCGCCGGACGTGGCATCTGCTCTTGCATTGCGTAAGGTCGAAGACGCTCGTAAGAAGGTTTTTGCCAATGGCCTATCGAAGCTGCCAATGCAGACAGGTAAATATCCTGATGGTCATGCCCGCAGCTATGCATCCTTGGCAGATAGCTACGCAGAACGGCCGATTCCATACAGTGATAAGGTTTCTAAATCTCCAAGCTTTCTGAGGTCGCCACTCAGCTACGGGCCGATCTTCATCCGTGACAACCAGTTCACGCTTGATGCCTACAAGAACGACATGACGACTTCGGAAGCCATGCAGCTTGTTTCGCAACATCTGCCTGAGTGGATCTACATCTACCACCCTGGCCAGCGGCTGAGGAAAAACTCGACCCCTGCGGCAATCTTCAATCAGGGCAGGGCGCTCTACTTCGTAGGGAAATAATTCTGCTGGGCTGTATCGCCGTGGGGTTTCGAGAATCTGCGGCGATTTTTTGGGCATGCCTATCCAGATACAGGCTTATTTTGCCTTTCTCGCGCTTTTCGCTTGATAAGTAACACCCAAAGTGAAACATTATTAGTAGAACGCCCTAACTGATACAGGCACCCATCATGTTCATCCGCGCATACCTCCGAGCATCCACCGAAGAGCAGGACGCCGGCCGCGCCCGGGCATCGCTCGAGCAGTTCGCCAGCGACCATAACAAGGTCATCGCCAGCGTGTACCTGGAAAACGCCAGCGGCGCCACCGCCGACCGGCCGGAGCTGCTGCGCCTGCTCAAGGATGCCCGTAAGGGTGACGTGTTGCTGGTGGAGTCGATAGACCGCCTCTCCCGCCTCCCAGTAGAGGACTGGCAAAAGCTTAAGGCCGCTATCGACTCCAAGGGTCTGCGTATCGTTGCGCTCGACCTGCCGACCAGCCACCAGGGAATGCAGGACGCCAAAGGGGACGAGTTCACCGGGCGGATGCTGGGCGCCATCAATTCAATGCTGGTGGAGATGATGGCCGCCATCGCACGCAAGGATTACGAACAGCGCCGCGGCCGGCAGGCCCAGGGCATAGAGAAGGCCAAAGCCGCCGGCAAGTACCAGGGGCGGCCGGTGGACGCCGATCTGCACAGAAGGGTGAAGGAATTGCTGAACGCTGGGCTGGGCATCCGCGCGACAGCGCGTCACGCGGCCTGCTCCACTACAACGGTATTGCGAATCAAGTCAGCGGAGCAGTAATGACTATTTGTCAGATTTCATCCGATCAGTGACCTTTTTCAGATCAAATCCCCTGATGCGACTTTCTTCGAGCAGCTCGATGAACTGCTTGAGAAATTTCATTGAGTCAGCTTCCGACGGTTTTTTTGCCCCTTTTAAAACTACAGGCAGCATATCTTCCATCACTGAACGACCGTGCTCAGTAAACTGCTCTTCGGTCATCTCTTTTAAATGTCGGTCAGCCCTGTATCGAGCCTCCACAAAGTCCTGATTTGTCCTTGGCGGAGGGGGGGGCGGCTCGTCCCGTTCGAAGCTGAGATTGGCGATGTCAGATGTCGAGCCGTAGTTTTGACCTTGCGAGTGAGCCCACGAACACAAAAACTCGTCTATATCGCTTTCCACCTTATGGTGGCGATAAGCGTTGCAATCATTGCTGATTATGAATGCTGGTATCAATTTCCCCGCTTCTGCCTTCATCCGATAAGTCGTTTGGATCAATACGACAAAATCGATATGCGAAAATCGACTGGGATTGTTGTCGTTCCCACCTCGGAGCCAATAGTTGAATCTGTCTACAAGTTGAGACACAGGAATGCTATCGACGGTCTCATTCAAGACAAGCAGAATCCCGGGAGTCTCGGGATCAAGGCCTAAAAATTCCTTTGAGGATGCAATTTGCTTTTTCGCCTGGCGAAGCACCCCTTCCACCATGGTGGTGGCTTTGGAAAAAATCCTATTGAGGTGTGCTTGACCGTCAGGCATACCAGCAATTGCGGTGCTCAGGTCGTAGGTGCCGTAAATCAATGGGAATTCTTCTGAATCCATCACGGGCTTGGCGTGAGTGAATATTTTCTCCTTCGGATCAACCTCAAAGGTCTTGAGCTCAGTGACTGCTCTTCTATTGAAGAATAGATAGTCCGCCATTTTGACGTTCGGAGGTTGGTGTACGTGACCGTCTAACTGAGTCACATGATCTTGGGTTTCAAGAAACTTGATCATGCGCTGCTCGATCGTCAATCCTTTGTCCATGAGCTCTCTCCCGGTCAATTAGTTGCCAAGAGTCTATAGCACAGGGAAGCAGACGACGTAGAAGGAGAACATCGAAGGAGACAAATGCACCCGCTCTGCACCCATAGAGATTTGGCAAGAACGAATGAAAAGGCTGAAGGCCTTGAATTATATGGTGTCCCAGGGCAGGTTCGAACTGCAAACCTTCCCCCTTAGGAGGGGCAAAACTTCGGTGGCTACAAAAGGTCGGCCTGAAAAGGGGCTGCATCAGCGCGTTGGTGAGCTGCTCGGCGTTGGCCTGACAGCTCGCCATGCAGGGCGCAGTACCACCACAGGGCTTAAAATCCGCGATCAAATGACCAAGTAGCGACGCAGTTTTATGCGCTGTCGAGTAGCAGTGACACCCGTACGAATTCTACCCAGGCTGTATTCGCCGCCTGGGTAGCCAAGGGTGAACCGGCTCGTTTAACGGCCCAGGCGACGGCGCAGGGCTCGAATCATCCTGGCGCGCATGAAAACGGTTGCGACTGACACCGCAAGCGCTATACCGCCCGCCAGTTCGCCGAAACGGACGAACGCAACGATGTTCACCAGGGCGAGAACCATAAGGCCGTAGAACTCGGCATTGGCCTTGCCGGCAGCCAGGGCCTGATGTTCGGTGAGCATCCACTTCGGCGACAGGCAGAAGGGGCATACGGACGACTGCGGGTCATGGCCGCCCACGGGTACTCCGCTGATGTAGAACGGCGCGCTGGTGATCACCTTTGGAACCATCATCTTCTTGCAGCACTGGCACTCAACTTTGCTCATGGCGTGAACCTGCTGGACTTGGCACATGCCTGAACATTACCCGAGCGCTGGTGAATCCCAAGCCACCGCCATGCGGGCCTGCAGGTGCCTGCAAGGTCAGTCGGTGTGATGTTTTTTATCGAGATGATCCGCGATCTTGTAGCCAATCACCGCCGCCAATCCCAACGTGCCGATTACGCCAATGAGCGCGTAAACCAGTAGCTCAATCGCGTCCATGTCTTGCTCCTTCTGGGCTGAAAATTTGCACAGAATCCAGCTTCTCACCTGCAGTGCCAATCCCAAGGATTTCTTCCTCCTGAAATCCCTTTCCGCCGGCACTTGGCTGATTAAATTCCAGAGCAACCGGCGCACCGCTCATATTCGCTGCGCGACACGTGTTCAAAAAACATGCTCACACCACCTCTCTTGCTTATGGGAGTCTGAAGGTTCACCTCACATAGAGGGAATCTGCCGATTTTTGCCGAAGGGGTGTCGTGAAGGGGTGTTGCCGCTGTAACCCGCATGGCTAATGGGTTTCAGGCTATTCAGGGCGTCTTATACAGGTTAAGGGGTGTCGTAAAGGGGTGTTGTTGCCCAGGTAAGAGGTGTCGTGAAGAGGTGTTGCCGCTGTAACCCGCATGGTTGCTGGGTTGCAGGTTTTTCAGGGCGTCTTGTGCAGGTTAAGGGGTGTTGTAAAGGGTGTTGTCGCCCAGGTAAGGGGTGTCGTGAGGAAGTGTCGTCGCTACAGTCCCGGGACTACGGGGCTTTCACAGTTACAATGTGCCGTATGACAGCGGCGGATCGACGACGGATGACGACAGAGAGTCTGAAGGCAATCGTCAGGCGCGCACTGTGACAACAAATGGTCGATAAATGACGACGCTCTAGGCTGAGCGAAAGGTTGTGTGCACTGAATGTGCAGCAGATGACGACCTAGGACTGCATCCTTGAACGCCGTATGGGTCAATAGGTAGAGGCGGGCCAAGAGTGCTCACTTGACCAGCCTGCAGCCTTGGTTGCCCGAGGAGAACCGAGGTCGAGCACGTGGTGTCGTGCTATGTCCTCCCGCAAGTCATAGGCGATGAAGCAATCCGCCTCGACTGGGGCTGGATCCGTAACCAAGCCTGGCGGCGCGCATACCGCGAATCAATGACGCAGAGCGTCCTGCTTGGCCATCGTATCTGCGCGTTCAGCGTCTTTCAGCCATGCCTGAGCGATGGCCTCAAGCAGTGTGTTAGTACGTGCGAAATCCAACGAGGCATCAGCCCATTCTTGTGCTTGACGGGCCAAACTCCTCTCCTGATCACCGCCTTCCCCTATCGCTTTGCAAAACACACCTCGCATATTGAATCTTTCGATGCGAATCCCGAGTTCTACCTGAGAAGAAGCAAGCGTCTCGATGACATGTCTAACTGCTTCATGTGGCCATGCTCCATCCTTTGAGCTCAATGGTGCATGTGCCAAAACTTGGCCGATCAATTGATCAGTGATGTCCTGACGATTCTGCTCCGCTGCCAAGCGCTGGATCTCAAGACACCAGGCTAGTAGCACATCCTGGTCGACATCTTGATCAGACTGACCTGGCAAGGACTTTAAGCTTTTCAATAAGCGATAAGCATTAGTGGCCCGGCTTTTCTGCAATCCAGAAGGCTCCGCTGGTTTTTCGTCCTTGGCTCTAAACACTTGACACACCATTTCCATGAAGAAGCTGGGCTGTTCAAGCAGCATTTTATGCAAGGCTTTTGGATCGTTGCGTAGCATCGGGAGGTAGGTAAACTCAAGACTCGCAATTTGTTCCAGCGTGGTATCCGGTCGGTCTGCCAACTCACTAATGACTTTCTCAATGTCAAAGAAGTTGGTGGCCATACGATCGCCAGGCTGGGAGTTTTGCTCCTCAACGCCCTCGATTAGCAGCGCTACAACATCCTCTGTCGGAATCTCACCGAGTCTGCGGGATACGGCGCTCAAGCCGGCGACAGGACGCCCAACCTCTCGATACTTGCGGACTGCATGGAGCAGCTCATCGGTGCTTACTTCAAGCGGGTAGGGTGTTTTCAGAGACCAATAGGCTTTCGTTACCTCGTCTCCGAAGGACTCGATGTACAGCCATGTCTGCATATTCTCCGGGATACGTTCGATCATTCTCACTACACGATCAGAACCTAGGCCGACTCTCAGTACTGCCGAACGCGCCGCCTGCTTCCACTTATCTGAAAAGCGAGTGATTCCATCCGACATCACTGCTCCAGCAGCAAACTCTAGCTCCTGCACTGCGCTACTTAGCAGGCCAGTGAACAACGCGAGGCGCTCGTCGTAAGACATGTCAAGACGCAATGCGGAGTAAACCACGGAGTGCGGAATCTTGACGCGGCTCGTCATCTGCAAGATGCCCTGAACGCCCAGCGCCTCATACACCGCCTTCAGAGCCTGCAGACGGGCATCCTCCACAACCTTGGTTGGGTCAGCATCATCGTCATCAAGGCCGTCCACAGGCGGCATCCAATCGTCGAACAACCAAGTGTGGTTCTCTACTAATGCTTTAGGGGCATATCGGTCGACCAGGGCAGCCAAAAGCTCAATACGCTCATTCGGCATCGCCCAATCTGTGGTCGAATATTTCTGGTGATGCTTGACCTCCAGATTCAGGGCTTTCCAGATTTGGGTTCTGTCGTCAGTGTCGACGGCGCTTAGCACTTCACCGAGCCGTTCTACAGCAGACTCGAAAGGAGCGTCATGGAAGGTCTGCATTGAGTTAATCAAGGAAACCCAGCGCTCCGCAATCGAACCTGCTTCATCTATCGCCAGTGCGATGATCTTGGCTTCACTCTCCCAGACCAGACCATAAGTCAGGGTCTCAGCGTTATCCTGCTCGTATTCCCGAAACTTCGGTTTTTCGGTTGGAGAGCTGGTATCCCCTGAACGGGGGAGCAAGCTAGTGAGCAGCGGCCAAGCAATGCTCGGGACAGCCTTCACCGTTGACTGCAGAACGGCCAACCGACGCTTTGTTCCCACAGATGTACTTGGTACCCAAGAGAGGAAGATTGCGCGCAGACTGTTGATAGGACGGTTGCTCAATTTGCCGCCCGGGTCGATCGCGGCAAGCTTGGCAAGGCACAGCACGGCCCTCTGAAAATAAAAGGCATCCCACGCGATTACTTCCAGTGCCCACAACAAACCGCAGTGGTATGTCACTGGTGTGAGCATTCCGGGGTGCTCGTCGAAAATGTGCCGGATTGACGGCGAGTCGCCCTCAAGCTGGCGCTCGAGGGCTTCAAGAAAAGGGCCAGGAGATGCCTCAGCAAGCAGCGCAAGATTTTGGTTCAGGCTTGCCATCAGCGTATGGTTGGTCGACAGGCCGTGAATCGACCTAACCAAGCCATCTACAAAAGCTTGCGGATCACCCCCCGCTACCGTGAAGCCAGCATGCTTATGCAGTACTGCCATATGTAGCAGCGTGGTCATCAATCCGTTTCTGAGTTGTTCGCTGTGCGAGGTTTCCAGGTCGCGCTTGTTGCGCAATACGAATGGTTCGTCTGCAGTCGGAGGCTTATGCGAGGCCACAGCAGACTCGAAAACAGTGGTCAAAGCCGCTTTGAATAGGTCAAGGTGCTTGCGTCCGACCCGAGGAGCAAGGTGCAAGAACGCATCTACTGGGGCTTTTGTCGCCCACAAATTCTCAATGCGTTCGATGGGCGAATCCTGCATGACCAAGAATCTGAGCAGCTCATCCTCGGTTTCGTCATAAGGTTTCTGGCTGAGCGAGCTGAGAACTTGTTGATCATGTTCGATATCACAGACCCATGCTCCTGCAAGCATTGCTGGTATTAATGCATCAGCCTCGCCGATCCATGTTGGCAACTCAGCGGTACCGCTAGGCTTCTGTCGAGCCAGGACCGCCAGGCTCCGACCACATTTGCGGGCAGTTTCATACCCTTCGCTTTCAGACATCCCCATGCCGGTGAACGCTTTACCAAGTTGGGCGCTGGTCGGTCGGGTCAGCTCGACATGATCGCTCTTTTTGTCATCCGCCCCGGCACTTATCACTGTAGGGCCAGAAGTCTTGAGGAGTCCAACGCAGCTGCGCGCACCGTTTCTGGGAAGATAGATAAGGTTGCACGTGTTGACTAAGTGCCTAGCTGCATCCTCTGTCTCAACAACCAAGGTGCGAGCTTCGAGCGGTTTGCGCACAGTTTCGGGCGCCTTGCGAATAGCGGCGACTGCAAAGGCGATGACTTCATCGGTAGTGTCCGCAGCAAACGCCAAGCGTCCACTTCCCTGGGCCAGGTTTCGCAGCAGATCTTCAGCCTGGGATTCACGCCCTGCGAGCAGAACGTCTTCCGACAGTGCAGGATCAAAACGGTTGGAAAAGGACTGCCAGAACTCTTCCGTGCTCAGCACACCTTGTTGTGGTGCGCTCCTGAACTGGTAACGGGCCCATCGGGATGCTACAGCCGGACTTTGCCCAAGCCAATCCTCCAGCAACGGGCCATCAAGGTAGACGACACGCTTCCAATCCCCTTGGTTGTTCTTTTCATCAAGCCAGTCCTCAACCTTTACCTTGGGCGTGTCCCACGTCCTTGGCGATACGATGACCAGGGTGTGCTGAGCACGGGTTTCTGCATCCACCTCGTCTGTGCGCTTGTTATAGTCACCTTGTGCCTTAGTTTTGCCTGCGCCATTAGTCCCGAATTCCCAAATCGACTTTCCGTCGGGCACGAATGGAGAGGTTGAATCGACATCAAGGTAGCCATCAAACCCTCGGATTTGCCCCATGTCACCCTGCAGAAATCGAAGCCGCTTGACCCTCACGGTTGTGGCCCAGATCAGGTCAGCCACCAGTTCGGGCATTTTATCCTTGGCTTGGAGGGTGTCGGCCCACTGCCCTAATTCAAGCGCGCTGATCCATTTCAACATATCTCTCCTTTCACATGGTGCAGCGGTGGTGGCCGAAATAGCGCGGCTCCTTAGCAGAAGCGCACTCTACCGCACGTCAGAATAAAACTGCCAGGTATGCAGCGGATACAGGAAGACCTTGTGCCGAGCTCCCGAGCATCTAAAAAGAGTTATCTCCACTGAGCGAAGAAAACTCCTCCCAGCCAGGGTAAGGCTACCTACAAAACCTGCAGAACTAGGTTTCGTAGGTTTTGTAGGTCGCCCCGCCGGCCTTTTTAGTAAACAAGCTGGGTCGGAGCTACGTTTTTCGCCAGACATAGCGTGTCGATGGACGGCCACCTTTTTCTCCGGCCACCTCGTAGCCAACGATGAAGTCGTGTTCAGCCAGAACTGCGAGCGCATTATTTACGGCATCCTGCGAACCCAATCCCGTCCAATCCTTCTGGCGCACTTCCCGTGCGGTAAACGGCTCGGGCAATTTCTGCTGACGTTCTAGGAGCAACCGTGCCCCGAGAAGTGGGGCGTTGATTGCCGCGCCGTACAGCCGCTGGGCATGGCTCATCAGGTAGTTTGCCCATTCAATGGCGCGGTCAGTGGACTCCGGGCCCACAGCTTCCCGCCCACCTTCAATCAGCTCAAATAGCAGAGCCAAGCCCGCAATGGTTTTCGGCATTTTCAGATAATGGGATTGCAATGCCGGGTGAAGATGTTCGTTCCGGCTTTGTTGCATGTGACCGGTATACCAAACGTTAAATTTTCCCTGTGCTTCTGGGCTGAACCTGAGTGCAGTACTAGGCTCGGGGGGCAGCCGATCGAGGTGGTCAATAAGCTGTTCCACGCGCTCAGCGGCGGCTGTATCCGGCCAGCGGTCGACCAGACGCCATTCGCGCACGTCGTCGGGGTATACGGCCAGTTGCAGGCGCTGAGTCAGGCCGTCATCCAGTTCGCCGCTGACGGCAGCGTTTACAAGAGATGCGATTCGTGAGGGTTGAATACCGCCGATTAACGACAAGCAACATGACTCGATGAAAATGGTGCCTCGGCCGATACGGTCATAGGTGAATGAGCCGTTGCCATCGAAACACTCCAGATAGAAGGCTCTCGCAACTGAGCCGTCTTCGCTCTGCATCGTTGCCAGCCAGCCCCCCAGCTCGTCACGCTCAAGTACTAGGCCGTTTGGATTCTCGTTGAGCAACTCGCCGAGTTTTTCGACCGTTGAGTCGTTGACGATGTAGCGACGCTGGATTGGAGCCTGGTTCTCGCTCGAGAGTCTATTCAGTTCTGCTAAAGCGGCGTCCTCGTCACCACCACCGAGAAGTTTTTTGGCTTTGGCCTTGGCTGCGTTGCGCTTCATGTCGAGCAGCTCGCTGCTGGCCTTGTGCTCGGCTTGAGCCTGGCCATAGCGCTCACGCTCTCTGGACTCTAAGTTGCGCAATGGAAGCATTGCCTGTTTGAGGGCTGGCGTTTTCATCGCAGACGGCCGCCCGATGATGACTCCCCACTGGTTGGGAACGACCATCCAGTCATCGTGTTGTTTCGGGTGGATGGTGAATTTGCGCCCGACTACAGTGCTGACAGCCACTACAAGCGCGACTCCAACAAAATCAGGCGGGCACTGGGTGCGCTCAGCGATATCCCGCACGTATTCCTGAAGAGCAGTAGGCAGCAGTTCGTCATGCCAGGGCATGACCCTGGCCACCCCACTCGGGAGTGGTTTTGGCAAGATGCCTGGGTTCAGGTATGAGGCAAGTGCCCGCTCGGGCATCTCTGCCAAGAACGACGGTATCTGCTCGTGCGTGCTCATTGGTCCTCTCTCTCAGCGAGATCCAGAGAGGCTCCATCACGCTCGCTGATCTTTCTCTCCAACCAGGCCTCTACCTCTGCGACGACGAAGTAAACGCCAGCCTGTTTGCTCGGTCCAAATTTGATGGGGCGCGGGAAGCTGGGATCGGTTTCGCGCAGCTTTTCAAGGCCCGAGCGGCTCTTATCAAAGCAGTGCTGCAGAGAGATGTGGCTGATCAGGTACTTCTTGGGGGCATGTGTCGGCATTTGTGGGTCTCTGTGTGTAAGCCGACATAGATTTAATACCCCTGACAGACCGCTGTGGGGCGATTTCAAACCGGAAAAGCGTCGGAAAGCGCTTTGCCTGATGTGAGGTAAAGATGGCAGTCGCGGATGGGCTTCGCGGGAAGGAAGGTTGTCATAAAGCTGGCATTACCCAGCCAAAACGGCCCTGAGAGACACAAAAAAGGCACTGTAGCTATTCGCTAAGTGCCTGATTTATAAAGCTAAATTGGTGGAGCCGGGGGGATTTGAACCCCCGTCCGCCAGTACTCCGCTGTCGGTACTACATGCGTAGCCGTTTCTATTAAGTTAACCCTCAGCGACCCGAAGGGCAGGGTGCTTTGGGCGAGTTGTGTAAGTTTTAGCCGCTTCGTCCACAACGTACTGCACGGCGATTCTGTTCTATATGACAATCACTTTGGGTTTACAGACATCCCCTGGTGATTGCTGGACCCGAAGGTACCAGAAGCTCAGGGCTAAGGCTGCTTACGCAGCGAGAGCGAATTCCTGGCCGTAGTTTTCGTCATTGGCAACTATAAGAAGTTGCAACAGTGGATTTACGAGTTCTGTTACCAACTCGGCATGCACCTAAAGTTTCGCGACCGGCGTCGAATCCTAAACGGCCCCGTGCTTGTAACTCGTTGTTTCTTAGTGAGTGACAAGCCTGTGCAGTGTACGCCAAAACGTCAGCGAAGGCCAACCCGAAGGTTGGCCCTCTCGCTTACTGGCCGCCTTTCTCGCTGTTCTGCAGGTCTTGCAGGGCCTTGGAGGTGATTTCGATGCACTTCTTCTCGTCACCTGCGGCGTGGGCGGCCTTGGCCTGGGAGACGGCGGTGTCTATTTCGCCACTTTTACCGCTGGTGTCGGTGGCGAGCAGGGCTTTGCCGTTGTTGATTTTGTCCAGGTTGATCTGGCACAGGTCTTTGTCACTGGCGGCGAAAGCAGGGGAGGCGAGCATCGCAGCGGTCATGAACAAGCCAGCAAGAGCGGAACGCTTCATAGGGTGTCTCCTTGCGCAAAAGGGCTCGACGCTGCTGGCGTGCAACCGCTGCCAGCGACATCACTGATGGGCCTCGTTTGTCGAGGCCTATGCAGATGACTGCGCGGGTGCGCGAGGGTTCGGTTTTTTTGCCGGGTCAGTGGGCGCGGGCGCGGGTGACGCGGTCTACCAGGTAGACCAGGCCGTGGTAGTCGATGCCGCCATGCTGGCTCAGGCCGATCTCGCAGGTGCGGCTGGTGGAGATGCCTTCGCTGCAATATTGCACGGCGTCCTTGAGTGAGCGCAGGGAGTGGGCGTTGAGTTCCGGGGTGGTGAAGCCTTTGTCGCCGGCAAAGCCGCAGCAATGAATGCCTTCGGGGATCACCACGGTTTTTGCGCAGCGTCTCGCCAGTTCGATCAGTGCCTGGCTCTCGCCCAGATGCTGGGTGCTGCAGGTGACGTGCACGGCGATGGGCGCTTCCTGGGGTGTGAAGTCGAGGAGGTCCATCAGGTGGGTGCGGATAAAGCGCACGGGGTCGTAGAGGTCCAGGCGCGTTTCTCCCAATTCTTGCACCAGGCGCAAGGTGCAGGGGCTGGTGTCGCAGTAGATCGGGTCGAGGCCGCCGCGGCTGGCGTGGAGCAGGGCGCCGATCAGTTCCTGGCGTTTGTGTTCAGCCTGCTCGGCGTAGCCTTTGGATGCGAAGGGTTGGCCGCAGCAGAGGCTGTCCTGATTGTCGGGGAAGACCACTTGGTAGCCGGCTTTTTCCAGCAACTGGCGGGTTTTGTCGTACAGCGACATTTGCTCTTTATCACCGGCTGCAGGGCCCATGGCGCGGGAGACACAGGCGGCCAGGTAAACCACGCGCGGGCGCGTGTCCGTCACCGCGGGGCTGAAGCGGATGGCTTTTTCGGGCTGTGGCATTGCGTTGGTCCACTGCGGTATTTGCCCTTTGGACAGCTTGGTCAGTGTGCTCGAGAGCTTGGCCAGCCGTGGAGCCCCCAGCAGCATGCGCGCACCGTTGGCGACGTGCAGGGTGAAGCG
Source organism: Pseudomonas sp. Pse35 (assembly GCF_024519715.1). Taxonomy (NCBI): domain Bacteria; kingdom Pseudomonadati; phylum Pseudomonadota; class Gammaproteobacteria; order Pseudomonadales; family Pseudomonadaceae; genus Pseudomonas; species Pseudomonas sp. Pse35. The sequence goes on along the minus strand of NZ_JALJRP010000003.1, from coordinate 74,213 downwards.
CGCACCTTGCAGCGCGGTGGCGAAATGGCTGGCGAGCCAATCGGCGGTTTTCGTACGGTTGGCCTCGCGGCTGCGCAGTTTTTTTACCAGGTCGCCGGTATTGATGCCTACAGGGCAGCGTTGCGCGCATAACCCGGTGGCGGCGCAGGTGTCGATGCCCTGGTAGTGGTAGGCCGCTTCCAGTTCGGTGGTGTCCACGCCTGCGCGTTTTTTCGCCTGGATGTCGCGCCAGATCACGATGCGCTGGCGCGGGCTCAGGGTCAGGCCTTTTGAAGGGCACACCGGTTCGCAGAACCCGCACTCGATGCACTTATCCACAAGCTCATCGGCGGCGGGCAACGGCTTGAGGTGCTTGAGGTGGATCTGCGGGTCTTCGCTGAGCACCACATCCGGGTTGAGGATGCCGTTAGGGTCGAGCAGGCGCTTGAGCTGCCACATCAGTTGATACGCGTCGCTGCCCCATTCCAGTTCGACGAAAGGGGCCATATTGCGGCCGGTGCCGTGTTCAGCCTTCAGCGAGCCACCGAACTCCACGGCCACCAGTTGCGCGACGTCGTCCATGAATGCTTGATAGCGTGCGACTTCTTCGCTGCTGTTGAAGCCTTGAGTGAACACAAAGTGCAGATTGCCTTCCAGGGCATGTCCGAAAAGGATGGCTTCGTCGTAGTGATGTTTGTCGAACAGTGCGATCAAGCGGTTCACGCCAATCGCCAGTTGTTCTACCGGGAAGGTCACGTCTTCGATGATCACGGTGGTGCCGGTTTGGCGCACGGCACCTACGGCCGGGAAGGTGTCTTTGCGGATCGCCCACAGGCGGGCGTTTTCCAATGGGTCTTCGGTGAAGTCGACTTGTTGCTCCACGGGAAACGCCGCCAGGGACGCCATGATGCGCGTCAGTTGTTCGTGCAGCAGCGATGGCGAAGCGGCGCGGGATTCGATCAGCAGTGCGCAGGCGTTTTCCGATAGGTGCTGTACGAAAGCAGGCATGCCCGGTTTGTCCTGCACCGAGCGCATGCTGCGTCGGTCCAGCAGTTCAACGGCGGAGACTGGCTGGGTTTTCAGCACGGTGACGGCGTTGCAGCAGGTTTCGACATCCGGGAAGACGATCAGCGCCGAGGCTTTGTTGGGGTGATCGATCACGGTGTCGTAGGTGACCGCACTGATAAACCCCAGGGTGCCTTCGGAGCCGACCAGCAGGTGGCTGAGGATATCCAGCGGGTCATCGAAATCCACCAAGGCATTGAGTGACAGGCCGGTGGTGTTTTTCAGTCGGTATTTGTGGCGGATCTTTGCCGCCAGCTCAGTATTTGCCCGTGTTTCGCGACCCAACAGGGCCAGGCGTTCAAGCAGTGCGCTATGTGACTGGCGGAAGGCTTGCACGCTGGCGGCATCTTCGGTGTCCAGGCGGCTGCCATCGGCCAGCACCAGGCGGATGCCCGCCAGGGTGTGGTAGGTGTTTTGCGCCGTGCCGCAGCACATGCCACTGGCGTTGTTGGCGACGATACCGCCGATCTTGCAAGCATTGATGGACGCTGGGTCCGGCCCGATCTTGCGCCCGAACGGTGCGAGCCAGGCGTTGGCCTGGGCGCCGATCACACCCGGTTGCAGGCGGATCTGGGTGCCTTGCCCGCGAATTTCGCGGTGATTCCAGTTATCACCCAGCACGATCAGCACCGAGTCGCTGATGGCCTGGCCCGAGAGGCTGGTGCCTGCGGCACGGAAGGTCACCGGTACGCGGTCGCGCTGGGCCAGTTGCAGCAGTGTTACCACTTCGTCTTCTGACTCCACACGGATCACCAGCTGTGGGATCAGTCGGTAGAAGCTGGCGTCGGTGCCGAAGGCGAGGGTGGAAAGTGGATCGTCGAAGCGGCGATCTTGCGGGATCAGTTGTGCGACGTCGCTCAGGAAAGCAGCAGGCAGGCTCATCGGTCCTCCAGAAATAGCAGACGCCGGAAGGATGCCCCGGCGTCGATTCTTACCCTATTACGTGCAGGTCTCAGTGCACCAGCATACCGGTGAACCAGTACGCCTGCGCCAAGGTGATCAGCCCGACGATGGTGGCAAAAAACAGGCTGTGCTTGAGGGTAAAGCGGAACAGGTCGGATTCCTTGCCCACCAGGCCGGTGGCGGCGCAGGCCACGGCGATTGATTGCGGCGAGATCATTTTGCCGGTCACGCCACCGCTGGTGTTCGCGGCTACCAGCAGGGTGTCGTTGACGCCGATCTGGTGCGCGGTAGTGGCTTGCAGTGAGCTGAACAGGGCGTTGGATGAGGTATCGGAGCCTGTCAGGAAAACTCCCAGCCAGCCAAGGAATGGAGAGAAGAATGGGAAGGCAGCACCGGTGCCGGCCAGAACCAGGGCCATGGTCGAGGACATGCCGGAGTAGTTGGTGACGAAGGCGAATGCCAGCACCATGCCGATGGACAGGATCGGCCAGCGCAGCTCAAAGAAGGTCTCTTTTAAAGTGGTAAGACCAGTTTTGACGTCGATTTTCAACACCAGCATGGAGACCAGTGCCGAGAAGAAGATTGCAGTACCGGTGGCCGAAATCGGGTCCAGCTTGAAAACGGCCGGGATCGCGGTGGGGTTGGTCACGATGGGCGCGACTTTAACCACCAGTTGATCCAGGTGCGGGATCGCGAAATTGAACACCCAGCCGTACATCGAACCGCCCGCGGCGAACAGGGCTTTGAAGGGTTTGAGGGTCCAGATAGTCACCAGTACGGTGAGGATCAGGAACGGCGACCACGCCTTGAAAATTTGCCCCAGGCTGTAGGGCGAAACCACGGTGTTGCGCGGCAAGCCGAAGCCGCCGGCGCTGGAAGTGACCGCTACGCTGGAGGTGGCGCCGGCAATTTGTGCGCCTGCGGTGCGCTTGGGTTGCCAGACTTTCAGGAACAGCGTCAGGGCAATCAGGCTGGCGAGTGCCGAGGTAATGTCCGGCAGTTCCGGGCCAATGAAGTTCGAGGTGAAATATTGGGTGACGGCAAAGCTCAAGCCCGCCACCAAGGCTGCCGGCCAGGTTTCGCGAACGCCGCGCAGGCCGTCCATCATGAACACCAGCCAGAACGGCACGAAGAGCGACAGCAGCGGCAGTTGGCGGCCGGTCATGGCGCCAATCTTGAACGCGTCAATACCGGTGACCTGGCCGGCGACGATGATCGGAATGCCCAATGCGCCGAAGGCCACAGGCGCGGTATTGGCGATCAGGCACAGGCCTGCGGCGTACAGCGGGTTGAAACCCAGGCCTACCAGCAGCGCGGCGGTGATCGCCACGGGCGCGCCGAAACCGGCCGCACCTTCGAGGAAGGCGCCAAAGCAAAAACCGATCAACAACACCTGCAAGCGCTGGTCGTCGGTGATCGACAGAACGGAGCTGCGGATGATTTCGAACTGGCCGCTCTTGACCGTCAATTTGTACAGGAATACTGCAGCGACGATGATCCAGGCGATGGGCCACAGGCCGTAGGCAAAACCATAACCGGCCGCAGCCAGCGCCATGTCTACCGGCATCTGGAAGGCGAAAATGGCGACCAGGATCGACAGGGCCAGGGTGATGCTGCCGGCCACGTGGCCTTTGAGGCGGAACACGGCCAGCGCCAGGAAGAAGAATACGATGGGAATGACGGCGGCCAGTGCGGATAGGCCGAGGCTGCCGAGTGGGCTGTAAAGCTGTTGCCAGGTTTGCATATGGGGTGGCCCCTGATTGTTGTTGTTTGGTGAGCTTGGGTAATTGGTAATACCAATTTACAATCGCTGTGGGCTAGATTAAGAGCCTGGGCAGGGGTGTGTCAATTTGCCGCCTGCGAAACTTTGGTCGTAGGTCGGGAGGCGGAGTGTTCTGATCGGCGAAATTGAAGGCGTTCTGATAGGTGCTGCCGGCACGTCGATAGGCCAGAATAGGGGCCCCGGCGAGTGGTCGGGATGGTGGAGAGTGAGTTATGGGGTTTGATCAGGTGCGTCAGCGCCGTTTGTCTGACGATATTGTCGAGCAGCTTGAGGGGATGATTCTCGAGGGCACGCTGAAGTCGGGCGAGCGCTTGCCGGCCGAGCGCGCGTTGGCTGAGCGCTTTGGTGTGTCGCGCCCTTCGTTGCGTGAGGCGATTCAGAAGCTGGCGGCCAAGGGGTTGCTGGTCAGTCGCCAGGGCGGTGGCAACTATGTGGTGGACTCCCTGGGTTCGACCTTCAGCGATCCGCTGCTGCACTTGTTGGAAAGCAATCCCGAAGCGCAGCGCGATCTGCTGGAGTTTCGCCAGACCCTTGAGGCTTCGTGTGCTTATTACGCGGCGTTACGCGCCACGGAGGTTGACCGTGAACGGCTGACCGCAGCGTTTGAAGCGTTGCAGGATTGCTATGCGCGCGCCGACGAGGTGAGCCGAGTGGAGGAGGGGGCTGCGGATGCAAGGTTTCACTTGGCGATTGCCGAGGCCAGTCATAACGCCGTGTTGCTGCACACCATTCGCGGGCTGTTCGACCTGCTCAAGCGTAACGTGGTGACGAATATTGGTGGCATGTACCAGCAGCGTACCGAGACCCGCGACATGCTGATCAATCAGCATCGGGACTTGTACCTGGCCATCATCGAGGGTCGGGCCGAGCAGGCGCGTGAAGTCTCGACACGGCATCTGCTGTATGTGCAGGAGGTGTTGGAGGAGGTGCGTCAGGAGGTTCAGCGTGTGGCTCGGGCGGAGCGACGCAAAGGGATGTAGCCCGCCTGGGCTACACCGTCACAAGGATTACTCTTCCTTGCCTTTGTTGCGCACGGCGCGATGCAGCTCGCGATTGGAATCGCGCTCGCGTTCGGTGTCGCGCTTGTCGTATTCCTTCTTGCCCTTGCCCAATGCGATCTCGCATTTGACCAGGTGCTTGCTCCAGTACCAGGACAAGCAGATGCACGCGTAGCCTTTTTGCTGCACGGCTGCGGCGAGCTTTTCGAGTTCGCGGGCATTGAGCAACAACTTGCGCGTACGCACCGGGTCGGCAATCACGTGGGTGCTCGCGGTGGTCAGCGGGGTGATATGACTGCCAAGCAGCCATGCCTCGCCATCCTTGAGCAGCACATAACTGTCGACCAGCTGCAGTTTGCTGGCACGCAGACTTTTTACTTCCCAGCCGGCCAGGACCAGACCAGCCTCGAACCGATGTTCGATGAAGTAATCGTGTCGCGCTTTTTTATTTTGCGCGATGGTCCCTGTGGGGTGTTTCTTTTGTTTAGCCATAGGGGCGGCATTATAGGGAGTTGCGAGCGTGTCGGCTACGGTCAACCTGTGTGCTTGAGCGAGTTGGACGAATCCCGGACAATGCGGGCAGTTCTTTGGTTTTTTTCTCTCGCGGATTGGGCTGTTCTTTCGCGATGTTTGCCTTAAGCAGTGGAAGTAACGCTCACATGACGACGCATATTCAACGTTCGGCCCTGTTGCCCTATCCGGCGCAGGCGCTCTATGACCTGGTCAACGACGTGGCGCGTTACCCGGAGTTTCTGCCTTGGTGCTCGACAGCCGAGGTTCTGGAGAGCAGTGACGAGCACATGGTTGCCAGTGTGGGGGTGGCCAAGGGCGGCCTCAGCCAGCATTTTGTGACGCGCAATGTGCTGGTGCCGGGCCAATCCATCGAAATGAACCTGCAGGAAGGGCCGTTCACCCAACTGCACGGTGTGTGGGTGTTCAAGGCGCTGACGGACAAGGCTTGCAAGATCAGCCTGGATCTTTCGTTTGATTATGCCGGGCCGATTGTTCGTGCGACGTTAGGGCCTTTGTTCAATCAGGCAGCCAATACCCTGGTGGACGCGTTCTGTCAGCGCGCCAAGCAACTGCATGGTTGAGATTGAGGTGGTGTTCGCTGCTGAGGATCGCCAGGTGTTGCTGGGGGTAAAGGTGGCTGAAGGCACTAGTTTGCGCGAGGCGGTGCGAGCGTCGGGAATGGCGGCGCATTTTCCTGATGTTGATCTGGCTGATTGCCCGGTGGGTATATTTGGCAAGGTTGTCGCGGATGCCGGGACGCGTTTCGTACAAGCGGGCGACCGTATTGAGATCTACCGGCCTTTGCTGGCCGACCCTAAAGAGGTGCGCAGGTTGCGCGCGGCCAAGGCGGCATTGGCCAGGCAAACGAATTCTTGAGCTTGCCAAATGGCAGCCTAGCTATCTGGAGCGCCGCGATCCAACTGTGGGAGCTGGCTTGCCTGCGATGACGCCCTGATAGCCAGCGCATATCTACCTGATGCCCGCGATCCAAATGTGGAAGGGGGCGGTTCCGATAGCGGATATGTACTCGATCTGATCCAGGATCCTGGTCGACTGTCAGATCGCTTTCGCAGGCAAGCCAGCTCCCACAGGTTCAGCGTCGCACCAAGGTTATGTAGATGCCTATGTAGATGGCAGGCAACAAAAAGCCCGGCATGCCGGGCTTTTTATCGAGCGCAAAATTATTGCGGGCTGGTGTCCAGAGGCTGAGGCGTCGGGACGGGCACGGTTTCCACGTTGTCGATGTCTTTCTGGATGGTGTCCAGCAACGAACCTGGCTTGGCCGGTACCTCGGATTTCGGTTTTTCGGCTTCTTGCGCAGGTGCGGTCACGTTGGTGCCGCTGTCCTTGCCCAGCAAGGCTTCATCGCGGCTTACGCCGGGCATGAAGTCACCGGACAGGCTCACGAGCTGGTCATTGCCATTGAAGATGACACTGACGCGCTCCTGCTGGCGTTCACCGCCACCAGGCTGCAGGCTGTAGAGATAATCCCAGCGATCGGCATGGAAAGTGTCGGTCAGCAGGGGATTGCCCATGATAAACCGTACTTGCCGTCGGGTCATTCCGGGGCGTAACTGGTCTATCATGTCCTGCGTGACGACATTGCCCTGCTGGATGTCGATTTTGTAAACCCCGGGGAATGAACAACCGGCGAGTGCGAGCAGTCCCACAAAGGTGAAACTGGTTAGCAAGAGCTTGGTGTTTTGCATCGGTGGGCGACTTCCACTATCTTGGCTGGGACAACGTAAACGCCGATCATACCCGTATTAAGAGAAGCTGCGAAGCAGCATCCGCGAGAAAGCTAACCATGGTTGAAAATAGCGAACTACGCAAAGCCGGTCTCAAAGTGACTCTGCCACGAGTCAAGATTCTACAAATGCTCGATTCTGCTGAGCAGCGTCACATGAGTGCCGAAGATGTTTACAAGGCGCTGATGGAGTCTAACGAGGACGTCGGCCTGGCCACGGTCTACCGTGTACTGACCCAGTTTGAAGCCGCAGGGCTGGTGGTTCGTCATAATTTCGACGGCGGTCATGCGGTGTTTGAATTGGCTGACGGTGGTCACCATGACCACATGGTTGACCTGGATACCAACGAGGTTATCGAGTTCACCAGCCCTGAAATCGAAGCGTTGCAGCACAAGATTGCTGAGGAGCACGGTTTCGATTTGGTCGACCACAATCTCGTGTTGTACATCCGTAAGAAAAAGTAAAAATCGACGCAGTTTTGCTTTGCGAAACGATTGAAGGCGACCCTCGGGTCGCCTTCGTGCTTTCTATAGAGTGGGAAATGTCGCTTCAAGCCTTCGCGGCCACCACCATTTTTTTCGCGTGAGCCAAGGACTCCTTGGTCAAGTCGATACCGCCGAGCATCCGCGCCACTTCTTCCACCCGTTCCGACTTGTTCAGCTTGGAGACGGCGGTGTGTGTCGCGTCGCTACCGCGCACCTTATGCACAAACAGGTGCTGATGCCCTTGGGCTGCCACTTGCGGCAAGTGGGTCACCGTAAGCACCTGGCCACGATCTCCCAGGCGACGCAGCAATTGGCCAACAATTTCTGCGGTTGGCCCGCCAATGCCCACATCCACTTCATCGAATACCAATGTGGGTACCCGTGAGGTCTGGGCGGTAATCACTTGGATCGCCAGGCTGATGCGCGAGAGTTCGCCGCCGGAGGCCACTTTGGCCAGGGCCTTGAGCGGTTGCCCGGGGTTGGCACTCACCAGCAGTTCGACGTGCTCCAGCCCATGGGGCTGCAATTCTTGAGTGGCGTTGGGATGCAACTCGATGGTGAAGCGCCCGCCTGGCATGCCCAGGCGTTGGATTTCCAGCTCAACGGCGCTTGCCAGGCTAGTCGCTGCCTGCTGGCGCAGAGCGCTCAGCTCCCGGGCTTTTTCCTGATAATGACGGGCAAACGAAGCGAGCTCCTCGCCCAGTCGTTCGATGGATTCGTCGTTCGCGTTGAGTGTTTCGATTTCATCCAGCAGTTTCTGCTGCATGGTTGCGACTTCGGTCGGCTGGATTCGATGCTTGCGAGCCAGGGTATAAATAGTGTCCAGGCGCTCTTCTATTTCCTGCAGGCGAGCTGGGTCAGCGTCGAAGTGGTCCAGGAAGCGATTGAGTTCGCCCACGGCCTCTTCAACCTGGATCTGCGCGCTGGTCAGCAGGGTGGTCGCTTCGCTCAGTGAGCCGGAAGCATTGTTCACGCTGGACAGGCGGTTGAGGCTGGCGGTCAGTGCGTTGAGCACATTGCCGGAGTCGCTCTCGCTGCATTGCTCGACCACTTGGCGGCAGATGCCCAGCAAGGTTTCGGCGTTGGTCAGGTTCTTGTGTTCCTGCTCAAGTTGCTCCAGCTCTGTCTCACCCAGGCCAAGGCTTTCGAGCTCTTCCAATTGGTAGCTGAGCAACTGGTGGCGGGCGCGTTGTTCGTCGCCGGAGTTGGAGAGGCGTTCCAGTTCCTGGCGTGTCTGGCGCCAGCGTTGGGCGGCCAGTTGAACTTGCCGGGAAAGATCGGTGGCGCCGGCGTACTCATCGAGCAGGCGACGGTGGGTATCGGTTTTCAGCAGGGATTGGTGTTCGTGCTGGCTGTGGATATCGATCAGCAATTCGCCCAGGGCTTTCAGGTCGCCCAGTGGGCAAGGCGTGCCGTTGATATAGCCGCGGGAGCGCCCCTCGGCGGTGATCACCCGGCGCAGAATGCAGGGGCCTTCATTATTAAGGTCGCGCTCGGCCAGCCATGCTTCGGCTTCGGGTATGTCCGCCAGGTCGAAGGTGGCCAGGATGTCAGCCTTGTCGGAGCCAGGGCGTACCACGCCACTGTCGGCGCGGTCGCCAAGCGTCAGGCCGAGGGCGTCGAGCATGATCGACTTGCCGGCGCCGGTTTCGCCTGTGATTACGCTCATCCCGCGATCCAGTTCAAGATCCAGATGTTCAACGATGGCGTAGTTATGTACAGACAGGTGCACGAGCATGACGGCCGCTCCCAGGCTTTAGGTCTGGTTATTTATACAGTGTTTTGTTCAGGCCTGACAATCCTGACGCTTAGCTCGATTTGCTTGAGTCTCGAATTTTTTTAGCGCGATGTGGAATGAGCGAGAAGGAAATGATCCAGGTCAATCGAAAGACTTTTGGTAACGCCTGCGCCCTTGAACCTGAAAATTGTGGCCCCATATACCGGAGCAGAAGCGCGAGTTGAGTTCGCGCATGATTTTGAAAGGAGAAATCTATGGCTGACGAACAGACGCAGGATACGCAAACTCCAGACGCCAATTCGGCTGCCGGTGATGAACTGGCGACTCGTGTGCAAGTGCTCGAAGAGCAATTGGCCGCTGCGCAGGATCAATCGTTGCGTGTTGCCGCCGATCTGCAGAACGTCCGCCGCCGTGCCGAGCAGGATGTAGAGAAGGCTCACAAGTTCGCGCTGGAAAAATTCGCCGGTGACCTGCTGCCGATCATCGACAGTCTGGAGCGTGGTCTTGAGTTGTCCAACCCGGACGATGAAAACATCCGCCCAATGCGCGAAGGTATCGAGCTGACCCTGAAAATGTTCCAGGACACCCTGAAACGTTATCAGTTGGAAGCTATCGATCCGCAAGCCGGCGAGCCGTTCAATGCAGAACATCACCAAGCCATGGCCATGCAGGAAAGCCATGACCTGGAACCCAATAGCGTCATCAAGGTGTTCCAAAAGGGTTACCAGCTCAACGGTCGCCTGATGCGTCCGGCAATGGTGGTGGTGAGCAAGGCTCCTTCACCCGTTGCACCTTCTATTGATGAGCAGGCTTGAAATCCGCCGCAAGGCCCCCATTTATAAGTCAAGCGTTTAAGTGCTACCGCAGTTAGCCAAAACTGCTGCGGCAACCAAATTCAAGTTTCGGGAGAGTAAATCATGGGCAAAATTATCGGTATCGACCTGGGGACCACCAACTCCTGCGTCTCCGTGCTGGAAAACGGCGTTGCGAAAGTTATTGAAAACGCCGAAGGCGCACGTACCACTCCGTCGATCATCGCTTACGCCAACGACGGTGAAATCCTCGTCGGTCAATCGGCCAAGCGTCAGGCGGTGACCAACCCGCACAACACCCTGTACGCGGTAAAGCGTCTGATCGGTCGTAAGTTCGACGAAGAAGTCGTACAGAAAGACATCAAGATGGTGCCTTACAAAATCGCCAAGGCCGACAACGGTGACGCCTGGGTTGAAGTGAACGGCCAGAAAATGTCGCCGCCGCAAATCTCGGCTGAAATCTTGAAAAAGATGAAGAAGACCGCCGAAGACTACCTCGGTGAAGCAGTGACTGAAGCGGTGATCACCGTTCCTGCCTACTTCAACGACAGCCAGCGTCAGGCCACCAAAGACGCCGGCCGCATCGCGGGCCTGGATGTAAAACGTATCATCAACGAACCAACCGCAGCCGCGCTGGCTTACGGTATGGACAAGGCCAAGGGCGACCACACCGTGATCGTTTACGACCTGGGTGGCGGTACGTTCGACGTCTCCGTGATCGAAATCGCAGAAGTTGACGGCGAGCACCAGTTCGAAGTGTTGGCCACCAACGGTGACACCTTCCTGGGTGGTGAAGACTTTGACATTCGTCTGATCGACTACCTCGTTGACGAATTCAAGAAAGAAAGCGGCATGAACCTCAAGGGTGACCCGCTGGCCATGCAGCGCCTGAAAGAAGCCGCTGAAAAAGCCAAGATCGAGCTGTCTTCCGCTCAGTCGACTGACGTGAACCTGCCGTACATCACTGCAGACGCTACCGGTCCTAAGCACTTGAACGTGAAGATCTCGCGTTCCAAGCTCGAAGCACTGGTTGAAGACCTGGTTCAGCGCACCATCGAGCCTTGCCGCATCGCGCTGAAAGACTCCGGTATCGACGTTGGCTCGATCAACGACGTGATCCTGGTGGGCGGTCAGACCCGTATGCCACTGGTTCAGAAGCTGGTCACCGAGTTCTTCGGCAAAGAAGCCCGTAAAGACGTGAACCCGGACGAAGCCGTTGCCATGGGTGCTGCCATCCAGGGTGCCGTACTGGCCGGTGACGTGAAAGATGTGCTGCTGCTGGACGTAAGCCCGCTGACCCTGGGTATCGAAACCATGGGTGGCGTGATGACTGCGCTGATCGAGAAAAACACCACGATTCCTACCAAGAAATCCCAGGTGTTCTCGACTGCCGATGACAACCAGGGCGCCGTGACTATCCACGTGCTGCAGGGCGAGCGTAAGCAAGCCGCACAGAACAAGTCCCTGGGCAAGTTCGACCTGGCTGAGATTCCACCAGCACCACGTGGCGTGCCACAAATCGAAGTGACCTTCGACATCGACGCCAACGGCATCCTGCACGTCGGCGCGAAAGACAAGGCCACCGGCAAAGAGCAGAAGATCACCATCAAGGCCAACTCCGGCCTGTCTGATGAAGAAATTCAACAGATGATCCGTGATGCTGAAACCAATGCTGAAGCCGACAAGAAGTTCGAAGAGTTGGCAGGCGCCCGTAACCAGGGTGACGCGCTGGTTCACTCGACGCGCAAAATGATCGCTGATGCTGGCGACAAAGTGACCGACGAAGAGAAAACTGCAATCGAAGCAGCAGTGGTTGCCCTGGAAGCCGCTATTAAAGGCGACGACAAGGCTGCCATCGAAGCCAAGGTTGAGGAACTGTCGAAAGTCTCCGCGCCAGTTGCTCAGAAAATGTACGCCGAGCAAGGCCAGCCGGCTGACGGCGCTGCGCAACAAGCAGAGCCTGAAGCCAAGCACGACGATGTTGTCGATGCCGAGTTCGAAGAAGTTAAAGACAACAAGTAAGTTGTCGCCCGGTTGACCGCGCACAAGCGGTGACTGGTAGGATGTCGCCGCGCGGGAGCTTGCTCCCGCGTTGGCGTGTCTGGGGTATGCGAATTTTTACAGCATGCGACAACGCTCGGATGCTGGCGGTGTGAACGGGAATGCTCCTGCTTTCCGAATGACAGTCACCGCGTTTTTGGCCGGCTCCCTGGCTAAAAGCAGTAATGACCAGGATCGTTGAATTGACGTGAGTTGGGTCCGGGCCTGTATTGGGGCTCAACGAGTTTGGCAGGGTTCAGGAGGGCCAGGTCGAACGTCCTTAAGAGTGCAAAGACTTATGGCAAAGCGTGACTATTACGAAGTATTGGGTGTGGAGCGTGGCGCCAGCGAGGCGGACCTGAAGAAGGCCTACCGTCGCCTGGCGATGAAACACCACCCGGACCGTAATCCGGATAACAAAGAATCCGAAGAGATGTTCAAAGAGGCCAACGAGGCCTACGAATGCCTGTGTGATCCCAATAAGCGTGCGGCTTACGACCAGTATGGCCATGCTGGCGTCGACCCGAGCATGGGTGGCGGCGGTGCCGGTTTTGGTGGCCAGAACTTCTCCGATATTTTCGGCGACGTATTCAGCGACTTCTTCGGCGGCGGCCGGGGCGGCCAGCGTGGTGGCCCTCAGCGCGGCAGTGACTTGCGTTACACCCTGGAGCTGAACCTGGAAGAAGCCGTGCGCGGCACCAGTGTCAATATCCGTGTGCCGACGCTGGTCAACTGCAAGCCGTGCGACGGCTCGGGTGCGAAGAAAGGCTCCTCGCCGATCACTTGCCCGACCTGCGGCGGTATCGGGCAGGTGCGCATGCAGCAGGGCTTCTTCTCGGTGCAGCAAACCTGCCCGCGTTGCCATGGCCAGGGCAAGATCATTTCCGATCCGTGCGATTCCTGCCACGGCGAAGGCCGCGTCGAAGAGTACAAGACGCTGTCGGTGAAAGTACCGGCGGGTGTGGATACCGGTGATCGTATTCGCCTGTCGGGCGAAGGCGAGGCGGGCGCCCAGGGTGGCCCCACGGGCGACCTGTACGTGGTGATCAATGTGCGCGAGCACTCGATCTTCCAGCGTGACGGCAAGCACTTGTTCTGCGAAGTGCCGATCAGCTTTGTTGATGCGGCCCTGGGTGGCGAGCTGGAGATTCCGACGCTGGATGGTCGGGTCAAGCTCAAGATTCCCGAGGGGACTCAGACCGGCAAGCAGTTCCGCATTCGTGGCAAGGGCGTTGCGCCCGTGCGCGGTGGCGGTGCTGGCGACCTGATGTGCCGTGTGGCGGTGGAAACTCCGGTGAACCTGAATCGTCGTCAGCGTGAACTGCTGGAAGAGTTCCGCAGCTCGCTGGAAGGCGATGACTCGCACTCGCCGAAGACTACGGGCTTCTTCGACGGTGTAAAACGCTTCTTCGGCGACCTGTAAGGATCTGAATATGCGACGTATAGCCGTAATGGGCGCTGCCGGGCGCATGGGCAAGACGCTGGTCGAGGCGGTGCAGCAACGCTCGCCGGCCTCCGGGCTGACGGCGGCGATTGTTCGCCCAGGCAGTACGTTGATCGGCGCGGACGCAGGTGAGTTGGCCTCGTTGGGTCGCATCGGTGTTTCGTTGTCTGGCAACCTTGAGCAGGTGGCGGACGAATTCGACGTGCTGATCGACTTCACCTTGCCGGAAGTGATGCTGAAAAATCTGGCCTTCTGCCGTAGGGCGGGCAAGGCCATGGTGATTGGTACCACCGGTTTGAGTGCCGAGCAGAAACAGTTGCTAGTGGAGGCGGGCAAGGATATTCCGATCGTCTTCGCCGCCAACTTCAGTGTGGGCGTGAACCTGTCGCTGAAGTTGTTGGACCTGGCGGCGCGCGTGCTAGGTGACGAGGCTGATATCGAGATTATCGAGACTCATCACCGTCACAAGATCGACGCTCCGTCGGGCACTGCGTTGCGCATGGGTGAAGCTATTGCCGATGCGCTGGGCCGCGACTTGTCGAAAGTGGCGGTATACGGGCGTGAAGGCCACACCGGTGAGCGCGCACGCGACACCATCGGTTTTGCAACCGTGCGCGGTGGTGATGTGGTTGGCGATCACACCGTGCTGTTCGCCACCGAAGGCGAGCGCCTGGAGATCACGCACAAAGCCTCCAGCCGCATGACTTTCGCCAAGGGCGCGGTGCGTGCTGCGCTTTGGTTGGACGGCCGCGAGCCGGGCCTGTACGACATGCGTGACGTGCTGGACCTGCACTAAGCAGTAGCTAAAACGGGGGCTCAGGATTATCCTGTGGCCCCGTTTTTACCCGCTAGGCGACGTCCTGTCGCATTCCCCTGCCTTTAAGGCTCATTAGCGGTGGACCAAAAAAGCCTTTTTCTGTAAGCTACAGCTTTAGTGTGTCCACTAAAAGCGCGCAGAATAATTCAGTGAAGAAGCGGGGTGACGTGTCCATACGTCACTCCGCTTTTTTACAACCTGCGATCGCCCTTTCAGGCTTTATTTACGGGAGGTCTTCTTGACTAAGCCAGCCATACTCGCCCTTGCTGATGGCAGCATTTTTCGCGGCGAAGCCATTGGAGCCGACGGTCAGACCGTTGGAGAGGTGGTGTTTAACACTGCCATGACCGGCTATCAGGAAATCCTTACCGATCCTTCCTACGCCCAACAGATCGTTACCCTGACCTATCCGCACATCGGCAACACCGGCACTACGCCGGAAGATGTCGAGTCTGATCGTGTCTGGTCGGCGGGCCTGGTGATTCGTGACCTGCCACTGGTTGCGAGCAACTGGCGTAACACGATGTCGCTGTCCGATTACCTGAAAGCCAACAACGTTGTGGCGATCGCCGGTATCGATACGCGCCGCCTCACGCGCATCCTGCGTGAAAAAGGCTCGCAGAACGGCTGCATCATGGTCGGTGACAATATCTCCGAAGAGGCGGCGATTGCCGCGGCGCAAGGTTTCCCTGGCCTGAAGGGCATGGACCTGGCGAAAGTCGTCAGCGTCAAAGAGAAGTACGAGTGGCGTTCCACTGTGTGGGATCTGAAGACCGACAGCCACGCGACTATCGAGGCTGCCGATCTGCCTTACCACGTGGTCGCCTATGACTACGGCGTCAAGTACAACATCCTGCGCATGCTGGTCGAGCGCGGTTGCCGTGTGACCGTGGTGCCCGCGCAAACCCCTGCCAGCGATGTGCTCGCGATGCAGCCGGACGGTGTGTTCCTGTCCAACGGCCCGGGTGACCCTGAGCCATGCGACTACGCTATCCAGGCCATCAAGGACGTGCTGGAGACCGAGATTCCGGTGTTCGGCATCTGCCTTGGCCACCAGTTGCTGGCTTTGGCCTCCGGCGCCAAGACCCTGAAAATGGGCCACGGCCACCACGGCGCCAACCACCCGGTACAAGACCTGGACACTGGCGTTGTGATGATCACCAGCCAGAACCACGGTTTTGCGGTGGATGAAGCCTCCCTGCCGAGCAATGTGCGCGCCATTCACAAGTCGCTGTTCGACGGTTCCCTGCAAGGCATCGAGCGCACCGACAAGAGCGCGTTCAGCTTCCAGGGCCACCCTGAAGCCAGCCCGGGCCCGAACGACGTAGCGCCGCTGTTCGACCGTTTCATCAATGAGATGGCCAAGCGACGCTGACTGAGTGGCCTGCGGGCGGCCCCGGATTGCGGTGGCCCCCGCAGGCTCTTCAAAGATTGTTCAAGACGGCTTGCCGACTGACCTGCGGATTTGAGTGACAAACCCATGCCAAAACGTACAGACATAAAAAGCATCCTGATTCTCGGCGCTGGCCCGATCGTGATCGGCCAGGCCTGCGAATTCGACTACTCCGGCGCCCAGGCCTGTAAAGCCCTGCGCGAGGAGGGCTACCGCGTCATCCTGGTGAACTCCAACCCGGCCACCATCATGACCGACCCGGCCATGGCCGACGCCACCTACATCGAGCCGATCAAGTGGCAGACCGTTGCCAAGATCATCGAAAAAGAGCGTCCGGACGCGCTGCTGCCAACCATGGGTGGCCAGACCGCTCTGAACTGCGCCTTGGACCTGGAGCGCGAAGGCGTCCTGGAAAAGTTCGGCGTAGAGATGATCGGCGCCAATGCCGACACCATCGACAAGGCTGAAGACCGTTCGCGTTTCGACAAGGCCATGAAGTCCATCGGCCTGGCGTGCCCGCGTTCCGGTATCGCCCACAGCATGGAAGAGGCCAACGCGGTCCTCGAGACCCTGGGCTTCCCATGCATCATCCGTCCGTCGTTCACCATGGGCGGCACCGGCGGCGGTATCGCTTACAACCGTGAAGAGTTCGAAGAAATCTGCGCCCGTGGCCTGGATCTGTCGCCGACCAAAGAGCTGCTGATCGACGAGTCGCTGATCGGCTGGAAAGAATACGAGATGGAGGTGGTCCGCGATAAGAAGGACAACTGCATCATCGTCTGCTCCATCGAAAACTTCGACCCGATGGGCGTGCACACCGGTGACTCGATCACCGTGGCTCCGGCACAGACCCTGACCGACAAGGAATACCAGATCCTGCGTAACGCCTCCCTGGCGGTACTGCGCGAGATCGGCGTTGAAACCGGCGGTTCCAACGTTCAGTTCGGCATCTGCCCGGACACCGGCCGCATGGTCGTGATCGAGATGAACCCACGTGTATCGCGTTCTTCGGCCCTGGCCTCGAAAGCGACGGGCTTCCCGATTGCGCGTATCGCCGCCAAGCTGGCTATCGGCTACACCCTGGACGAGCTGCAAAACGAAATCACCGGCGGCGCTATGCCGGCGTCTTTCGAGCCGTCTATCGACTACGTCGTGACCAAGCTGCCGCGCTTTGCCTTCGAGAAATTCGCCAAGGCTGATGCGCGCCTGACCACCCAGATGAAGTCTGTTGGTGAAGTCATGGCGATCGGCCGCACCTTCCAGGAATCCTTGCAGAAAGCCCTGCGCGGCCTGGAAGTTGGTGTTTGCGGCCTGGACGAGAAGCTCGACCTGAGCAGCCCGGAAAGCATGAGCATCCTCAAGCGCGAGCTGACCGTGCCGGGCGCCGAGCGTATCTGGTACGTGGCTGACGCCTTCCGTGCCGGCCTGAGCGTCGAAGATATCTTCGGCATGAACATGATCGACCCGTGGTTCCTGGTGCAGATCGAAGATCTGATCAAGGAAGAAGAGAAGGTCAAGACGCTGGGTCTGTCGTCTATCGACCGCGACCTGATGTTCCGCCTCAAGCGCAAAGGTTTCTCCGACCAGCGTCTGGCCAAGCTGCTGGGTGTGACCGAGAAGAACCTGCGTACTCATCGCCACAAGCTGGATATCTTCCCGGTCTACAAGCGCGTTGATACCTGCGCCGCAGAGTTCGCCACCGACACGGCCTACATGTACTCCACCTACGAGGAAGAGTGCGAAGCCGCGCCGACAGGCCGCGACAAGATCATCATCCTGGGTGGCGGTCCGAACCGTATCGGCCAAGGTATCGAGTTCGACTACTGCTGCGTACACGCCGCCCTCGCCCTGCGCGAAGACGGGTACGAGACCATTATGGTCAACTGCAACCCTGAAACGGTTTCCACTGACTACGACACTTCCGACCGCTTGTACTTCGAGCCGGTAACGCTGGAAGATGTATTGGAAATCTGCCGCGTCGAGAAGCCTAAAGGCGTGATCGTCCAGTACGGCGGCCAGACCCCGTTGAAACTGGCGCGTGCCCTGGAAGCTGCCGGCGTACCGATCATCGGTACCAGCCCGGACGCTATCGACCGTGCCGAAGACCGTGAGCGCTTCCAGCAGATGGTTGAGCGCCTGAACCTGCGTCAGCCGCCGAACGCCACCGTGCGCAGCGAAGACGAAGCCATCCGTGCGGCCAGCAAGATCGGCTACCCGCTGGTGGTGCGTCCGTCCTACGTACTGGGCGGCCGGGCGATGGAAATCGTCTACGAAGAAGAAGAACTCAAGCGCTACCTGCGTGATGCGGTGAAAGTCTCCAACGACAGCCCGGTGCTGCTGGACCACTTCCTCAACTGCGCCATCGAAATGGACGTGGACGCGGTTTGCGACGGTACTGACGTCGTGATCGGCGCCATCATGCAGCACATCGAACAAGCCGGCGTTCACTCCGGTGACTCCGCGTGCTCGCTGCCGCCGTACTCGCTGCCGGCGCACATTCAGGACGAGATGCGCGAACAGGTCAAGAAAATGGCCCTGGAACTGGGTGTGGTCGGCCTGATGAACGTACAGTTGGCGCTGCAAGGCGAAGACATCTACGTCATCGAAGTCAACCCGCGTGCCTCGCGTACCGTACCGTTCGTGTCCAAGTGCATCGGTGTGTCCCTTGCCATGATCGCTGCGCGTGTGATGGCCGGTAAGACCCTGAAGGAAATCGGCTTTACCAAGGAAATCATTCCGAACTTCTACAGTGTGAAAGAGGCGGTGTTCCCGTTCGCCAAATTCCCTGGGGTGGACCCGATCCTAGGCCCAGAGATGAAGTCCACCGGTGAAGTGATGGGCGTGGGCGATACCTTCGGTGAAGCGTTCGCCAAGGCCCAGATGGGTGCCAGCGAAGTGCTGCCGACCGGCGGTACTGCGTTTATCAGCGTACGTGATGACGACAAGCCACTGGTTGCAGGGGTCGCCCGCGATCTGATCAACTTGGGTTTTGAAGTCGTGGCTACCGCCGGGACCGCCAAGCTGATCGAAGCTGCCGGCCTGAAAGTACGTCGCGTGAACAAGGTGACGGAAGGCCGTCCGCATGTGGTCGACATGATCAAGAATGACGAAGTCACCCTGATCATCAACACCACCGAAGGTCGCCAGTCGATCGCGGACTCCTATTCCATTCGTCGTAATGCCTTGCAGCACAAGATTTACTGCACCACTACCATTGCTGCTGGCGAAGCTATCTGTGAAGCGCTGAAGTTCGGTCCGGAAAAGACCGTGCGTCGCTTGCAGGATCTACACGCAGGATTGAAGGCATGAGCATAACCAAATACCCGATGACCGTTCAGGGCGCGCGCGCCCTGGAAGAGGAGCACGCCCATCTGACCAAGGTCGTACGTCCAAAGCTGAGCCAGGACATCGGTACGGCCCGCGAACTGGGTGACTTGAAGGAAAACGCCGAATACCACGCTGCTCGCGAGCAGCAGGGTATGGTCGAGGCGCGGATTCGTGACATCGAAGGCCGTATGCAGAATGCGGTGATCATCGATGTCACCACCATTCCGCATACCGGCAAGGTGATTTTCGGCACGACCGTGGAAATCGCCAACGTCGAGACCGACGAAAGCGTGACCTACCAGATCGTGGGTGAGGATGAGGCTGACTTCAAGCAAGGCAAGATCTCTGTCGGCTCACCGATTGCTCGCGCCTTGATTGCCAAGGAAGAAGGCGACGTGGTTGCCGTGAAAACGCCGAGCGGTGTCATTGAGTACGAGATTGTCGAAGTTCGTCACATCTGAAAGGCGGCGCCCGCTGCGTGCGGGCGCCATGCTTTGGCAGCTCTCTCAGATGCTTTGGGTGGGTGGCCTATGGCTGTTACATATTGGCGTGTTGCCGGCGTTGGGCCTGATTGGCCTGGCGCCGCTGCTGATCGATGAGATCGACGGATTGCTGAGTGCGTTGCTGGTGGGTTTTGCGGCGGCGTGCGTGATGCTTCAGGCGTTGGTGCTGATCACGGCCGAAGGCTTGAAGAGTTTGTGGCGGGATATTCGCGGCCAACTGCTGTTGATGGCGCTGTATGCATGCGCAATGTTTTGTATGGTGCATGTGTGGCTGCCGCAAGCGTTGCGCTGGCAGTTGTTCAGCTATCTTGTGCTAGGGTTCTCTGGCTTGGTGCTGGTTGCGCAGCCTGCGCCGGGATGGAGTGGCGGGGCGCGCGAAGCACGCCCTTGACCCTTTTCATCATTTGAAGCGATGAACGTTCGACAGTTGCTTGTTGACGCTGAAGTTCTTGCGATACAGCAGCGCCATCTTGCCGATGACCTGAACCAGGTCCGCTTTGCCGACCTTGCACAGTTCTGCAACGGCAGCCAGGCGCGCTTCGCGATCAAGGATGTTGACCTTGATCTTGATCAGTTCGTGATCGTTCAGTGCGCGCTCGAATTCGGCTAGCACACCCTCAGTCAAACCGTTGTCTGCCACAATCAGAACTGGTTTCAGATGGTGGCCAATGGATTTGTACTGTTTCTTCTGCTCTTGAGTGAGCGGCATAATCTGACCCCTGCGTCTGATCTTGTAAAAAGCGGCGGCCAGTTTACCCGAGCGAGTCCGGGACCGCCCAGTTAATCACGACCCGTTTTATTTTTTCGAGGTGGCCCGTGGCCCGTTCCAAAACCAGCCTTAAGTGGCTACAAGAACATTTCAATGATCCTTACGTCAAAAAGGCGCAAAAGGACGGCTACCGTTCCCGGGCCAGCTACAAGCTGCTGGAGATCCAGGACAAGGACAAATTGATTCGTCCAGGCATGAGCGTTATTGATCTCGGCGCGGCCCCCGGTGGCTGGTCCCAGGTGACCAGTCGTCTGATTGGTGGGCAAGGCCGATTGATCGCTTCGGACATCCTCGAGATGGATAGCATCCCGGACGTGACCTTTGTTCACGGCGATTTTACCGAGGACAAAGTATTGGCCGAGATCCTGGAGGCTGTGGGAAATTCGCAGGTAGACCTTGTGATTTCCGACATGGCCCCCAATATGAGTGGATTACCGGCTGTTGATATGCCGCGTGCCATGTTCCTGTGTGAACTGGCGCTGGATCTGGCGGGTCGGGTGTTGCGTCCGGGTGGCGATTTCCTGGTGAAGGTGTTCCAGGGCGAAGGTTTCGACGAGTACCACAAGAACATTCGCAAGTTGTTCGACAAGGTACAGACACGCAAGCCGGACTCATCCCGTGACCGGTCCAGGGAGCAGTATCTGCTGTGCCGTGGCTTCCGCGGTGTCGAAGGCGCGGCAAGTGAAGAGCGTTTTTGAGAAATTCGAGGGGGGCGATAGGTTTTTTTATATCGCTTTCGTCACGAAGCTTTACGAATATTGTGTAGTCAAAGTTTCACAAAGGGTTACAGACGGCGCCTGCCAGAGTTGTAGGTAATGTAGTAAGTTAGGCCGGTGAATATCATGCGAAGCGCGCGCCAGTAGCGGAGCTTGCTTCAGAGGGTAGTTAATTGAACGATATGGCAAAGAATCTGATCCTGTGGTTGATCATCGCGGCTGTCCTGGTGACGGTGATGAACAACTTCTCCAGCCCTAACGAGCCGCAGACCCTCAACTATTCCGACTTCATCCAGCAAGTTAAGGATGGCAAGGTCGAGCGCGTAGCGGTTGATGGCTACGTGATTACCGGTAAGCGCAACGATGGCGACAGCTTCAAGACCATTCGTCCTGCCATTCAGGACAACGGTCTCATCGGTGACCTGGTGGATAACAAGGTCATTGTGGAAGGCAAGCAGCCTGAACAGCAAAGCATCTGGACCCAGCTCCTGGTGGCCAGCTTCCCGATCCTGGTGATTATCGCCGTGTTCATGTTCTTCATGCGCCAGATGCAAGGTGGTGCGGGAGGCAAGGGCGGGCCGATGAGCTTCGGCAAGAGCAAGGCGCGCCTGCTCTCCGAAGATCAGGTGAAGACCACCCTGGCTGACGTTGCAGGTTGCGACGAAGCCAAGGAAGAAGTCGGCGAGTTGGTCGAGTTCCTGCGTGATCCGGGCAAGTTCCAGCGCCTGGGTGGCCGTATTCCTCGCGGTGTGCTGATGGTGGGCCCGCCGGGTACCGGTAAAACCTTGCTGGCCAAGGCGATTGCCGGCGAAGCCAAGGTGCCTTTCTTCACGATTTCCGGTTCTGACTTCGTCGAGATGTTTGTCGGCGTCGGCGCCAGCCGCGTTCGCGATATGTTCGAGCAGGCCAAGAAGCACGCGCCATGCATCATCTTTATCGACGAAATCGATGCCGTTGGTCGCCATCGTGGCGCTGGCATGGGTGGCGGTCACGATGAGCGTGAGCAGACCCTCAACCAGTTGCTGGTAGAGATGGATGGTTTCGAGATGAATGACGGCATTATCGTCATCGCCGCAACCAACCGTCCGGACGTGCTGGACCCTGCGTTGCTGCGTCCGGGCCGTTTCGACCGCCAGGTTGTGGTCGGCCTGCCGGACATCCGTGGCCGTGAGCAGATCCTGAAAGTACACATGCGCAAGGTGCCGATGGGTGACGACGTGGCTCCGGCTGTGATCGCCCGTGGTACTCCCGGCTTCTCCGGTGCTGACCTGGCAAACCTGGTCAACGAGG
Source organism: Pseudomonas sp. Pse35 (assembly GCF_024519715.1). Classification (NCBI taxonomy): domain Bacteria; kingdom Pseudomonadati; phylum Pseudomonadota; class Gammaproteobacteria; order Pseudomonadales; family Pseudomonadaceae; genus Pseudomonas; species Pseudomonas sp. Pse35. The sequence goes on along the minus strand of NZ_JALJRP010000003.1, from coordinate 51,890 downwards.
CGTCGCTGTTCGCTGCCCGTACTGGCAAGCGCATCGTTGAGATGAAAGAGTTCGAATTGGCGAAAGACAAGATCATGATGGGCGCCGAGCGCAAATCCATGGTCATGTCCGAGAAAGAGAAGCAGAACACCGCTTATCACGAGGCCGGCCACGCCATTGTAGGTCGCGTTGTGCCAGAGCATGACCCCGTCTACAAAGTGTCGATCATTCCCCGTGGTCGGGCACTGGGCGTGACCATGTTCCTGCCGGAAGAGGATCGTTACAGCCTCTCCAAGCGTGCGCTGATCAGCCAGATCTGCTCGCTGTATGGTGGCCGTATTGCTGAAGAAATGACCCTTGGCTTCGACGGTGTGACCACTGGTGCCTCCAATGACATCATGCGTGCCAGCCAGATCGCACGAAACATGGTGACCAAGTGGGGCTTGTCGGAAAAACTCGGCCCATTGATGTACGCCGAAGAAGAAGGCGAAGTGTTCCTCGGCCGTGGCGGCGGTGGGCAAAGCGCCAGCTTCTCGGGTGAGACAGCCAAGCTGATCGACTCCGAGGTTCGCAGCATCATTGACCAGTGCTACGGCACGGCCAAGCAGATCCTGACTGACAACCGTGACAAGCTGGACGCCATGGCTGATGCGTTGATGAAGTACGAAACCATCGATGCCGACCAGATCGACGACATCATGTCGGGCCGTACGCCGCGTGAGCCGCGCGACTGGGAAGGTGGTTCGGGTACTTCGGGCACTCCGCCTGTGGTGCAGAATGAGCGCCCTGAAACGCCTATCGGCGGCCCGGCAGCTGATCACTAAGGTTTGAAATGACTTCTGCTTTGTCCTCTACCCGGTTGCCTTGCGGCAACCGGGTTCTTGATTTGGCCCGGACGCATGTCATGGGCATCCTCAATGTAACCCCTGACTCCTTTTCCGATGGTGGCCGCTTCAGCCAGTTGGATGCCGCGTTGCGTCATGCGGAGGCTATGGTGGCTGCCGGTGCGACCCTGATTGATGTGGGTGGGGAATCGACCCGCCCCGGCGCCCGCGTTGTTTCTCCTTTGGAGGAGCTAGAGCGGGTGGCGCCCGTGGTCGAACGTATTGCCCGTGAGCTGGATGTCATCATCTCGGTAGACACCTCCACCCCGGCAGTGATGCGCGAAACCGCGCGGCTGGGGGCTGGGTTGATCAACGATGTGCGTTCGCTGCAGCGTGATGGAGCCCTTGATGCGGCCGCCGCAACGGGCCTGCCCGTCTGTCTGATGCATATGCTGGGTGAGCCCGGCAACATGCAGGACAATCCGCACTACGACGATCTGGTCGGCGAGGTGAGTGGGTTTCTTGCTGAGAGGATTGCCCAATGTGTGGCTGTGGGTATTGCGCCGGAGCAGATCATCCTCGATCCGGGGTTTGGCTTTGCCAAGACCCTGCAGCACAATCTAAGCCTGTTCAAACACATGGAAGCGCTGCACGCCCTTGGTCGCCCGCTGTTGGTCGGTGTTTCGCGCAAGAGCATGATAGGGCTCGCCCTGAATCGCCCGGTCGGCGAACGCCTGTATGGCGGCTTGGCGCTTGCGGCGCTTGCCGTGACCAAGGGCGCACGTATTTTGCGTGTGCATGATGTCGCCGAAACGGTCGATGTGGTGCGCATGCTCGCTGCTGTAGAATCAGCTGAATAAGAATGATGGAGCACTTATGACTAAAAAATATTTTGGCACCGACGGCATTCGTGGTCGGGTCGGCGAATTTCCGATCACTCCTGATTTCATGCTCAAGCTGGGTTGGGCGGCAGGCATGGCGTTCCGCAGCATGGGCGCGTGTCGCATCCTGGTGGGCAAGGACACCCGTATTTCGGGCTACATGTTTGAGTCTGCGCTGGAGGCCGGGTTGTCCGCCGCCGGGGCCGATGTGATGCTGTTGGGGCCTATGCCCACGCCGGCAATCGCTTACCTGACGCGTACCTTCCACGCTGAAGCCGGTATTGTGATCAGCGCCTCCCACAATCCTCATGATGACAATGGCATCAAGTTTTTCTCGGGGCAAGGCACCAAGCTGCCTGACGAGATCGAGTTGATGATCGAGGAGCTGCTGGACGCGCCGATGACGGTGGTCGAGTCCAGCAAGCTGGGCAAGGTGTCGCGCATTAACGACGCGTCAGGCCGCTATATCGAATTCTGTAAAAGCAGCGTCCCGAGCAGCACCAATTTTGCAGGCTTGAAGATTGTTGTCGATTGCGCCCATGGGGCGACCTACAAGGTGGCGCCGAGCGTCTTCAAGGAGTTGGGCGCACAGGTCACCGTGCTGTCGGCTCAGCCCAACGGCTTGAACATCAACGACAACTGCGGTTCCACCCACATGGAGCAGCTGCAGGCTGCTGTGCTGGCTGAGCATGCGGACCTGGGCATCGCTTTTGATGGCGATGGCGACCGCGTGCTGATGGTGGATCACACTGGCACGATCGTGGATGGTGATGACCTGTTGTTCATCATTGCCCGTGACCTGCATGAGCGTAACAAGCTGCAAGGTGGCGTGGTCGGCACCCTGATGAGTAATCTCGGGCTGGAATTGGCGTTGGCAGAACTGGGGATTCCCTTTATTCGCGCCAATGTCGGTGACCGCTACGTGATCGCCGAGCTGCTGGAGCGTAACTGGTTGGTCGGCGGCGAGAACTCCGGGCACGTGGTCTGCTTCCAGCACACCACCACGGGTGACGCGATCATCGCCGCGCTACAGGTGCTGTTGGCCCTGCGTCGCCGCGAGGAGAGCCTGGCCCAGGCGCGTCAAGCCCTGCGCAAGTGCCCGCAAGTGCTGCTCAATGTGCGTTTTGCCGGTGGCGAAAACCCCATCGAGCACCCTGCTGTCAAAGAGGCTTGCGAGCGCGTGACCCAGGCAATGGCGGGGCGCGGGCGTGTGTTGCTGCGCAAGTCCGGCACAGAGCCGCTGGTGCGTGTGATGGTCGAAGGCGAGGACGAAACACAGGTTCGCGGCCATGCCGAAGACCTGGCAAAACTGGTAACTGAAGTTTGCGCCTGAATTCGGCTTGCCAGTGATGATGTGGTTGGGTAACATCTGCGCCCACTTTGACCGACGGGGTACAGCATGCGTCGCACTATGGTAGCTGGTAACTGGAAGATGCACGGTACCCGCGCCAGTGTCGCTGAGCTGATCAACGGCCTTCGTCACTTGGCCTTGCCTAGCGGTGTTGACGTCGCGGTGTTCCCGCCTTGCTTGCATATCAACCAAGTGGTTGATGGCTTGAAGGGCAAGTCGATTCAGGTCGGCGCGCAGAACTCTGCGGTAGAGCCGATGCAAGGTGCGTTGACCGGCGAGATTTCGCCGAGTCAGCTGGTTGATGCGGGTTGTTCCTATGTGCTTGTCGGGCACTCCGAGCGTCGCCAGATGATGGGCGAGCGGGATGGGACGCTCAACCGCAAGTTCGCCGCAGCACAGGCTTGTGGCTTGATTCCGGTGTTGTGCATAGGGGAGACCCTTGAGCAGCGCGAATCGGGCAAGACTCTTGAAGTTGTCTCGCGTCAGCTGGGCAGCATCATCGAGGAGCTGGGTGTTGGTGCATTTGCAAAGGCAGTTATTGCTTACGAGCCGGTCTGGGCCATTGGCACCGGGCTGACTGCTACACCGCAACAGGCGCAGGATGTGCACGCAGCCATCCGCGCGCAGTTGGCGGCAGAGAATTCTGAAGTCGCACAAGGTGTGCGGCTTCTATACGGCGGCAGCGTGAAGGCGGCCAATGCGGTCGAACTGTTCGGCATGCCGGATATCGATGGGGGGCTCATTGGTGGAGCTTCCCTGAATGCAGATGAGTTCGGTGCGATCTGTCGCGCCGCGGGAAACTGAAAAAATGCTGGAAACAGTCGTAGTCGTTTTTCATCTGTTGGCTGCCCTGAGCGTAGTTGCTCTGGTTTTGTTGCAACAGGGTAAAGGTGCGGATGCTGGTGCGTCTTTCGGTGCAGGTGCTTCAAATACTGTGTTCGGAAGCCAAGGTTCCTCTACCTTTCTTAGTAAGTTTACTGCTATACTTGCCGCAGGTTTCTTCATAACCAGCTTAGGGTTAGGTTACTTTGCTAAAGAGAAAGCTCATGTGCTGACTCAAGTAGGTTTGCCAAACCCAGCGGTGTTGGAAGTTCCAAAAGCAAAACCGGCTTCTGATGATGTCCCGGTGCTTCAAGAGCAAAAGTCGGCTACTCCAGCGACTGACGTACCTCCAGCTCAAGAGCAGAAGTAGGAAGGGTTGTAAGCGCTGTATTGCCGAGGTGGTGGAATTGGTAGACACGCAACCTTGAGGTGGTTGTGCCCATAGGGTGTAGGGGTTCGAGTCCCCTTCTCGGTACCAATTATCAGGAGAGCCCGCTGTTGCGGGCTTTCTTGTAGGTGGAAGGTTACATTGACCCTGTAAGGGATCGGTCGTATACTTCCGCCCCAGCTTTGTCGCGGGGTGGAGCAGTCTGGTAGCTCGTCGGGCTCATAACCCGAAGGTCGTCGGTTCAAATCCGGCCCCCGCAACCAGTTTTAGCGGAGCCCCTTTTAAGGGGCTTTTTGTTAGCTGGACACTTTCAACGCCGCTGTTCGACGGCGTTTCAAGGATGGGCGTTTCGCCCATTTTTTTATTTTGCACAGCATGCACATACATGCACGAGGGGGTTCAGGTGTCGAGCAAGCTAGAAGAGTTGCAGGCCTTGTTGGCCCCGGTGGTCGTGGCCCTAGGCTATGAATGCTGGGGTATTGAGTTTTCGGCTCAAGGTCGCCACTCAATGTTGCGCGTTTATATCGATAAAGAGGGCGGCGTGCTGGTGGACGATTGTGCCATTGTCAGCCGTCAGATCAGCGGTGTGCTGGATGTTGAAGATCCAATCTCCGTTGAATACACCCTTGAAGTTTCCTCGCCAGGCATGGAACGCCCACTGTTCACTATCGAGCAGTTTGCTAAATATGCCGGTGAACAAGTGAAGATCAAGCTGCGCTCCCCCTTTGAAGGGCGACGCAACTTTCAGGGCCTTCTGCGCGGTGTAGAAGAGCAGGATGTCGTGGTGCAGGTAGAAGACCACGAGTTCCTGTTGCCGATCGATATGATCGACAAGGCCAACATTATTCCCAGTTTTGACTGAGACGCGGATCCCGCGGATCCAATGGCTTGCGAAAGGCGAGGCGTACGATGAGCAAAGAAGTACTGCTGGTTGTTGAGTCGGTATCCAATGAAAAGGGTGTACCGGCAAGCGTGATTTTTGAAGCGTTGGAGCTGGCCCTGGCCACTGCTACCAAGAAACGTTTTGAAGACGAAGTAGATCTGCGTGTGGAAATCAACCGCCACACCGGTGCCTATGAGACTTTCCGTCGCTGGACGGTGGTCGAAGAGGACGATCTTGATGATCCGGCCATCGAAACCTGGCCAAGCAAGGTTGCGCAAACGCATCCGGGCGCTCAGGTTGGCGATGTTGTCGAAGAAAAGATCGAGTCGATCGAATTCGGCCGTATTGCTGCACAGACCGCCAAGCAGGTCATCGTGCAGAAGGTTCGCGAAGCCGAGCGCGCTCAAGTCGTTGACGCCTATCGCGAACGCCTGGGTGAAATCATCTCTGGCACCGTGAAAAAAGTTACCCGCGATAATGTGATCGTTGACCTGGGCAACAACGCCGAAGCGTTGCTGGCCCGCGAAGACATCATCTCTCGCGAAACCTTCCGTGTCGGCGTGCGTCTGCGTGCGCTGCTCAAGGAAATCCGCACCGAGAACCGCGGCCCGCAGTTGATCCTGTCGCGTACCGCGCCGGAAATGCTGATTGAGCTGTTCCGTATCGAAGTGCCGGAAATCGCCGAAGGCCTGATCGAAGTGATGGCTGCGTCCCGTGACCCGGGTTCGCGTGCCAAGATCGCGGTCCGCTCCAAGGACAAACGCATCGACCCGCAAGGCGCTTGCATCGGGATGCGCGGTTCGCGCGTCCAGGCAGTGTCGGGCGAATTGGGCGGTGAGCGTGTGGACATCGTCCTGTGGGACGATAACCCGGCGCAGTTCGTGATCAACGCCATGTCGCCAGCTGAAGTGGCGGCAATTATCGTTGACGAAGATGCCCATGCAATGGACATCGCCGTTGGCGCAGACAATCTGGCTCAGGCCATTGGTCGTGGTGGTCAGAACGTGCGTCTGGCCAGCCAACTGACCGGCTGGACCCTGAACGTGATGACCGAATCGGACATCCAGGCTAAGCAGCAAGCTGAAACCGGTGACATCCTGCGCAACTTCATCGAAGAGTTGGAAGTCGATGAAGAACTGGCACAGGTGCTGGTAGATGAAGGCTTCACCAGCCTGGAAGAGATTGCCTACGTACCGTTGGAAGAAATGCTCAACATCGACGGCTTTGACGAGGATATCGTCAACGAGCTCCGCGCTCGGGCCAAGGATCGTTTGTTGACTAAAGCCATCGCTACTGAGGAAAAGCTGGCAGACGCCCATCCGGCCGAAGACCTGCTCTCGCTTGAGGGTATGGACAAGGATTTGGCGATGGAACTGGCGGTGCGCGGCGTAATTACCCGCGAAGACCTGGCCGAGCAGTCTATTGACGATCTGCTCGACATCGACGGCATTGACGAAGATCGTGCCGGCAAGTTGATCATGGCCGCCCGAGCCCATTGGTTCGAGTAATTAGGCGCGGCCTGAGGAGAGAAGTGCATGACGCAAGTCACGGTGAAACAACTGGCCGATGAGGTCAAAACACCGGTAGAGCGCCTGTTGCAGCAGATGCGTGAGGCAGGTCTGCCGCACACCGCCGCCGATGAAGGTGTGAGCGATAGTGAGAAGCAGTCTTTGCTGACTCACTTGAAGAGCAGCCACAAGGCGAAAGTGGAAGAACCGCGCAAGATTACATTGCAGCGCAAAACCACCAGCACCCTGCGGGTTGCAGGTAGCAAGAGCATCAGCGTTGAAGTACGCAAGAAGAAAGTCTTCGTACAGCGCAGCCCGGAAGAAATCGAAGCCGAGCGCAAACGCGAGCTGGAAGAACGTCGCGCAGTAGAAAATGCTGCACGTCAGAAGGCTGAAGAAGAAGCCAAGCGTCGCGCCGAAGAAGAAGCGCGTCGCCAGCCTGCTGCTGCGCAACCTGCTGCCACTGACGCGGTCGCCGCCCCTGTTGAAGCTGTGCGTGAGGCTGCCCCGGCTGCCGCCGCACCTGCTCCTGCAGCAGACGCCCGCAAGCGCGACGAGCCTCGTCGTCCGGACAAACCACGTGCTGACGACAACAATCGTCGCGGTGGTGGTGGCGATGGCGAGCGTAAAAACGCTCCGCACCGCGCCTCGGTCAAAGAGAAAGCGCCTGCGCCACGCGTTGCCCCACGTACCACCGACGAAGAAAGCGATGGCTTCCGTCGTGGTGGTCGCGGCAAGGCCAAGCTGAAGAAGCGCAACGCCCACGGTTTCCAGAGCCCAACCGGCCCTGTCGTGCGTGAAGTGAAGATCGGCGAGACCATCACTGTGGGCGATCTGGCCCAGCAAATGTCGGTCAAGGCTGCTGAAATCATCAAGTTCATGTTCAAGCTGGGCACTCCAGCCACCATCAACCAGGTACTGGACCAGGAAACTGCCCAGTTGGTTGCTGAAGAGCTGGGCCACAAAGTGACCTTGGTCAGCGACACCGCCCTGGAAGATTCCCTGGCCGAGTCCCTGAAGTTTGAAGGCGAGGCAGTTTCCCGTGCACCGGTTGTGACCGTAATGGGCCACGTTGACCACGGTAAGACTTCCCTGCTCGACTACATCCGTCGTGCCAAGGTTGCTGCGGGCGAAGCCGGTGGTATTACCCAGCACATCGGTGCATACCACGTTGAAACCGAGCGCGGCATGGTCACCTTCCTCGACACCCCAGGTCACGCCGCGTTTACCGCAATGCGTGCCCGTGGTGCCAAGGCGACCGACATCGTGATCCTGGTGGTTGCAGCGGACGACGGCGTAATGCCGCAGACCATTGAAGCTGTCCAGCACGCCAAGGCTGCCGGTGTTCCTCTGGTCGTTGCCGTGAACAAAATCGACAAGCCGGGCGCCGATCTCGATCGCATCCGTAGCGAACTGTCGGTTCACGGCGTGACGTCCGAGGAATGGGGTGGCGAGACGCCATTCGTATCGGTCTCGGCGAAAATGGGTACCGGCGTTGACGAACTGCTCGAAGCGGTCCTGTTGCAAGCCGAAGTCCTGGAACTGACCGCTACTCCATCGGCTCCTGGCCGTGGCGTCGTGGTTGAGTCCCGTCTCGACAAGGGCCGTGGCCCGGTTGCCACCGTGCTGGTCCAAGACGGTACCCTGCGCCAAGGCGACATGGTACTGGTCGGTTCGAACTACGGCCGTGTACGTGCCATGCTCGACGAGAACGGCAAGCCAATCAAGGAAGCAGGTCCTGCTATCCCAGTCGAGATTCTCGGCCTGGACGGTACGCCGGACGCTGGCGACGAGATGAGCGTAGTGGCTGATGAGAAGAAAGCCCGTGAAGTGGCTCTGTTCCGTCAAGGCAAGTTCCGCGAGGTCAAGCTGGCCCGTGCTCACGCCGGCAAGCTGGAAAACATCTTCGAGAACATGGGCCAGGAAGAGAAGAAGACGCTTAACATCGTCCTCAAGTCTGACGTTCGTGGTTCCCTCGAAGCGTTGAACGGCGCCTTGAACGGCCTGGGTAACGACGAAGTGCAAGTGCGCGTTGTCGGTGGCGGTGTCGGTGGTATCACCGAATCCGACGCCAACCTGGCACTGGCTTCCAACGCTGTACTGTTCGGCTTCAACGTGCGTGCCGATGCTGGCGCTCGCAAGATCGTCGAGCAGGAAGGCCTGGACATGCGTTACTACAACGTCATCTACGACATCATCGAAGACGTCAAGAAAGCCCTTACCGGTATGCTTGGCAGCGACGTCCGGGAGAACATCCTGGGTATCGCCGAGGTGCGTGACGTGTTCCGCTCGCCGAAATTCGGTGCGATCGCCGGCTGCATGGTGGTTGAAGGCACTGTGTACCGTAACCGTCCAATCCGTGTACTGCGTGAAGACATCGTTATCTTCGAAGGCGAGCTGGAATCCCTGCGCCGCTTCAAGGATGACGCTGCCGAAGTACGTGCCGGCATGGAATGCGGTATCGGCGTCAAGAGCTACAACGACGTCAAGGTTGGCGACAAGATCGAAGTCTTCGAGAAGGTTCAGGTTGCTCGCAGCCTCTAACTCGCGCACTTCAGGAGCCGCGCAGCGTGTGGGCATGCAGATGCCCCGCACAGTGTCAGGACTCTAAACGCAACGCCCGGTCTGGCTTTTGTCAGGCCGGGCGTTTGCCGCTTTCAGACCCCACGGGTTTCACCGTGTGGCAGTAACAGGTAACAAGACATGGCAAAAGAATACAGCCGTACCCAGCGTATCGGCGATCAGATGCAGCGTGAGCTGGCCCAACTGATCCGCCGCGAAGTCAAAGACCCACGCGTTGGCCTGGTCACCATTACCGCTGTTGAAGTGAGCCGTGACGTGGGTCACGCCAAGATCTTCATCACCGTAATGGGGCAGGACAACAGCGAAGAAATCGCGCAAAGCATCAAGGTGCTCAACTCCGCCGCAGGTTTCCTGCGTATGCAGTTGGCCCGTGAAATGAAGCTGCGCAGCGTTCCACAGTTGCACTTCCACTACGACGAAAGCGTCGTGCGTGGCGCGCACCTGTCGGCCCTGATCGAGCGCGCCGTGGCTGAAGACAGCCAGCATCCGTCCACACCTGAAGACGCCAAGGAGTAAGCGGTGGCTCAGGTCAAACGTATTCGTCGCAACGTCAGTGGCATCATTCTGCTCGACAAACCCATTGGCTTTACCTCCAATGCCGCGTTGCAGAAGGTTCGCTGGCTGCTCAACGCCGAGAAGGCCGGGCATACCGGCAGCCTTGATCCATTGGCCACCGGTGTATTGCCGTTGTGCTTTGGCGAGGCCACCAAGTTTTCGCAATACCTGCTTGATTCCGACAAGGGTTACGAAACCCTGATGCAACTGGGCAAGACCACCACCACGGCGGATGCCGAAGGTGATGTTTTGCAGGTTCGCGACGTGACCGTTGGTCGTGCGGATATCGAAGCTGCCTTACCCGCTTTTCGTGGGCAAATCAGTCAGATACCGCCGATGTACTCGGCACTCAAGCGCGATGGCCAGCCACTTTACAAGCTGGCACGTGCGGGCGAAGTAGTGGAGCGCGAACCGCGTTCTGTTACTATTGCGCGCTTGGAATTGCTCGCTTGTGAAGGCGACACTGCCCGTTTGGCCGTGGACTGCAGCAAAGGCACCTATATCCGTACTCTGGTGGAAGATATTGGTGAAAAGCTCGGTTGCGGCGCGTACGTTGCAGAACTGCGACGCACCCAGGCCGGGCCTTTCAGTCTGGCCCAGACGGTCACGCTGGAAGAGTTGGAAGCGGTACACGCCGAGGGCGGCAATGAAGCGGTTGATCGCTTCCTCATGCCATCGGACAGCGGTTTGCTCGATTGGCCGCTGCTGCACTTCTCGGAGCACAGCGCGTTCTACTGGCTCAACGGCCAGCCGGTACGCGCCCCGGATGCCCCGAAGTTCGGCATGGTGCGAGTACAGGATCATAACGGTCGCTTTATCGGTATCGGTGAAGTGAGCGAAGACGGGCGCATCGCGCCGCGTCGGCTGATTCGGTCAGAATGACCGAACGAGTGTGGCTGTTAACAGGCATGGTCAACACTCATTTTTAGATACAGGGATTTGTCCCTGGCCTGTTGAAACTGCCCTTTGGGTGGTTTCCTGAAAAAAGGATTGCCTCATGGCTCTCGACGTTCAAGAAAAAGCACAAATCGTAGCTGACTATCAGCAAGCTGTTGGTGACACTGGTTCGCCAGAAGTGCAAGTTGCACTGCTGACCCACAACATCAACAAACTGCAAGGTCACTTCAAGGCCAACGGTAAAGACCACCACTCCCGTCGTGGTCTGATCCGCATGGTAAACCAGCGCCGTAAGCTGCTGGACTACCTGAAAGGCAAGGATCTGGGTCGTTATCAGACTCTGATCGGTCGCCTGGGTCTGCGTCGCTAATAAGCGATTGCGCTAGAGGTTGGTTGTCTGCCGCGTGTCATCGGGATTCCCGGTGGCCCGTGGTAGGCTCCCAGCCTCAAGTTTTATCTGGATACACGTTTTACCCTGGACGAGCGTCGGGCCGATTCCCGGCATTGCCCAAGAATTTCGCAAGAAGACAAGTTCCCCCAAGAGCCACAAAGAAGGTAGGACACCGTGAACCCGGTTATCAAAAAATTCCAGTTCGGTCAGTCGACCGTTACCCTCGAGACAGGCCGTATCGCCCGTCAAGCCTCCGGCGCAGTGCTGGTTACCGTTGACGACGACGTGACCGTACTGGTGACCGTTGTTGGCGCCAAGACCGCTGACCCGAGCAAGGGCTTCTTCCCTCTGTCCGTTCACTACCAGGAAAAGACTTACGCTGCCGGTAAGATCCCTGGCGGTTTCTTCAAGCGCGAAGGCCGTCCTTCCGAGAAAGAAACCCTGACTTCCCGACTGATCGACCGTCCGATCCGTCCGCTGTTCCCAGAAGGCTTCATGAACGAAGTGCAGGTTGTCTGCACCGTCGTTTCCACCAGCAAGAAGACCGATCCGGACATCGCTGCGATGATCGGTACCTCGGCTGCCCTGGCCATCTCCGGTATTCCTTTCGATGGCCCGATCGGCGCTGCCCGCGTTGCGTTCCACGAAAGCACCGGCTACCTGCTGAACCCGACTTACGAGCAACAGAAAGCCTCGAGCCTGGACATGGTCGTTGCCGGTACGTCCGAAGCCGTATTGATGGTTGAATCGGAAGCCAAAGAGCTGACCGAAGACCAGATGCTGGGTGCCGTACTGTTTGCTCACGACGAGTTCCAGGTTGTGATCAACGCGGTTAAAGAATTGGCTGCCGAAGCTGCCAAGCCGACCTGGACCTGGGCTGCTGCCCCGGAAGCCACCGAACTGCTGGGCGCTATCCGCTCCGAGTTCGGCGCTGCCATCTCCGACGCCTACACCATCACCGTCAAGGCCGACCGCTACGCTCGCCTGGGTGAGCTGAAGGACCAGGTCGTTGCCAAGCTGTCCGGTGAAGAAGGCCAGCCTTCTTCCAGCGAAGTCAAAGCTGCTTTCGGTGAGATCGAATACCGCACCGTTCGCGAAAACATCGTTAACGGCAAGCCACGTATCGACGGTCGCGACACCCGCACCGTGCGTCCGCTGAACATCGAAGTCGGCGTTCTGCCGAAGACTCACGGTTCGGCGCTGTTCACCCGTGGCGAAACCCAGGCCCTGGTCGTTGCGACCCTGGGTACTGCCCGTGACGCACAACTGCTGGACACCCTGGAAGGCGAGAAAAAAGACCCCTTCATGCTGCACTACAACTTCCCTCCGTTCTCGGTGGGCGAGTGTGGTCGTATGGGCGGCGCGGGTCGTCGTGAAATCGGTCACGGCCGTCTGGCTCGTCGTTCGGTTCAGGCCATGCTGCCTGCCGCTGACGTGTTCCCGTACACCATCCGTGTCGTATCGGAAATCACCGAGTCCAACGGTTCCAGCTCCATGGCTTCGGTCTGCGGTGCTTCCCTGGCTCTGATGGACGCCGGTGTGCCAATGAAGGCGCCGGTTGCCGGTATCGCCATGGGCCTGGTTAAAGAAGGCGAGAAGTTCGCCATCCTGACCGACATCCTGGGTGACGAAGACCACCTGGGCGACATGGACTTCAAAGTAGCCGGTACCGCCAAAGGTGTGACCGCGCTGCAGATGGACATCAAGATCAAAGGCATCACCGAAGAGATCATGGAAATCGCCCTGGGCCAAGCCCTGGAAGCGCGCCTGAACATCCTCGGCCAGATGAACCAGATCATTGGTCAGTCCCGCACCGAACTGTCGGAAAATGCTCCGACCATGATCGCGATGAAAATCGACACCGACAAAATCCGTGATGTCATCGGTAAAGGCGGCGCGACCATCCGTGCGATCTGTGAAGAGACCAAGGCTTCGATCGACATCGAAGACGACGGTTCGATCAAGATCTTCGGCGAAACCAAGGAAGCGGCTGAAGCAGCACGCCAGCGCGTCCTGGGTATCACCGCTGAGGCTGAGATCGGCAAGATCTACGTTGGTAAGGTTGAGCGCATCGTCGACTTCGGCGCGTTCGTCAACATCCTCCCGGGCAAAGACGGTCTGGTTCACATCTCCATGCTGAGCGATGCTCGTGTTGAGAAAGTGACCGACATTCTGAAAGAAGGCCAGGAAGTGGAAGTGCTGGTACTGGACGTGGACAACCGCGGCCGTATCAAGCTGTCCATCAAGGACGTAGCAGCAGCCAAGGCTTCGGGCGTTTAATCACCCGCAGGCTTCACGCTGAAAAAAGGACTCCTCGGAGTCCTTTTTTTATGGGCGCGAGAAAATGAAGCAGAATCAGCTGTTTAGCGTCGCCCAAAAGCCGCAACTTGCATGCAGGCACGACGGGCTTCATGCAAGTTGCACGATTTCGAAAATTCATAGATTTCATAACTCGTTGTTTATTAAGGAATTTAATCCGTTCGGCGAGTTGGCACACTGCCTGCAATATCCCTGGTAGCGCTGCAGCATGAAGGTTTACGCCTGCAGACTTTTAATAAAACAGGAGTTACTCGTATGAAGAAGTTCGCTCTCGCTACTGCTACCGCTCTGACCCTGGCCATGGGTGCTAACGTAGCCTTTGCTCAGACTTCCCAAGCCCCTATGACTTTGGCGGCGGGTGAAGCGACCAAGGCTAAGGAAAGCGTTTCGGATACTTGGATCACCACTAAAGTCAAAGCTGACCTGCTGACCGAAAAAGGCATTCCAGGTTCGGACATCAAGGTTGAGACCAACAAAGGTGTGGTTTCCCTGTCCTCCGACGTAGCTATCTCGGATTCGCAGAAAGAAATGGCTGTAGGGATCACCAAGAAAATCAAAGGTGTGACTGCTGTTTCTGCTGACGGCCTGCTGGCTGGCGGCGCTACCAAAGCTGACGGCATCGACAAAACCAAAGGCGCTGCCCACGACGCTAAAGAGACCACCAGCGATACCTGGATCACTACCAAAGTGAAGGCTGACTTGGTAACTGAAAAAGGCATTCCTGGCACCGACATCAAGGTTGAAACCAACAAAGGTGTTGTATCCCTGTCGTCGCCTACCGCTGTGACCGCTTCGCAGAAAGAAACGGCTGTAGCGATCACCAAGAAAATCAAAGGCGTTAAAGCTGTATCGGCCGACGGCCTGAAAGCAGAGTAACGCTGACGTTTCGTTTGAACTGAATAGCGGCGGCTTAGGGTGAGTTAGATATCCACCTGACGCACCTCTGGAGTTCATGCGACCGGCCACACGGATGTGGTCATTACAGGCCCCGGCACTTGTGTCGGGGCCTGTTCTATTTCAGGCTGAAACAGAATGATCAGGTCAAAAAAATGTGGGAGCTGGCTTGCCTGCGAAGACGGCCTGCCAGCCGACCGGGATATTGGATTTGACCGAGTACATATCCATTATTTACGTAACGGCCACTTAGGGTTCCGCCCTGACGGCGGCTCACTTTCGAAAAGCGCGAAAGTAAGCAAAGCGCTCTTGCCCCACCACTCGGCACCTCGCCTAGGCTCGGTGTGCCCGTAATCCGCCAGTGATTTGGGGGGCCGCCGCCACGCGCCATCCATGGCGCGGGGCGGCTAAACCGGCATCCCTGCCGGTTTACCCCCCAAATCCCTGTCGAATTCCGGCCAGCGTGGTTTAACGGGGCGCCTAAGATCAAAAGCAGATCAAGAGCAAGATCAAGAGCGACTCGCTTCGCATCGTGGTTACCGTCGGCTGCTACAACCTACAAAATTGTGTAGATACCTATGCTGCGATGCTGGCACCTCGGTCATTCAGTTGCACCGAGGTGATGCTATCGCAGGCAAGCCAGCTCCCACATTAGGATGGGCGGTGCTTAGAAGTTACTCAGCGTCCAGGTGCATTGGAGTGATCACTCGGCCATCTTTCTCGGCCTGCCCCAGCTGCGCATCGATGAAGTACACGCGGTCATCTTCCAACTGGCCCTTGTCCACCAGGTAATCCTTGATCGTGCTGGCTCGGTCCTGCCCCAACTGGCGCAGTAGCACGTCACTGCCACTCCAGAACTTGATCACACCGTCCTTGAGCTTCGCCGAGCGCTCATCGCTGCCCAGGTCTTTCCATTCGGCCGGGGGTTGCTGTTTGAGGCGGGTGCGGTAGATGCCTTCCAGCAATGGTGCTTTTTCCTTCTCCGGTACCTCAAGCAACGAGGCCTGGGCTGGCACTTTGTCGCCACGGCGCTGGAGGATCTTGTAATAGTTGTATTGGTATTCACGTTCCAGTCGCTGTGCGGCCAGGAACGGCCCGTCGCTGCTGGCGGCGGCTGTGCCTTCAATTTCCAGGCGCAGGGCTGGACGCTCTTTCAGCGCCTTGGCCAGGGTGTTCAGAGCGCCTTCGGCGTCTTTGTTCAGTTCACTGGAGCCTGCGGCGAACGACACATTGCCCAAGTCTTCAGAGCCACCACCAGTGACCAGCCCGCCAATGAACTTGAAGGGCGCGGTTGCCGCACGCACCACGAGGTTGCGCAGGGTCTGCCACACAATCGGCATCACGCTGAATTGCGGGTTGTTCAGGTCGCCGCTTACCGGCAGTTCGATGGAGATCTTGCCGTCGGAGTCCTTGAGCAGGGCGACAGCCAGGCGAATCGGTAAATCGACGGCATCAGAGCTGTCGACTTTTTCACCCAACTGCAGTTGCTCGACCACCACTTTGTTTTCAGCCTTCAATTGGCCTTTGGTGATCACGTAGTGCAGATCGAGATTCAGGCGGCCCTTGCGGATGCGGAAGCCTGCGAATTTACCTGAGTAAGGCGTCAGGTTGGTCAGCTCGACACGCTTGAAGCTGGTGGCGATGTCCAGCGCGGCCATCGGATCAAACGGGTTCACGCTGCCTTTGATCGTCACTGGCGCGTAACGGTCCACCTTGCCCTTGATATCGACGCTGGCCGGTTTGGCCTGGCGACTGTCGATGGTGCCAATCTGGCCGTTGAGCTGTTGAATCGCGGTGGCAAAGTTGGGGGTGAGGCTGAAGTCGGCAAAGTTGGCCGAACCGTCGTTGATCGCGATCTGGCCGATATGAATGCCCAGGGGCTTGTCGTTACTAGCGGCAGGTTTGGCTGCCGACTTGCTGCCGCTGTCGGCCGGCTGCGGAATCAGCAGGTCGTCGATGTTGGTGGTGCGATCTTCGTTGATCATGAAGCGCGCATACGGCTGCAACAGGTTGACCTTGTCGATCGACAGGCTTTGGCCGTGCTGGTAGTTCATGCCCTCTAGCACCAGGCGCTGCCACTTGAGGAAGTCGCGGGTCTTCAGGGTGTCCAGGGTATGCAACTGGTCAACCTGGGCGCGGCCGGTGACCTGAAGGGCCAGTGGCTCGGTGCTTTTGAGGTTTACGTCCAGGTTGCTGCCGAGCATGCCGCTGCGCAATTCCAGGCGAATAAACGGGCTGATATAGGCCTGGGCGACCCGCAGGTCGATGTCCTGGGTGTTCACTTTCAGCTTGGCGCTGACCGGGTTGAGGTTAACTTCGCCGGTTGCCTGGATCTTGCCTTGCTTGCCCAGGCCGGTGTCGACCTTCAAGGCGAAGGGGCTCTGGTTGAGGCTGTCGAAGTTCTGTACGTCGACATTCAACGGGCCCAGTTCCAGCGCGACCGCAGGTTTAGCCTGGCGGTCGGCCAGGTGCACCTGATAGTTACGCAGTTGCACGTCCTTGAGCAGCACTTGCCACGGCTTGCTCGGGACCGCCGGTTGCGCCGACGGCGCGTCGGCAGCGATTGGTTCCGGAGTCTTGGCCGGTTTGCTCGGTTGGCTGGCGAACAGCTTCTGCCAATCCAGTTGACCATCGGCCTCACGGGCGGCCCAGGTTTCCAGCTTGTTGCTGCGGATCTTACCGACAATGACCTGCTGCTTGGCCAGGTCTACCGTGGTTTCGCTGACGTCCAGGCGCTCCAGGCGCGCCAGTGGCCGGCCATCGGGGGCCTTTATAGCAAAGGGGGCGATGCTGGCGGCGGTGTTGGTCAGGTTCAGCTCGGTTTCTTTGGCCAGGCTGAATTTGTAGTCAGTGCTGAAGTTGAGCACCCCGTCTTCCAGCACCAGTGGCAGGGCGTCACGTACATACGGCCACCAGGCTTTCATTTTGCCGTCGGTCACCTTCAAGGTGCCTTCGGAGGTGATCGGTACCAGGCTGAAGTTGCCTTTCCAGTCGATCTGGCCACCTTCGGGGCCGGCGGCGACCAGCGTCATGTCGGCATTGTCGTCAGGCAAGGTGCTCAGGTTTTTCAGCTCGAAGTCGAGTTCGTCGTAGAGGAATTCGATGGGCTCGCTGGGGCGTAGGTCCTGGAAGTGCAGGTTGCCGCCCGCCAGCTTGATGCTGTCGATACGCAGTGGGAACGGCTTGGCATCGGGATCGGCCGGGGTTGGCTCGCTCGGTGGCAGTTTGAACAACTGCGCCAGGTTCAGTTGGCCGGACTTGTCGAACAGCAGTTCGGTCTTGGGCTTGTCCAGTTGCACATCGGCCAGGTGCAGGGCGCGGGTCCAGAGGCTGTCGATCTGCAGGTTGGCGTAGAGGCGTTCGAAACCTACTTGCTCTTTGCCTGGCTCGCCGATCTTCAGGCCCCACAGCGTCAGTTCCAGGCTGAAGGGGTTGAGCTCGATGCGCTCGATTCGCGACGGCACCGTGGCGTAATTGGCCAACTGTTGGTTGGCAATGCGAAGGGCGATGCCGGGTAATATCAGAAAGCCCAGCAAGCTGTACAAAGCAAGGGCGGTCAACAAGGCGCCTACGGCGCGGATCAATCCTTTGGGCATGGGTGAACGCCATCTATGTCGAACGAGAGTGCCTTGGAGTATGGCACGGGAATTCGGTTCCGAAGAACCGTGGGCGCTGGGAAACTTCCTACAAATGCAGGATCAGCGTCTTCAGCGGAGGCTGTTGGTCTCTGGAGGGAAAGTCGGCTCCAGGTGTTATAACCTGCCATTCGCGCACCGGGCGCCCGGCTTTTTCTGCGCAGCGCAGCACCTGCTCACGCCAGTCTTCCATGCTGACCTTTGCCAGGTTGTTGCAGCAAATCAGCACGCCATTGTCGGCGGTGGCCAGCAGTGCGGGTTTGAGCAGGCTTTGATAGTCGCGCAACAAATCGACCGTGCCGAAGGCGCTCTTGGCCCAGGCGGGAGGATCGAGCAGTACCAGGTCGTACTGGCGTTGCTCCAGGCGCGGATAGCTCGGCAGCTTCTGCCCGCGCCGCTGGGTGATGGGCAGGCCCGCCAGTTGGCGAATGGCCGGGAAGTAATCGGACTGTACAAACTCCATGCTCGGCAACTGCGGGTTGAGCTGGCCGTTTTCACGCCCCACTGCCAGGTTGCCCTCGGCAAAATCCAGGTTGCACACCTCGCGTGCGCCGCCCGCTGCCGCGCTCAAACCCACACCGCACGTGTAAGCGAACAGGTTCAGCACGCTTTTGCCGGCGCTGTGGTCCTTGACCCAGCCCCGGGTGTTGCGCAGGTCGAGGAACAGCAGTGGGTCTTGCCCGGCGTGGCGCCCGCGCACACGGTAGTTGAGGCCCCACTCGTGGCCGACCAGGTCTTCCAAGGCGCCAGGCTCCGCACGGTACACCGTGTCTTCGCGGTCGATGCGCGAGTTGCCGCGGGCACGGTCGTTGTACACCAGCAACAATTCCAGGCCCATGTATTGGTTGATCAGTTGGTGCAGGTCCAGCAGGTCTGCCGTTTCCAGGGACTGGTGGAAGCTTTGTACCAGCAATTGCGGGCCGTAGCGGTCGATGGTCAAGCCGCCGGCGCCTTCCTGGCTGCCGTGAAACAGCCGATAGCAGTCCGTACCCTGGGCGTGCAGCGTGTTGATCAGGTCTTGGCGGTGATCGAGGGCGGCGCGCAGCGCCTGATTCAAGGGAGTCATGGAGCGCGCCTTGCTGGTAGATGAATAAGAAAAATGGGGCGCGAAGTTTAACAGCTAACCCCGGCCTGCACAGGCCGGGGATAATCCTGGCGCTATCGGTTGAGGCGTTTGTCGATCAAACCGTCCACCACGCTGGGGTCTGCCAGGGTCGAGGTGTCGCCCAGGCTGTCCAGTTCGTTACAGGCGATTTTGCGCAAGATGCGCCGCATGATCTTGCCGGAGCGGGTTTTCGGCAGGGCAGGGGCCCATTGGATCAATTCCGGTTTGGCGAAGCTGCCAATCTCCTTGCTGACCAATTCCAACAGGTGCTTTTTCAACGCGTCGCTGGGTTCGACGCCATTCATGGGGGTGACAAAAGCGTAGATACCCTGGCCCTTGACGTCGTGGGGGTAGCCCACCACGGCGGCTTCGGCGACCTGATCATGCAGCACCAGGGCGCTCTCCACTTCAGCGGTGCCGATGCGATGGCCCGAGACGTTGATCACATCGTCGATCCGCCCGGTGATCCAGTAGTCGCCGTCTTCATCGCGCCGTGCGCCATCCCCGGTGAAGTAGTAGCCGGGGTAGGGCTTGAAGTAGGTGTCGATCATGCGCTGCGGGTCGCCGTAGACGCTGCGAATCTGCCCCGGCCAGCTTGATCTGATGGCGAGTACACCACTGCCGGCGCCACTGATTTCCTTGCCATGTTCATCGAGCAACACCGGTTGTACGCCGAACATGGGCTGTGTCGCGCAGCCCGGTTTGATGCGCTGGGCACTGACCAGCGGGCTGAGCATGATGCCGCCGGTTTCGGTCTGCCACCAGGTATCGACAATCGGGCAGCGCTGTTCGCCGACGGCGTTGAAATACCAGTCCCAGGCTTCCGGGTTGATCGGCTCACCTACGCTGCCCAACAGGCGCAGGCTGGCGCGGGATGTACTCTGCAGCGGGCCGTGTCCTTCACGCATCAGGGCGCGCAGGGCGGTGGGCGCGGTATAGAAAATATTCACCTGATGTTTATCGATGACCTGCCAGAAGCGCGAACTGTCCGGATAACTCGGCACGCCTTCGAACATCAGCGAGGTGGCGCCATTGGCCAGCGGGCCGTAGACGATATAGCTGTGGCCGGTGACCCAGCCCACGTCGGCGGTGCACCAGAACACTTCGCCTTCTTGGTAATCGAGCACGTACTTGAAGGTCATCGCCGCTTGCAGCAGGTAGCCAGCGGTGGTGTGCAACACGCCTTTGGGTTTGCCGGTGCTGCCGGAGGTATAGAGGATGAACAGCGGGTCTTCAGCGTCCATCGGCTCGGGTGGGCAGTTGTCGCTGGCGGCGTCCAGGGCAGCTTGGTACTTGAGGTCGCGGCCTTCGTGCCAATTCACGCTCGCCCCGGTGCGCTCCACCACCAGTACCGTGCTGACGTT
Organism: Pseudomonas sp. Pse35; assembly: GCF_024519715.1. NCBI lineage: Bacteria > Pseudomonadati > Pseudomonadota > Gammaproteobacteria > Pseudomonadales > Pseudomonadaceae > Pseudomonas > Pseudomonas sp. Pse35. Next base: position 31,511 of record NZ_JALJRP010000003.1, on the reverse strand, counting down.
CGGACAACTGGCCAGGGCTTTGTCGACGTTATGTTTCAACGCCACGGGCTTGCCACCGCGTACGCCCTCGTCGGCGGTGATCACGGTGCGGCAATCAGCGTCGAGGATGCGGTCGCGCAGGGCGTCAGGAGAGAAACCACCAAACACCACCGAGTGCACTGCGCCAATTCGCGTGCAGGCCAGCATGGCGTAGGCCGCCTCGGGGATCATCGGCATGTAGATGCAAACGCGATCACCTTTGTTCACGCCACGGCTTTTCAACACATTGGCCAGACGGCTGACGTTTTGGTGCAGTTGACGGTAAGTAATCGTGCAGGATTTTGAGGGATCGTCGCCTTCCCAGATGAAGGCCGGCTGATCGGCGCGTTGCGCCAGGTGGCGGTCGATGCAGTTGTAGCTGACGTTCAACTGACCGCCGGCAAACCATTGGGCGGCACCGGTGTGGATGTCTGACTGCTGCACGCTGTGCCAAGGTTTTATCCAGTCGAGAAAGCCCTTGGCCTGTTCGGCCCAGAAGGTGTCTGGCTGGTCGATGGATTGGCGATAGAGGCGCTGGTAGTCCTCTTGACTGAGCTGCGCAGCCCGGCGGACGGCATCGGCGGTGGGAAAGGTGCTGATATCGAACATGAGCGCTCCTTATTCTTGTTTTTGCGACAAGTCATAAAGATGCACCCTGGGACGGGAGGGTTCAAGGCCAACGTCCAAACGCACGTTGACCTTGAATGAACGGCTTCAGCCGCGGTGACGACCGCGGAAGTAGTTGATCAGGCCCTGGGTCGACGCATCTTCGGCCAAGGTTTCTTCGGCGCCGGTCAGGCGGTTGTACACGCCTTTGCCCAGCTCCTTGCCCAGTTCAACGCCCCATTGGTCGAAGGCGTTGATGCCCCACACCACGCTCTGCACGAACACCTTGTGTTCATACATAGCCACCAGTGCGCCAAGGCGACGCGGGCTGATGCGCTCGACCACCAGGGTGTTGCTCGGACGGTTACCCGGGATCACCTTGTGCGGTGCCAGCTTCTGTACTTCGGCTTCCGGCAGGCCCTTCTCACGCAGCTCGGTTTCGGCCTCGCTGCGGGTCTTGCCGAGCATCAGCGCCTGGCTCTGGGACAGGCAGTTGGCGTACAGCCACTGATGGTGGTCGGACACAGGGTTGAAACTGACGATCGGCACGATGAAGTCGGCCGGGATCAGTTGAGTCCCTTGGTGCAGCAACTGGTGGTAAGCGTGCTGGCCGTTGCAGCCTACGCCGCCCCAGATCACCGGGCCGGTATCGGTGGACACTGGCGTGCCGTCCTGGCGCACGCTCTTGCCATTGGATTCCATGTCCAACTGCTGCAAATGCTTGGTGATGTTACGCAGGTAATGGTCGTACGGCAGGATCGCATGGCTCTGCGCACCCCAGAAGTTGCCGTACCACACCCCCAGCAAGCCCAGCAGCACGGGCATGTTGGCTTCGAACGGCGCGTTCAGGAAGTGCTGGTCCATGGTGTAGGCACCCGACAGCAGTTCCTTGAAGTTGGACATGCCGATAGCCAGGGCAATTGGCAAGCCGATGGCAGACCACAGCGAGTAGCGCCCACCGACCCAGTCCCACATTGGGAAGATGTTTTCTTCGCGAATACCGAAAGCCACGGCCGCGGCATTGTTGCTCGAGACGGCGATGAAGTGGCGATACAGCTCGGCTTCCGAGCCCCCCTGGGCCAGGTACCAGGCGCGGGCGGCCTGGGCGTTTTTCAGGGTTTCCAGGGTGTTGAAGGATTTGGACGAGACGATAAACAGCGTGGTCTCGGCGCGCAGCTTCATGGTCAGTTCGTGGAACTCGCTGCCGTCGATGTTCGCCAGGTAGTGGCAACGCACACCTTTATGGGCGTAGGACAGCAAGGCCTCCGAGACCAGTTCCGGGCCGAGGAATGAGCCACCGATACCGATGTTCACCACGTCGGTGATCGGCTTCTCGGTGTAGCCGCGCCACAGGCCGTCGTGGATACGGCCGACCAGGTCAGTGATCTGGTTCAGCACCTTGTGCACGTCCGGCATGATGTTCACGCCGTTGACCGACAGCTTGTCGCCCACCGGGCGGCGCAGGGCGGTGTGCAGGGCAGGGCGGCCCTCGGAGGAGTTGACCGGTTCGCCAGCGTACTGCGCGTCGATCGCCGCCTTGAGATTGACTTCCTTGGCCAGGCCCACTAACAGGTCGCGGGTTTCGCTGGTGATCAGGTTTTTCGAGTAATCGAGGAAAAGTCCGCAGCTGCTCAAGGTGAACTGGGAAAAACGCTGAGGATCGGCATTGAACGCCTCGCGCATGCTGAAATCCTGCATGGCTTGGCGATGTTGAACAAGCGCTTGCCAGGCGGGCAGCGCGGTAACGTCATGAGGGGTGCGGTAGTACGCCATCGCTGCGGGTTTCCTTTTATTACGGGGACTGCCTTTAGGACACTTCAAAGCCCGGAACATCCAGTCTTATCGCAAGGATTGGGTTCCAGACAGCGCTAACCATAGCGCAGGGCAGTTACATTAAACCTAGCGTGTGGATATGTCTTGGCTTTGTCTGCGCTGTGGCCGGTACTTTTTTATACCGGCACAGCCGTCGGGGCAACAGGTTGAGGTAAAGCGGGCGTCAGGCGAGGTTCAGGTGCAGGTTATCGATGAGGCGTGTTGCCCCCAGATAAGCGGCGACCAGGATCACCACATCGCGATCTTCAGCCGTGGCCGGGCGCAGATGCACGCCTTGGCGCACTTCCAGGTAGTCCATGCGCAGCCCCGCGGTTTCAATCTGCTGGATGTGCTCGGCGCGAAGCCTGGCAAAATCGTGATCGCCGCTTTTGATGGCCGTGGCGATCTGGCTGAGCGCGCGGTACAGCACTGGCGCGACCGCCCGTTGCTCATCGGTGAGGTAACCGTTGCGTGATGACAGCGCGAGGCCGTCCTCGGCGCGCACGGTGGGCTCGCCGATGATCTGGATCGGCATGTTCAGGTCGCGGACCATGGCGCGGATCACCGCCAACTGCTGGTAGTCCTTCTGGCCAAATACGGCCATGTCCGGCTGGACCATGTTGAACAGCTTGCTGACCACCGTGGCCACCCCTTCAAAGTGCCCTGGGCGGCTGGCGCCGCACAAGCCTTCGGACAGCTGAGGCACGCTGACGCGGGTCTGGCCGTTCATGCCATCGGGGTACATTTCCTCGACCGTGGGCGCGAACAGCAGGTTACAGCCGGCCTGCAGGAGTTTTTCCTGATCGGCGGCCAACGTGCGCGGGTATTTGTCCAGGTCTTCGCCAGCACCGAATTGCAGCGGGTTGACGAAAATGCTCGCCACCACGAAATCCGCTTGCTGCGCGGCCTTGGTCACCAGGGTGGCGTGGCCGCTGTGCAGGTTGCCCATGGTGGGTACAAAGCCGATGCGCTTGCCGGCGCTACGGGCGTGGGTTACGGCAGCCCGCAGTTCGCGGACGGTTTTAACGGTGTTCATGCCGAGAATCCGTGTTCAACGCCTGGGAACGTCACGTTTTTGACTTCGCTGACGTAGGCGCTCAGGGCGGCGTGGATGCTGTCCTGGCCAGCCATGAAGTTCTTCACGAACTTGGGCACGTGGCCGGTGATCGACAGGCCGAGCATGTCGTGCAGGACCAGCACCTGGCCGTCGGTGGCGGAACCGGCGCCAATCCCGATCACGGGCACTTTGACGGCCTGGGTGATTTCGGCAGCCAGTTCGCTAGGCACGCACTCCAGCAGAATCATCGCTGCACCGGCCTGTTCCAGGGCGATGGCATCGGCGCGCATCTGGCGGGCCTGGGCTTCATTGCGGCCCTGAACCTTGTAGCCACCGAGGATATTCACCGACTGCGGTGTCAGGCCCATGTGCGCGCACACTGGCACGCCGCGCTCGGCCAGCAACCGGATCGACTCGGCCAGCCACACGGCACCTTCGACTTTGATCATATGCGCGCCCGCCTGCATCAGCTTGCCGGCGTTCAGGAAGGTTTGCTCAAGGGTGGCGTAACCCATGAACGGCAGGTCCGCGATGATAAAGGCGCCATCGTTGCCACGCTTGACGCTGGCGGTGTGGTAGGCGAGTTCATCGGTGGTCACAGGCAGCGTGCTGTCATTCCCTTGAAGAACCATGCCCAGGGAGTCGCCCACCAGCAGCACTTCGACGCCAGCCTGGCAGCTGGCGTGGGCGAAAGTGGCGTCATAGCAGGTCAGCATGGTGATTTTTTCACCTTTGAGCTTGAGGCTCTGCAAGGTGGTCAGGGTAATGTCTGGCATGAAAGGGTCCTCGTTCAGGCGCTTGGAAACAGCGAGTAACGCGCGTGAGTCTTCGTTTATACAGGCGCACTGTCTTGAAAGCAGTGCTTATAAGGCCTGGATTGCGCCCTGTCGCGCCGGGTTGGCGGCAGCGGGACGCCTATAGTCGTGAGGAGGACACGGGAAGTCAATTGGATGTGTTACCGCATTGTTACGATGGAGATGTTACCGCTGTTACTGACGCGATTCAGCAAGTTGAGCACGGGTTTTGGCCGCACTGAATCCAATGTGGGAGCTGGCTTGCCTGCGATGGCATCACCTCGGTGTGGCTGATACACCGGGTCGCTTGCATCGCAGGCAAGTCAGCTCCCACATTGACCGGGTCATTCTTGAGGGAGGCGTTCCAGGCCGACGAACGGGCAGGCGGTGAGCAGGTCGCTCAAACGCTGGCCGTCAGGCAGCTGCAGGTCGGCTGGCGCCAACTCAGCCAACGGATACAGCACAAACGCGCGCAGATGCATCTGGTAATGCGGCACCTTGAGGCGCGGCTCGTCGATCAGGCGATCACCGAACAGCAGGATATCCAGGTCCAAGGTGCGCGGGCCCCAGCGTTCCAGGCGTTCGCGGCCCTGATCGTTCTCGATGGCTTGCAGCGCATCAAGCAGGTCCAATGGCGCCAGGCGACTGTCCAGCGCCGCAACGGCGTTGGTGTAGCGCGGTTGGCCTGGCAGCAGTGAATCGCTTTGATAGAAGGCGGACACACCGGCGAGGTGGGTGCCAGGCAGTTGCGCTAGCGCCTCGATCGCGCTGCGCAATTGTTGCTCCGGGGCAGCCAGGTTGCTACCCATGCCGATGTAGATACGTTCCACGTTTATTCGCCCGCAGCGCCCGAGGCATCGGCACTGCTGCGTTTACGCTTGGTGCCGCTACGGCGACGCTTTTTCGGCCCTTCGCCGGCGCTATCGCCTTTGCTGCCCAGCTCACGAATCATTTCGCGGCGCTGGCTGTCATTGGCGTCCTGATAATCGGTCCACCATTCGCCCAGGCCATCGGTCTGCTCGCCCGCGCTTTCACGTAGCAGCAGGAAGTCGTAGCCGGCACGGAAGCGCGGGTTGTCCAGCAACAGATCGGCGCGCTTGCCGCTGCGGCGTGGCAGGCGCTCCTGCATGTCCCAGATTTCGCGGATCGGCATGGTGAAACGTTTAGGGATGGCGATGCGTTGGCACTGTTCGGCGATCAGCTCGTGAGCCGCTTCCTGCATGGCCGGGATCGGCGGCATGCCACGGTCCTGCAGGCGCAGTACGCGTTTGGGCAGGGCCGGCCACAACAAGGCGGCAAACAGGAACGCCGGGGTCACCGGTTTGTTCTGCTTGATGCGCAGGTCGGTGTTGATCAAGGCTTCGCTGATCAAGGTGTGGGTGTACGTCGGGTTGTACTCCAAGGCCTCGGCGCTGGCCGGGAACAGGGGGTCGAACAACTGCAGGTCCACCAGCATTTCAAAGGTGTCGGCGGCGTAGCCCGAAAGGAACAGCTTGAGCACTTCCTCAAACAGGCGTGCCGAGGGGATTTCCCGCAGCATCGGCGCCAGTTCGCGAATCGGCGCGGCGGTGTGTTTTTCGATGCCGAAGTTGAGCTTGGCGGCGAATCGCACGGCACGCAGCATGCGCACCGGGTCTTCCTGGTAGCGCTGCGTAGGATCGCCGATCAGCCGGATCAGGTTGTTGCGAATGTCGTGTACGCCGTTGGCGTAATCGAGGATGCGCTCGCTGACCGGGTCGTAATACAAGGCGTTGATGGTGAAGTCGCGACGTTGGGCGTCCTCTTCCAGGGTGCCATACACGTTATCGCGCAGGATGCGCCCGCTCTCGTTGCGGGAAGACTGGTTAGTGTCCTCCTCTTCATCGTTTTGTGGGTGACCGGCGCGGAACGTTGCGACCTCGATGATTTCGCGACCAAAGTGGATATGCACCAGCTTGAAGCGCCGGCCGATGATTCGTGCATTACGAAACTCGGCGCGCACTTGTTCAGGCGTGGCGCTGGTGGCGACGTCGAAATCCTTGGGCGTGATGTTGAGCAGCATGTCGCGTACGCAACCACCCACCAGGTAGGCCTGGTAGCCGGCGTTCTGCAAACGTTCGACGATGTTCACTGCATAACGGCTGAATTGAGCGCGCTGCAGCGAATGCTGGCTGCTATTGAGCACTTCAGGCGTGCTGCGTTTGTGTTGCGTTCGACGCAAGGGAGAACGGAATGACTGGAACAACTTCTTCAGCATGGGATGCACTGTTTGAAGGAATGTTCGGCCATAACGAAGAATGACCGCATGATGGGCGGGGATTCTAGCATTTAGTCAGGGGATGGTGTAGGAACAAGCTAAAGGCATTGCGCCATAAGCGTTTGAAGGTCAAATCCCGGAAACTACAAGGGGAGCCGAAGCTCCCCCAGAAGTAGTTGCGTGCTCTATTTTTATTATTGATGTCGGGCTTCTTGTTTTTGTTGATCGCCCTCGCCACGAAGCTTCCTTCATGACACTCCCAATCAGGAGCCAAGAGCAAACGGATTGCTTTGGTCGCTGTGTTGCTGATCTACGATCCAACCAGTTCAGGCTCTACCTTAGGGCAGTTTTTGTTGTTCTCGGCCTGGTTGCGGGGCAAGCCCCAAATGCAACGCCTCTCCAAAAGAATCAGTTAGCTGCGCCTCCGCCGTGTTGTTTTTGTTATGCGTGAGTCGATTCGTCTTATTTTTATTGTCTTGTACAAAGCTTGTTATTGTTTTTGTACTAAGCATATAGCAGGGTGCGTGCCAACTTTTGCGCCGTCCAGCAAAACCGGGGGTTTGGGCTGGTTTCGCCAGATTGAGGGCCAAAAAAAGCCGGGGCTTCGTTACCGTAAGCCCCGGCTTTTGTTACGTGAAAATTCAGCGGTAACAGTTTTTTCACATCAGCAGGTGTTACCTGTGGGGCTGCACCCTCAGCTTTCGCTGGCCACCCCGGTCTTGCGCCGCGGAATGCCCAGGCGCTGACGCCGTTCCCACAGGCATTTGCGACTCACGCCCAGCTTGCGTGCCAGCTCTGTCTCGGTCATATGGTCCTGATGCTCGAGCACGAAGTGCTGGAAGTAGTCTTCCAGTGACAAATCTTCCGTCGGTTCATGGCTGGTATTGCTACCGCTGCCCTGCTGCGGGGACAGGCCAATGAAGTCGTCGTCATCCAGGTCGCTGAGCTCAATGTCGATGCCCAGCAACTCGGCGGAAATCTCCGGGCTCTCCGACAGAATCACGGCGCGCTCGACGGCGTTCTCCAGCTCGCGCACGTTCCCTGGCCACGAGTAGTGACGGATCGCCTGTTCGGCGTCCGCGGCAAACTTCAGGTCGGTGCGGTCAATGCGTGCGCCTTGACGCAACAGGAACGCGTTGGCGATTTCGTTGACGTCGGCGCCACGCTCGCGCAGGGCCGGCAGTTTGAGCGCGATGACATGCAGGCGGTAATACAAGTCCTCACGAAACTGGCCGATCTTGGCCAGGCTCTTGAGGTCACGGTGTGTCGCCGCGATCAATCGAACATCGACCTTCTGCGATTGCACCGAGCCGACCCGGCGAATTTCGCCTTCCTGCAGCACGCGCAGCAAACGCGCCTGGGCTTCCAGGGGCAGCTCGCCAATTTCATCAAGGAACAAGGTGCCGCCGTCCGCGGCCTCCACCAGGCCCGCACGCCCGGCGCTGGCGCCAGTGAACGCACCTTTCTCGTGGCCGAACAGCTCGGACTCGATCAGGGATTCGGGGATCGCCGCGCAGTTCACCGAGATCATCGGCGCCTTGGCGCGCTTGGACAGGTTGTGCAGGGCGCGGGCCACCAGCTCTTTGCCGGTGCCCGACTCGCCCTGGATCAATACATTGGAGTCGGTTGGCGCCACCTTGCGGATCTTGCTGTACAAGTCCTGCATCGGAGGGCAGGAGCCGATGATGCCGATCTCGCCATTGCTGTTGTTGGCGCCTGGTTTTTCGGCGCCGCTGGTCTTGCCGGTGGGGCGTGGCTCGGCAGGCGCACTGCTGGCCGACACACGGTCACGCAGGATGCGGGCCACGGCCTGGAGCATCTCGTCGTGGTCGAAAGGCTTGGCGATGTAATCCACCGCGCCCATCTTCATTGAGTCCACCGCCGAGCGCAGGCTGGCGTAGCTGGTCATGATCAGCACCGGGGTGCCCTGGCCCAGCTTGATCAGCTCGGTGCCCGGGGCGCCTGGCAGGCGCAGGTCACTGACAATCAGGTCGAACGTGGGAATGCTGAATCGCTCTTGGGCTTCCTGCACCGAGCCGGCTTCGCTGACCTGGTACTGATTACGTTCAAGCAGGCGACGCAAGGCAGAGCGGATAATGGTTTCGTCTTCGACGATCAAAATGTGCGGCATTGATTCAATTCTCTCGACGGTCTCAGTTCACAGCGGACGTCGCTTCGACATGACGCGGCAAGGTCACCCGGATACGGGTGCCGCGTTGGCTTTGTGTGTCAGCCGGGCTGTCGATGGTGATTTGTCCATAATGCTCTTCAACGATGGAATAGACCAGTGCAAGGCCCAGACCGGTACCTTCACCGGGGTCCTTGGTGGTGAAGAAGGGTTCGAACAATCGGTCCATGATGTTCTGTGGAATGCCGCTGCCTTCGTCTTCCACGATCAGGTCGACCGTGTGCTCGAAAGCCTCGCTCTTGACGCGTACAGCACTGCCGGCCGGCGACGCGTCGCGGGCGTTGGACAGCAGGTTGATCAGCACCTGGGCCAGGCGTTGTGAGTCGCCATCGACCCAATGGTCCGGGTCGCACAGGTTAAAGAACTGTACTTCGAAATTGCGCCGGTTCAAGGCCAACAGCCCAATGGCATCCTGGGCCACTTCGGCCAGGCACACCGCTTCGTCCTGATTCTGATGGGCGCCGGAGTGGGCAAAGCTCATCAACGACTGGACGATGCGTGAAACCCGCTTGGTCTGTTCAAGGATTTGCCCGCTGATTTCGGTGATTTCCCCGTCTTCTTCACGCTCTTCCCGCAGGTTTTGCGCCAGGCAGGCGATACCGGTGATCGGGTTACCGATTTCATGAGCCACGCCGGCGGCCAGGCGCCCAATGCTGGCCAGGCGTTCGGAGTGCACCAGCTTGTCTTCGAGCATCTGTGTATCGGTCAAATCTTCTACCAGCAGCACCAGGCCGCTGTTACCCGGCGCCAGGGGCTCGTCGATGGCCGCTTTGTGCAAGTTGAGCCAGCGGGTCTGGCCGTCGAGGGCCAAGTGCTGTTTGTGCAAGTGCTCGTCTGGCAGGTTGATGAAACCCTGCAGCAGCTCTTTCCAGGGATCGCCCAGGGTATTGAGGCGCGAACCCACCACCCGCTGGGCGGCGATGCCGGTGAGTTCTTCCATGGCCTTGTTCCACATCAGGATTTCCTGGTCCTTGGCCAGGGAACACACGCCCATCGGCAGTTCCTGCAGAGTCTGGCGGTGGTAACGGCGCAGGGCATCGAGTTCGGCCGCCAGGCCCGTGAGGCGCGAGTGGTAATCCTCAAGCCGGCTTTCGATGAAGTGGATGTCTTCGGTGACGTAGTTTTCGCCACCGGCCTTGTAGGGCAAGAAGGTTTCCACCATGTCCTGGGACACGCTCGGCCCCATCAACCCGGACAGGTTGGCTTCGATACGGTCCCGCAGGCGGCGCAGGGCATAGGGGCGGCGCTCGTCAAATGGCAGGTAGAGGTCGCGCAGCGCCTGTTCAACTTCCTTTTGTGCGGCCTTGGCACCCAGGGGCTTGGCCAGTTGTGTGGCGAACTCCTGGGGCGAGGCCGCATGCAGTTCGCGGCGTTGCGGGCGGCGCACGTTATCCACCGCACAGGCTTCGGCGGCGCTGGTTTCTTCGGCGCTGGCGTTGGTGAACAGCGAGATCAGGGTAAACATCAGTACGTTGGCGGCCAGCGAGGCGATGGCAGCCATGTGCCAACTGGTGTCGTCCAGCACGTAAATCATGTTCAGCAACGGGATATAGAAGCCCTGCAAGTTGCCGACCAGCGGTAACAGCATGGTCACGGTCCACACCAGGATCCCGGCCAGCAGCCCGGCAATAAAGCCACGGCGATTGGCGGTCGGCCAGTACAGCACCGACAACACGCCCGGCAGGAACTGCAAGGTGGCGACAAACGCGACGATGCCGAGGTTGGCCAGGTCTTGCCCGGCGCCCAGCAGCAGATAAAACGCGTAGCCGGCCATGATGATCGCGACGATCAGCGCGCGTCGGGTCCATTTCAACCAACGGTAGATATTACCCTCGGCTGGCGGCTGGTACAGCGGCAGTACCAAGTGGTTGAGCGCCATGCCCGAGAGTGCCAGCGTGGTGACGATGATCAACCCGCTGGCGGCCGACAACCCCCCGACATAGGCCAGCAGCGCCAGAGCCGGGCTGTTGGCGGCAATACCGATGCCCAGGGTGAAATACTCAGGGTTGGTGGTGGCCCCCAGTTTCAGGCCGGCCCACAGGATCAGCGGCACCGCCAGGCTCATCAGCAACAGGAACAGCGGCAAGCCCCAGCTGGCGCTGACCAGCGAGCGCGGGTTGAGGTTCTCGGTGAAGGTCATGTGGTACATGTGCGGCATCACGATCGCCGAGGCGAAGAACACCAGCAGCAGCGTTCGCCATGGGCCTTCCTGCAATGGCGTATGCAAGGCGGCGAGGGCGGTCTGGTTTTGCAGCAGCCACAGCTCCAGCTGTTGCGGCCCGTCGAACACACCGTAAAGCGCGTAAAGGCCGACGCCGCCGATGGCGATCAGCTTGATGACCGACTCAAAGGCAATCGCAAACACCAGGCCCTGGTGTTTCTCACGGGTGGCGATATGGCGAGAACCAAAGAAGATGGTGAACAAGGTGATCAGCGCGCAGAACGCCAGGGCAACCCGATGTTGCACGGGCTCGCGAGTCAGGATGCTGATGGAGTCGGCCACCGCCTGGATCTGCAGGGCCAGCAACGGCAGCACGCCGATCAACATGAAGATGGTGGTCAGCGCGCCGGCCCAGGTGCTGCGAAAGCGAAAGGCAAACAGGTCTGCCAGGGAGGACAGTTGGTAAGTCCGGGTGATTTTCAGGATCGGATACAGCAGCACCGGCGCCAGCAGGAACGCGCCGGACACCCCCAGGTAACTGGAGAGAAAGCCGTAGCCGTACTGATAGGCCAGCCCCACCGTGCCGTAGAACGCCCAGGCACTGGCGTAGACGCCCAGGGACAAGGTGTAGGTCAGCGGATGGCGAATGATCGCCCGCGGAATCATTCCGCGCTCACTGATCCAGGCCACGCCGAATAACGCAGCCAGGTAGGCGGCGCTGATCAGCAGCATCTGGGTGAGACTAAAGCTCATCGGCATCTTTTTGGCTCTGCAGGATGAAGGTCACGACGATCAGGATCAGCCATAGCAGATAAGGGCGATACCAGGCGCCCGTGGCGTCGATCCACCAATCCATGATGGCGGGGGAGAACAGGTAGATCCCGACGACCAGCAGCAGGACCAAACGATAGATGTACATGTTGGCCTCTGATTAAAAATCTGCCGCGATGTTAACGGATGATGGGCAACCTGCAAGCGCCTTCAACTCAATTGCGCTTCGGCCAGGGTCAGTGTGCGCGGGATGCGGGTGGCGTCCCAGTGTGCAATGCCCCAATCCAGCAGTTCTCGTGGGCTGGCGTACTGCAACTGCGCGTCGGGCTGTTGGCCAAGGGCACGCAGCGCTCTGAGCAGCAAAGGCGTGGCCTGGTCGGCTGTCAACGGTGGAGAGCGGTAGGACTTGCCCAGCTTGTTGCCGTCTGGCTGCACGATCAGCGGCACGTGCAAGTAACGGGGTTGGCGCAGGCCGAGCAGTTCTTGCAAGTAAAGCTGGCGCGGCGTGGAGTCGAGCAGGTCGGCGCCGCGTACGATATCGGTTACACCTTGCCAGGCGTCGTCGAGCACCACCGCCAGTTGGTAGGCGTAGAGGCCATCGCGCCGACGAATGATGAAGTCGCCGGCATCGCGCCCCAGATGTTGCCGGAACTCGCCCTGGACGCGGTCGACAAAGTGATATTCCAACTCGGGCACGCGCAGGCGGATCGCGGCATCCTGCTGTTCGTGGCCGGCATTGCGGCACAAGCCTGGGTAAATCCCGTTGTAGGGCTCCAATTGCTTGCGCGAGCAGGTGCAGGCGTAGGCCAGGCCGTGGTTGAACAGGTCGTTGAGCACTTTAGCGTAGGCATCATGCCGCTCGCTCTGGCGAACCAGTTCGCCATCCCATTCAAAGCCATAGCTTTCCAGCGCATGCAGGATCGCCGCCTGAGCGCCGGGCTCTTCACGGGGAGGGTCAAGGTCTTCCATGCGCATCAACCAACGGCCGTGGTGGGCGCGTGCATCGAGGTAGGAGGCGAGGGCGGCAACCAGGGAACCGAAGTGCAAATGGCCGCTGGGTGTGGGGGCGAAACGCCCAATATAGGTAGAGGCTGTCATGGCCCGGATACTACTGCATAACCGGTAAACGCCAGAAACAAAAATGGAGCGTTCGCACGCTCCATTCGTTCAGCTCGGCAAAGTTACTTGCCGACCTGTTTTTCCTTGATTTCAGCCAAGGTCTTGCAGTCTACGCACAGGTCCGCGGTTGGACGGGCTTCCAGTCGGCGAATACCGATTTCGACGCCGCAGGATTCACACCAGCCGTATTCTTCGTCTTTGATCAGTTGCAGGGTCTTGTCGATCTTCTTGATCAACTTGCGCTCGCGATCGCGGGCGCGCAGTTCGAGGGCGAACTCTTCTTCCTGGCTGGCGCGATCGGCCGGGTCAGGGAAGTTGGCCGCTTCATCCTTCATATGGTCAACCGTACGGTCGACTTCCTGCATCAAGTCCTGTTTCCACTTGTTGAGGATCTTGGTGAAGTGCTCGCGCATGGGCTCGCCCATGTACTCCTCGCCCTTTTTTTCGACATAGGGTTCGAAGCCGCCGAGGCCTTGAGTCTGCTGTTGCTTTGCTTGGGTGGACATGAATAGACCGCCTCTCACTCTTCTAATCCATTGCGCAGGATTGCAACGTCACCGACACCTGCCGGCCCTGCGGCTGCAAGCGGGCGAACTTACCAGATAGATTCAGGGTGCGCTACTCCCGGTTGTCGAGGCCCAAGGCAAAGGGGTTGTAAACCGCAGCAGCCCGCCATGACTGGGTATGTATCGCCTCGAATGTTGATTTTAGCTGTTTTACGAGCGCGCGCAGGGTGCACTTGCAGCCCCAATCAGGCAATAGAGCATGTTTTACCGTGAGGGTTCGGTAGAATCCAGATTTTGTCCTCACCGTCTAAGGAAGGCTAATGGCTCAGCCCTACAGTGCGCGTAGTCGCGCCATCGAACCTTTTCATGTCATGGCGTTACTGGCGCGTGCCAATGAGCTGCAGGCCGCCGGTCACGACGTGATCCACCTGGAAATCGGCGAGCCTGACTTCACCACCGCCGAACCGATCATCCAGGCCGGCCAAGCCGCGTTGGCAAACGGTAAGACGCGCTACACCGCCGCCCGTGGCTTGCCGGAGTTGCGCGAAGCCATCAGTGGTTTCTACCAGCAACGCTACGGTTTGAGCATCGACCCGCAGCGCATCCTGGTCACCCCCGGTGGCTCCGGCGCGTTATTGCTGGCCAGCAGCTTGCTGGTGGATCCGGGTAAGCACTGGCTGCTGGCGGACCCAGGCTACCCCTGCAACCGGCACTTCCTGCGCCTTGTGGAAGGCGCGGCGCAGTTGGTGCCGGTCGGCCCAGACGTACGCTACCAGTTGACCGCCGATCTGGTGGCCAGGCATTGGGACCAGGACAGTGTCGGTGCATTGGTGGCATCGCCCGCCAACCCCACCGGCACGATCCTCACCCGGGACGAGTTGGCTGGGCTGTCGGGCGCCATCAAGGCGCGCAACGGTCACCTGGTGGTCGACGAGATTTATCACGGACTCACCTACGGCACCGACGCCGCCAGCGTGCTGGAAGTCGATGATGACGCCTTTGTCCTGAATAGTTTTTCGAAGTATTTCGGCATGACCGGCTGGCGCCTCGGTTGGCTGGTGGCCCCCCCTGAAGCGGTGGGTGAACTGGAGAAATTGGCGCAGAACCTCTACATCAGTGCGCCAAGCATGGCCCAGCATGCCGCCTTGGCCTGTTTCACCCCGCAAACCCTGGAGATTCTTGAGCAGCGCCGTGCCGAATTTGGTCGCCGCCGTGACTTCCTGCTGCCGGCCCTGCGTGAGCTGGGGTTCGGTATCGCCGTGGAGCCCGAAGGAGCCTTTTATCTGTATGCCGATATCAGCGCGTTCGGCGGCGATGCCTTCGCGTTTTGCCGTCATTTCCTCGAAACCGAGCATGTGGCCTTTACGCCCGGGTTGGATTTCGGTCGCTACCAGGCGGGGCACCATGTGCGTTTTGCCTACACGCAAAACCTCGATCGGCTGCAAGAAGCGGTGGAGCGGATTGCCCGTGGTTTGCGGAGTTGGCAAGGCTGATGCGTTTTAATCCTCCTCTTGAAGAAGGGCGGCTGATCCGCCGCTACAAGCGCTTTCTCACCGATATCGAAACCGTTACCGGCGAGTTACTCACCATTCACTGCCCTAACACCGGTTCGATGCTCAACTGCATGGTCGAAGGTGGCCAGGTCTGGTTCAGCCGTTCTACGGATCCCAAGCGCAAGCTGCCTGGCACGTGGGAAATTGCCGAAACGCCCCAGGGCCGGCTGGCGTGCGTCAACACCGCGCGTGCCAACCAGTTGGTGGAAGAAGCCTTGCTGGCCGGTGTGATCACTGAGCTCAACGGCTTTACTGCGTTGAAGCGTGAGGTGCCTTATGGCCAGGAGAAAAGCCGCATCGACTTTCGCCTGGATTACCCCCAGGGCGCTGCGTTTGTCGAGGTCAAAAGCGTCACCCTGGGCTTTGATGGCAGCTCAGTGGCGGCTTTCCCCGATGCGGTGACGCAGCGCGGTGCCAAGCACTTGCGTGAGCTGGCCCACCTGGCGCGCGACGGTATACGGGCGGTGCAGCTGTATTGCGTGAACCTGTCGGGGATCGACGCGGTGCGCCCGGCGGTGGAAATCGACGCCGGTTATGCGGCGGCGCTACGTGAGGCCAAGGCCGCAGGTGTGGAGGTGCTGGCCTACGGCGTACGGGTCACGCCTCAGGAGATTTACGTCGAGCGTCGGCTGAAAGTGCTGCTGGGCGATTAGAGATCGACCCACAATCCTTGTTCGTCTTCACGGCCGGGCAGGGCAGTGAGGTGTTGGCCTGCGCAGGGCCCGGCGATGCACTCGCCGCTTTCAATCAGAAACAATGCGCCATGGGTGGCGCATTGGATCAGGCTGGCGCTGTCGTCGAGGAAGCGATCAGGTTGCCATTCCAGCGGGATACCACGATGGGGGCAGTGGTTGAGATAGAAGTACGCAATGCCGTCCCGACGCACCGCCAACAGCCTGTGGCCATCGATATCAAAACCGCGGCTGCTGTTGGGGGCGAGGTCGCCTGAGGTGCAGAGAAACTTCATTTCAATCCTTAAGTGCCTTGACGTTCAAATGCAAACAATTATCAAATGCCCGCTTCGCCCGTCAGCTGACTGGGTGCTCAATACGATGCCTGGCAGGGGTTATCTGTCACATCAATGAGTGCTTGAGTGGCCCTGCCCTAGGAAGGAAACCCTGTTATGCGCCTGAGTACCAGCGCTATTGCGCTTGTTGCCTCACTGCTGGTCAACCCTGGGGCGCACGCCTCTGAACTGCCGCAACGCTGGGTGAGTGCCGGTGGGGCGCTGTCGGAGTGGGTGACGGCCCTGGGCGGTGAATCGAAGTTGGTGGGAGTGGATACCACCAGTCAGCATCCCGCCTCGCTCAAGGCCTTGCCGAGCATTGGTTACCAGCGGCAGTTGTCGGCCGAAGGCATTCTCAGCCTGCGTCCGCAAATCCTTGTGGGCACGGAGGAAATGGGGCCTCCGCCGGTGCTGGCGCAGATTCGCAGTGCCGGGGTGCAGGTGGATATGTTCTCGGCCCAGCCGGATTTGCCCACGCTCAAAGGCAACCTTGCACACCTGGGGAAACTACTCGGCAGTGAGGACCAGGCTAATGCCTTGTTTGCCGTGTATGAGCAGGCGCTGGCACAGCAAAAAAATTGGGTGGCCAAGGCCCAGGCCACACAAAAAGCTCCAGGCGTGCTGTTGCTGCTCGGCCATGCCGGTGGCAAGCCGCTGATCGCGGGCAAGGACACCGCCGCTGATTGGATGTTGCAGCAGGCTGGGGGGCGTAATCTCGCCACGCATGTGGGATACAAGCCGTTTTCCGTCGAATCGCTGGCAGGGTTGAGCCCTGAGGTGCTGGTATTTGCTGATCGCGCCCTGACCGGTGACGCGGCGCGGGCAGCCTTGTTCAAAGAAAACCCGATCCTTGCCTCTACGCCGGCAGCCAAGAGTCGCCGCGTGTTTGAGTTGGATCCGACCTTGCTGGTAGGCGGCCTTGGGCCCCGATTGCCGCAAAGCCTGGAGAAACTGTCTGCCGGTTTTTATCCGTCCCAGCCTAAGCCTGCTCCATGACCACTCTGGTTAAGCCAAAAACGCTGTTTATCGGGCTGTCGCTGCTGTGTGTATTGGCGATCTGGCTCTCATTGGCACTGGGGCCGGTCAGCCTGCCGTTAGTGGACACGCTCAGGGCTGCGTTAAGGCTGATGGGCTTACCGATTGAGGCCCAGGGGTTGGAGCAGGCCGAGTTGATCCTGGGGCAGATTCGCCTGCCGCGAACCCTGTTGGGGCTGGCGGTCGGCGGTGTGCTGGCGTTGTCGGGCGTGGCGATGCAGGGGTTGTTCCGCAACCCGCTGGCCGACCCTGGCTTGGTAGGGGTATCCAGCGGTGCCGCGCTGGGAGCGGCGGTGGCGATTGTCGGTGGCTCGCTCTTTGGCGGGCTGCCGGATGCTTTCGGGCCGTATCTGTTGTCGCTGTGCGCATTTCTCGGTGGCCTGGGCGTCACGGCATTGGTCTATCGCCTGGGGCGTCGCAATGGCCAGACCAATGTCGCGACGATGTTGCTTGCCGGTATCGCGCTGACGGCCCTGGCCAGTTCGACCGTGGGCCTGTTTACCTATCTGGCGGACGATGCCACCTTGCGCACCCTGACGTTCTGGAACCTGGGTAGCCTCAATGGCGCAAGTTATTCGCGGTTGTGGCCCTTGCTGCTGGTGAGTGCAGGGGGGGCGCTGTGGTTGCCGCGCCGGGCCAAGGCGCTGAACGCGCTGTTGCTGGGTGAGTCCGAGGCCAACCATTTGGGTATTGATGTCGAGGGGCTCAAGCGCGAGTTGGTCTTCTGCACGGCCTTGGGCGTTGGCGCCGCAGTGGCAGCGGCGGGCATGATTGGTTTTGTCGGGTTGGTGGTGCCGCATCTGGTGCGGCTGCTGGCGGGGCCGGATCATCGGGTGTTGTTACCGGCCTCGGTGTTGGCGGGCGCGAGCCTGCTGTTGTTTGCGGATCTGGTGGCGCGCCTGGCGTTGGCGCCGGCGGAACTGCCGATCGGTATTGTCACTGCGTTTATCGGTGCGCCGTTTTTCCTCTATTTATTGTTACGAGGGCGCGCCTGATGTTGCGGGTAGAAGCATTGCAGATCCGGCGCGGTGGTAAGACTGTGCTGGCCGATGTCACCTTGGACCTATTGCCGGGCGAAGTGCTGGGCGTGCTGGGCCCCAATGGCGCCGGCAAAAGTACCTTGCTTGGGGCACTGTGCGGGGAGTTGCAGCCGGATCAGGGCAAGGTCTGGCTGGATCAGCAGGCGCTCAAGCACATGACCGGTGTGCAGCGTGCCCAGCGCCTGGCGGTGCTGCCACAATCCTCCACCCTGGACTTTGCCTTTCGTGTCGAAGAGGTGGTGGGCATGGGCCGCTTGCCTCATCAGACCGGGCGATTGCGCGACGACGAAATCATCAACGCCGCGCTGCAGGCTGCTGATGTAGGCCACCTGAGTGGCCGCAGTTACTTGGCCTTGTCGGGTGGCGAGCGGCAGCGTGTGCACCTGGCACGGGTATTGGCGCAGTTATGGCCGGGTGAGGCAGGGCAGACGTTGCTGCTGGATGAGCCCACATCAATGCTCGACCCTCTGCACCAACACACCACCTTGCAAGCTATCCGACATTTTGCCGACAGAGGCGCTGCGGTGCTGGTCATCCTGCATGATTTGAACCTGGCGGCGCGCTACTGCGACCGGATCCTGTTGCTGGAAAACGGCCGCCCCCACGCGTTGGATACGCCCTCTAAAGTCCTGCAACCAGAGCCACTGAAGGCTGTATTCGGTCTGGATGTATTGGTACAGCCGCATCCGGAGCGTGGGCATCCGTTGATCATTGCGCGTTAAGGCCGGTTAATTCGCGGGCAAAAAAAGACCCGGCAAGAGCCGGGTCAAATAACCGTGATTAGCCTGATGAGGAGATAATCTGAGAGTCCGAACCAATGGTCTTTCAGTTATCGGCTGATCTCGCGACCAGTTGTGATAATCATAACGATTCTCATTTGAGAGTCAACATTTGTTTTCCTGCTTCATCCAGTTTTCTCAAACGCTCGTTTGCAATGCCCATCAACACTGGGTTTGAGTGCCGCTCTAGTTCTTCTGATGTACTGAGATCGCTTCCAACTGACGGTTCAAGGCCTCCTTGCGCTCCGTGGGTATGTCGTTCCAGTGCACATCCATCAATGCCCCTTCAATGGCATACAGCAGAACCTTCGAAGCTCGAAACCCGCGCGTGCGCACGGCTCGGTACGCGTCGACCGCCCCTAGCCGACGCAAGTCGGACGCGCTGTGGATGCCCACCGCATGCAGCCACTGCGCTGACGTCTTGCCAAGGTTTTTCAGGTGTTGCAGCTCATCGTTCATCAAGCCTCCTTGCGTTGGCCGAATGGTGCGGTGGGTGTCGTGACCAGGCAGCCTGAAAATGAGTGTAGCGCTCAGTAGGAAAAGCGTGGTTCTTTGGTCAGAAAGGGCTGAAAAGCTTATAAGGATGGCGCGACGGCGCTTGCTCGCAGGCAGGCGCAAAGTGCCCGGCAGGCAGGGGGCTGGCCGGAACTCGGTGTGTGGGGTTACTTGGTGCGGTAGCGCAGGCGAGTGCCGAAATTGACCGACATGAGTATTTCGTCAGCCGTGAGTTCGGGCGGGAAATAAACCCCCGAAATCTGCGCATGGGCCAGGCTGGCGCCTTCCAGTGAGCAGCCACGCAAGTCCAGGCCGCGTAGGTCGGCAGAGCGAAAATAGGCGTCGGTGAAGTCAATGCAGGTGGCGTTAAGGTCGCGCAGGTCCAGCCCTCGAAAGTCGCCGCCGCGCATGTCGATCGTGCCGTTTTCAGGGCGCTCCTGGTTGAAGCCGTGGATGTCGTCCTTGTGCAGGAGGGCATAGAGCTGGGTATCAAGAAGCTTGGGCTGACTCATGATCGCGACTCTGGCTGGTGTTATGATGCCAGTATAGTGCCACTATCGCTGGGTCGCGCGCCGAAGACGACGACGCGACCAAGAAATATTTCTTACAGGCCCGGCAGGTGCTGACGGATATGCCCGACCAACGCGTCGAGCGTCCCGCTTTCATTGGTCTCCACACGCTTGCTGAGCAGCAGTTCCTCGGCAGTCAGCGGATCACGAGTGGCTTGTTGTTCTTCGATAACAGCCAGTGTGGCGTCAGACGGATCGTTTTTATCCGCCTGACGTTGTGCCAGCCAACTGGTAATAACGGCTTGCGGGGCGTTGCAGTCGAGGATCAGGAACGGCGCGCCAGTGGCTTCGGCAACCTGGGCGGCAGCGTCACGCTGTGCGCGTTTCAGGAAAGTGGCATCCAGCACCACCGGGTAGCCGGCGCGCAGCACGGTGTCGGCAATCTCGTTCAGACGTGTGTAGGTGGCAGCGCTGGCGTCCTGATTGTAGATACCGGCCTGCAGGGTGTTCTCTACCTGTTGTTCGCCAAACAGGCGCTTGCGCTCTACATCCGAACGCAGGCGCACCGCGCCCAGGGCTTCGACCAGGCGCATGGCCACGTGGCTCTTGCCCACCGCTGAAACGCCATGGGTGATTGCCAGGAAGCGCGAGGGGATGGTGCTGTAGCTTTCCGCCAGGTTGGCGTAGTTGCGGTACTGGCGCAGGGTGGTAGCGCGTTGCACGGGGTTGGCTTCGCTCGGCATGCTGAACAGCGCAACCTTGGCGCGCACCAATGCACGGTAGGCTTTATAGAAGTTCAGGAGCTCCAGGCCCTGGTAGTCGCCGGTCAATTCCAGATACTGGCTTATGAAGCGCCGTGCCAGGCATTTCAGGCCGCGATCTTCCAGGTCCATCGCCAAAAAAGCGGTGTCGGCGTACACGTCGGTAAAGCGGAAAGGCTCGTTGAACTCGATGCAGTCGAAGATCACCACGCGGCCATCGATCAGCGTGGCGTTGCCCAGGTGAATGTCGCCGTGGCATTCGCGGGTATAGCCATCGAGCTTGCGCTGCGCAAGCAAAGGCTTGAGGCGTTCGAAGCTGCTTTCAGCCCAGGCTTGCAGAGCCTCCAGCTGAGTCAGGTCGGCCTTGTCGCTGAGGAACGGGCGGATCTGGTCAAAGTTCTGGCGTACCGGAGCCATCACCTCTTCCGGCGTGCCGGCGGGGTGATCTTGCGGGACTTTGGGGGCGTTGAGGTGGAACTGGGCGATCTGCTTGGCCATCTCATCGATGTGCGCGCAGGTCAGTTCGCCGTTGGCTTGCAGGGTGCTGAGCATCTGGCTTTGCGGGAACTGGCGCATTTTCAGCGCGTACTCGATGGCCGGGCCGTCGCCACCCAGTTGCGGCGCCTCGGCAGTGCCGGTAATCGGCAACACTTCAAGATACAAATCTTCGGTCAGGCGCTGGTTGAGGCGCAGTTCCTCGCGGCAGAAATGCCCGCGGTCGTCCAGATTGGTGAAGTCCAGGAAGCCGAAGTTCATCGGTTTCTTCAGCTTATAAGCGTAGGGCCCCGTCAGTATCACCCAGGAAATATGGGTCTCGATGACTTGAAACGCTTCAACCGGATGAGGGTACAAGGCCGGGTTTTGCAGGGCAGCGATCAGGGTCTGGCTCACGGGCGATCCTTCAAAGTCTGGGGAAAATCATGGGGGGCATTATGGCTGCTGATGCCAGTCGTGCAAACCGCTGTCCGGCTCATGTTGATCATCAATAAAGTGCGTATAATCCGCCGCCATGACTCGAACCCGATCTCCCCGTTCCCGTAAAAAACCTCCTTCCCGCGGCCCGCGCCCTTGGCTGGGCTGGGTGATCAAGCTTGGCCTGGTGGGCCTTGTGGCGGTCGCCGGCCTTGCGGTGTACCTCGATGCCGTGGTGCAGGAAAAATTCTCCGGCAAGCGCTGGACGATTCCGGCCAAGGTGTATGCACGCCCGCTGGAGCTGTTCTCCGGCCAGAAGCTGAGCAAGGATGACTTCCTTACCGAGCTCGATGCGCTGGGCTACCGCCGCGAACCCGTGAGCAATGGCCCTGGCGCTGCGGCGGTCAGCGGTAATACCGTCGACCTGAACACCCGTGGCTTCCAGTTCTACGAAGGCCTGGAAAAAGCCCAGCCGGTGCGCGTGCGTTTCTCTGGCGACTATGTGGCTGAGCTGTCGTCGCTCAATGGCTCCAAGCTGCCGGTGGTGCGTCTTGAACCGTTGCTGATCGGCGGTATTTACCCGAAAAATCTTGAAGATCGCATCCTGATCAAGCTCGATCAGGTACCGCCGTATCTGCTGGAAACCCTGGTCGCTGTCGAAGACCGCGATTTCTATAGCCACTGGGGTGTGTCGCCGAAGTCGATCGCCCGTGCTATCTGGGTCAACACGTCCGGCGGCAAGATGACCCAGGGCGGCAGTACGCTGACCCAGCAACTGGTCAAGAACTTCTACCTGACCAACGAACGCAGCCTGACCCGTAAACTCACCGAAGCCATGATGGCGATGTTGCTGGAGCTGCATTACAGCAAGCAGGAAATCCTCGAGGCTTACCTCAACGAGGTATTCGTCGGTCAGGATGGCCAGCGCGCCGTGCACGGTTTCGGCCTGGCCAGCCAGTTCTTCTTCGGGCAGCCGTTGTCCGAGTTGAAATTGCATCAGGTTGCGTTGCTGGTGGGGATGGTCAAGGGGCCGTCCTATTACAACCCGCGCCGCAACCCGGAGCGTGCGCTTGAACGTCGCAACCTGGTGCTCGATGTATTGGAGCAGCAGGGTGTCGCCACCGCTGAGCAAGTGGCCGCTGCCAAGAAAATGCCACTGGGTGTGACAACCCGCGGCAAGCTGGCGGATAGCTCATTCCCGGGCTTTATCGACCTGGTCAAGCGCCAACTGCGCGAAGACTACCGCGACGAAGACTTGACCGAAGAGGGGCTGCGGATCTTCACCAGCTTCGACCCCATCTTGCAGATGAAGGCCGAAGCGTCGGTCAACGACACCTTCAAGCGCCTGACTGGCCGTAAGGGCTCGGATGAAGTCGAGGCCGCCATGGTCGTGACCAATCCGGAAACCGGGGAGGTCCAGGCCATGATCGGCAGCCGCCAGGCCAGTTTCGCCGGTTTCAACCGCGCACTGGATGCCGTGCGGCCGATTGGCTCGCTGGTCAAGCCTGCGGTTTATCTCACTGCACTGGAAAAACCCAGCAAGTACACGCTGACCAGTTGGCTGTCCGATGACCCGCTGTCGATCAAAGGCGCGGATGGCCAGGTATGGACGCCCAAGAACTTCGACCGCCGTTCCCATGGCACGGTGTTCCTGTATCAAGGATTGGCGCATTCCTACAACATCTCGACCTCGCGTCTGGGGCTTGAAGTGGGTGTGCCGAACGTGCTGAAGACTCTGGCGCGACTGGGAGTCGAACGTGAATTCCCGGCGTTCCCGTCCATGCTCCTGGGCGCTGCGGCCATGACGCCGATGGAAGTGACCACCATGTACCAGACCCTGGCCAATGGTGGCTTCAATACGCCGATGCGCGGTATTCGCAGTGTGCTGACCGCCGATGGCGAACCGCTCAAGCGTTACCCGTTCCAGATTCAGCAGCGCTTCGACGCGGGCTCCATCTACCTGATCCAGAACGCCATGCAGCGCGTGATGCGCGAGGGTACGGGGCGTTCGGTCTACAGCGTGCTGCCGTCGAACCTGACCCTGGCGGGCAAGACCGGTACCAGCAACGACTCCCGCGACAGCTGGTTCGCAGGTTTCGGCCAAGATGTACTGGCCGTGGTATGGCTGGGGCGCGACGACAATGGCAAGACGCCGTTCACCGGTGCCACCGGCGCGCTGCAGGTATGGACCAGTTTCATGCGCAAGGCTGACCCGTTGCCGCTCAACATGCCGCAGCCGGACAATATTGTGCAGGCCTGGATTGATCCGCACACCGGCCAAGGCTCCGATGCCAACTGTCCGGGCGCGGTGCAGATGCCGTATATTCGCGGCAGCGAACCACCACCCGGTGCCGCGTGCGGTGGCAGTACACCTGCTGACGCGGAATCGGTGATGGATTGGGTCAAGGGCTGGATGAATTAAGCAAAGAGGGTTTCAAGTGAACAAGTTGTGGATTCCAGCAATTACGGCTCTGGTTTTGCTCGGCGGTTGCTCCAGCGTGCAGCGCGGCTCTATCCCTGTGGTGGACTCAAGCACGTCCGTTTCCAATAACGACCGCATTTCGGCCAATGGCGGCTTCCGTCAGACCGTGGTCAAACGGCCTGCCCAAGCTGCAACCCAGGCAATTCCCCAGGATTCCGGCGTCGTAGTGATGGTGCCCGGCAGTGGGGCTGCAACCTCGGCGCCTATCAGTGCCGAGCCATGGACCCCAGGCCCAAGCACTTCCGGGCCGGTGAACTCCACGCCGATTCAAACCGCGCCGGTCAATCAGGGCACCTACAACATGCCTTCGACGCCGAGCGGTATTCCGTCATCGTCCAGTGCGGGCGGGTTGTCGGCGGACGAACAACTTGATGGCCCGGTGCTGGCGTTGCTCACCACCGCTCAGCAGCAGCAGGCGGGTGGCGATTTGAATGGCGCCTCGTCGAGCCTTGAACGTGCCCAGCGCGTGGCGCCGCGTGAGCCACAAGTGCTCTATCGCCTGGCCCAGGTGCGCATGGCTCAGGGCGATGCGCCCCAGGCGGAGCAATTCGCTCGCCGTGGCCTGAGCCTGGCCAATGGGCGCCCAGACCTGCAAGCCAGCCTGTGGGCCTTGATCGGGGATGCGCGTGCCGCCCAGGGCGATGCAGCGGGTGCCGCCCAGGCGCGGCAAAAAGCCAAGGTCAGCCTCTGATGGATGCGCGTTTTCCCGCGATTGCCGAGCAGTTATTGTTGATCGAGCGCGAACTGCGCGTTCAGGGCTGGTGGGATGAAGTATCCCCCAGTGTTGAAGCCCTCAGCAGTGTCGAACCTTTTTCTGTCGATACTCTGGACTTCCACCAGTGGCTGCAGTGGATCTTCCTCGCGCGTATGAAGCAGATCCTGGAACAGGACCTGCCCTTGCCGAATGCGTCGGGGATCCTGGAAATGGCCGAGATGGTCTACGCCGACCGGCCGCGGGAGAGCCTCGGCTTGCGTAACGCGCTGAAAAAGTTCGATCAATTGATCGCCGACGCTCGTTAATTGCCTGACTGCCGGTTTTTCCGGCAGTCTTGCGCACATTTCTACCGCTTGACGACATTCAGGCGAGTTTTATCCCTCCTCAAAGCCCTTTCTTCTGCGTTCTCATGCGCTTAGTTGGAAAAAAGCGCAATTATTGCTTGACTTGAAGGGCGTGAAACAGAAGAATCCAAAGTCCGCTGTATCGGGACTGCCAGAAGCAGGCCCGCTCAGCAGATCATGAGGCGCACATCCGCGCCGACCTGTAACACCCGCAACGCGTTACCTCGCGCTGGGTGGGAAAAGCCCGCAACACTTGGGACGATCCCAATACTTGCTCAGTCAGTGCTGACGTAGTCGGCGACCACCGTCGCTCATGCTCTGTTGAGAAGTAAACCTATTAAGACCCGTCGGTTTTTTAACGGACGGTATTCTGGCGTTTTAGAGGTGAACAACGTGGAGCTTTTATCTGGCGGTGAGATGCTCGTCCGCTTTTTGCGTGACGAAGGCGTCGACTATATCTACGGGTACCCAGGTGGTGCTCTGCTGCATGTCTACGACGCACTGTTCAAGGAACCGGCTGTTACCCACATCCTGGTTCGCCACGAACAGGCCGCGACCCATATGGCTGACGGTTACGCCCGTGCCACCGGTAAAGCCGGCGTGGTACTGGTAACCTCCGGCCCAGGCGCAACCAATGCCATCACCGGCATCGCGACTGCGTATATGGACTCCATCCCGATGGTGATCATCTCTGGCCAGGTGCCTAGCACCATGGTCGGCACCGACGCTTTCCAGGAAACCGACATGATCGGTATTTCCCGCCCGATCGTGAAACACAGCTTCATGATCAAGCACGCGTCGGAAATCCCGGAAGTCATGAAAAAGGCGTTTTACCTCGCACAGTCCGGTCGCCCGGGCCCTGTGGTGGTCGATATCCCGAAAGACATGACCAACCCGGCCGAAAAATTCGAATACGTTTTTCCCAAGAAAGCCAAGCTGCGTTCCTACAGTCCGGCCGTCCGTGGGCACTCGGGGCAGATCCGCAAGGCGGCAGAAATGCTCCTGGCGGCCAAGCGCCCCGTGTTGTACTCCGGCGGTGGCGTGATTCTGGGCGGCGGTTCCGCGCCACTCACCGAACTGGCCAAGCTGCTCAACCTGCCGGTGACCAACACCCTGATGGGCCTCGGCGCATTCCCGGGTTCGGACCGTCAGTTTGTCGGCATGCTCGGCATGCACGGCAGCTACACCGCCAACCTCACCATGCACCACGCCGATGTGATCCTCGCCGTGGGCGCGCGGTTCGATGACCGAGTGATCAACGGCGCGAGCAAATTCTGCCCGAATGCCAAGATCATCCACATCGACATCGACCCGGCGTCCATCTCCAAGACCATCAAGGCCGATGTGCCAATCGTGGGGCCTGTAGAAAGTGTACTGACCGAAATGGTCGCTGCACTCAAGGACATCGGCGAAACGCCGAACAAGGAGTCCGTTGCCAGCTGGTGGAAGCAGATCGACGAATGGCGCGGTGATCGTGGCCTGTTCCCTTATGACAAGGGCGACGGCAGCATCATCAAGCCACAAACCGTGATCGAAACCCTGTGCGAAGTGACCAAGGGCGACGCCTTTGTGACCTCCGACGTGGGCCAGCACCAGATGTTCGCGGCGCAGTACTACAAGTTCGACAAGCCTAACCGCTGGATCAACTCCGGTGGCCTCGGCACGATGGGCTTTGGTTTCCCTGCGGCCATGGGGGTGAAACTGAGCTTCCCGGATGCCGACGTTGCCTGCGTCACCGGCGAAGGCAGCATCCAGATGAACATCCAGGAGCTGTCGACGTGCCTGCAATACGGTCTTCCCGTGAAGATCGTCTGCTTGAACAACGGCGTGCTCGGCATGGTTCGTCAATGGCAGGACATGAGCTACGGTAGCCGTCACTCCCATTCCTACATGGAATCGTTGCCGGATTTCATCAAGTTGGTTGAAGCCTATGGCCACGTCGGCATTCGCATCACTGATTTGAAAGATCTGAAGCCGAAGATGGAAGAAGCGTTCGCCATGAAGGACCGCCTGGTGTTCATCGATATTCAGGTGGATACCAGCGAGCACGTCTACCCGATGCAGATCAAAGACGGCTCTATGCGCGACATGTGGCTGAACAAGACGGAGCGTACTTAATCATGCGGCATATTATCTCCCTGCTTCTGGAGAACGAACCCGGCGCTCTGTCTCGTGTTGTCGGCCTGTTTTCGCAACGCAACTACAACATCGAAAGCCTGACCGTGGCCCCGACCGAAGACCCGACCCTGTCGCGCCTGACGTTGACCACCGTAGGCCACGATGAGGTGATCGAGCAGATCACCAAGAACCTCAACAAGCTGATCGAAGTGGTCAAGCTGGTCGACCTGTCGGAAAGCGCTCACATCGAGCGCGAACTGATGCTGGTCAAGGTCAAGGCCACTGGCGCCCAGCGTGCCGAGATCAAGCGCACTACCGATATTTATCGCGGGCAGATCGTCGATGTGAGCGCCAGCGTTTATACCGTTCAACTGACCGGTACCAGCGACAAACTGGACAGCTTCATCCAGTCGATCGGGACGGCCTCGATTCTGGAAACCGTACGCAGTGGTGTCACCGGGATTGCCCGTGGCGACAAAGTACTCAGCATCTAACCCAATTAGCGAATGGCCTTACGGCCTGGATATATAGAGGAACCTCATGAAAGTTTATTACGATAAAGATTGTGACCTGTCGATCATCCAGGGCAAGAAAGTCGCCATCATCGGCTACGGTTCCCAGGGTCACGCTCAAGCGTGCAACCTGAAAGATTCCGGCGTTGACGTGACCGTTGGCCTGCGTAAAGGCTCGGCCACTGTCGCCAAGGCTGAAGCCCATGGCCTGAAAGTGACCGACGTTGCTTCTGCTGTTGCGGCTGCCGACCTGGTCATGATCCTGACCCCGGACGAGTTCCAGTCCTCGCTGTACAAGAACGAAATCGAGCCGAACATCAAGAAGGGCGCTACCCTGGCCTTCTCCCACGGCTTCGCGATTCACTACAACCAGGTCGTGCCGCGCGCTGACCTCGACGTGATCATGATCGCGCCGAAAGCACCGGGCCACACCGTGCGTTCCGAGTTCATCAAAGGCGGCGGTATCCCTGACCTGATCGCGATCTACCAGGATGCGTCGGGCAATGCCAAGAACGTTGCACTGTCCTACGCTGCTGGCGTGGGTGGCGGTCGTACCGGCATCATCGAAACCACGTTCAAGGACGAGACCGAAACCGACCTGTTCGGCGAACAAGCCGTTCTGTGCGGCGGTACCGTTGAGCTGGTAAAAGCTGGTTTCGAAACCCTGGTTGAAGCTGGCTACGCGCCGGAAATGGCCTACTTCGAATGCCTGCACGAACTCAAGCTGATCGTTGACCTCATGTACGAAGGCGGTATCGCCAACATGAACTACTCGATCTCCAACAACGCCGAGTACGGCGAGTACGTGACCGGTCCGGAAGTGATCAACGCCGAGTCCCGTCAGGCCATGCGCAACGCCCTGAAACGTATTCAGGACGGCGAATACGCCAAAATGTTCATCAGCGAAGGCGCTACCGGCTACCCTTCGATGACCGCCAAGCGTCGTAATAACGCCGCTCACGGTATCGAAGTCATCGGCGAGCAACTGCGCTCCATGATGCCGTGGATCGGTGCCAACAAGATCGTCGACAAAGCCAAGAACTAAGTCGTACGCATCAAGGGAAAACGCGGCTTAGGCCGCGTTTTTTCGTTTGAGGGGTTGGTTCTGGTATAAAGCTGCATCGTTTGCAGGCGAACACTCGCTGCAAGTATCTGTCGAATTTTTTCACACCGTTGCAAGGTAAAGTCCATGAGCGAACGTCCCGAAGAGCCAAACCAGGCTTCCGACGCCGAAAGCATGCTGCCGATTGATGAACATGTCGAAGAAGGGCATGACGCCGAAGGCCGCAAGGTCCGGCATCGTGGCATCTATCTGCTGCCCAACCTGTTCACCACGGCGAATCTGTTCGCCGGCTTCTACTCCATCATCAACTCCATGAGTGCCCAGAGCGCGCTGGCGGCGGGTGATGCGGCGAGTGCCAGCAAATACTTTGGCTTTGCTGCTATCGCAATTTTCGTGGCCATGGTGCTCGACGGCCTGGATGGTCGCGTGGCGCGTATGACCAATACTCAAAGTGCTTTTGGCGCCGAGTACGACTCGTTGTCGGACATGGTTGCCTTTGGTGTTGCCCCCGCACTGCTGGCGTTTGCCTGGGCATTGGGTGACATGGGCAAGGTCGGCTGGATGGTTGCCTTCATCTATGTCGCGGGTGCCGCTTTGCGCCTGGCGCGCTTCAACACCCAGGTAGGGACTGCCGACAAGCGCTACTTCATCGGCCTTGCCAGCCCGGCAGCGGCGGGTGTTGTCGCGGGGATTGTATGGGCGTTCAGTGACTACGGGATTCAGGGATCGAAGATGTCGTTCCTGGTTGCCCTGATGGTGGCAGCGGCCGGCATGCTGATGGTCAGCAACATCAAGTACAACAGCTTCAAGGAATTTGACCTCAAGGGGCGCGTGCCTTTCGTGGCCATCCTTGTGGTGGTGCTGGTGTTCGCGGTCGTGTTCAGTGATCCACCGCGTATCCTGCTGCTGGCGTTCCTGGCCTATGCGGCTTCTGGCCCGATTCAGTACTTGTTGCGTCTGCGTCGGGACAAAACATTGTCTTAATGTAATTTCCCCCATACTCCGCAGTCTATTGGTGCATCAGTTCTCCAACGCTGCGGAGTTACCATGTTAATCAAATTACCCAAAGCGTCCGATTGTCACGAATCGGATGTCACGCCTGAATCTTTCTATCTCTCTCGCCGCAGCCTGCTCGGTGGTGCGCTTGCCGGTGTTGCCGCCAGCAGCTTGCCGCGTTGGGCCAGTGCCGGCGATGCTTCGCGGTATGCCGACGTCGAGCCGGGCAGTGCGCCCAACTGGTTTACGGAAAAACTTCCGAATGCGAAGTGGCAGTCGGTGACGGTCAAAGATGAGGCCATCACGCCATTCAAGGACGCAACTCACTACAACAACTTCTATGAGTTCGGGACAGGCAAGGGCGACCCGGCAACGAATGCGGGCTCGCTCAAGACGCAGCCCTGGAGTGTGGTGATTGATGGTGAAGTCGCAAAACCTGGGCGCTATGCCCTGGAAGACTTCATGAAACCCTATGCGCTGGAAGAGCGCATCTACCGCCTGCGTTGCGTCGAGGCATGGTCCATGGTGATTCCGTGGATAGGCTTTCCCATCTCGGCGTTGCTCAAGCAGGTCGAGCCAACCTCCAAAGCCAAGTACATCCGTTTTGAAACCCTTCAGGATCCCAAGAGCATGCCTGGGCAACGCTCAAGTTTCGGCTTGATCGATTGGCCTTATGTGGAAGGGCTGCGCCTGGATGAGGCGATGAATCCGTTGGCGATCCTCGCTGTGGGCATGTACGGGCGGGAGTTGCCTAACCAGAACGGTGCACCGTTGCGCTTGGTGGTGCCGTGGAAGTATGGCTTCAAGAGTGTGAAGTCCATCGTGCGTATCAGTCTGGTCAGTGAGCAGCCGAAAACGACGTGGCAGAGTATTGCAGCTGATGAGTATGGGTTTTATGCGAATGTGAATCCTACGGTCGATCACCCGCGCTGGACCCAGGCGCGGGAGCGCCGTCTGCCGAGCGGCCTGTTTAGTCCGAATGTGCGCGAGACGCAGATGTTCAATGGCTATTCGGATGAGGTCGCTTCTTTATATACAGGCCTCGATCTGCGGAAGAACTACTGATGCGCTATCCCATCTGGCGCATCGGCGTGTTTGTAGCCGCAGCAGTGTGGCCATTGCTCTGGTTGTATGAAGCGTGGAGTTCTGCGCTGGGGCCTGATCCAGGCAAGGTGCTCGTTGATCGCCTGGGTTTGGGGACGCTCATTTTATTGCTGATCACGCTTGCTATGACGCCGCTGCAGAAGTTGAGCGGTTGGGCGGGGTGGATAGCAGTGCGACGACAGTTGGGGCTGTGGTGCTTTGCTTATGTTGTGCTGCACCTGGCGGCCTATTGTGTGTTTGTCCTGGGGCTGGATTGGTCGCAGCTCGGCGTAGAGTTGAGCAAGCGGCCCTACATCATTGTGGGGGCGCTGGGGTTTGTTGCTCTCCTTATGTTGGCCGTTACGTCGAACCGCTATAGCCAGCGTCGGTTGGGGAGTCGATGGAAGAAGCTGCACCGTCTGGTCTATGTGATTCTTGGGCTCGGTTTGCTGCACATGCTGTGGATAGTGCGGGCGGATCTGAAGGAGTGGGCTATCTACGCTTCTATAGGTGCGCTACTTCTGTTGATCCGCGTGCCGCCGGTAATGCGTCGAATCCCTCGCCTTATTGCTAAAAAAGCGCCTTCTGCAACAAAAGCGTAATTAAGCCTTGACGGCAGATTCTGGAGGCCTATAATTCGCCCCACTTCCGGCGCAGTCGAAACGGAAAACTCCTTGGCAAACAATGAGTTACGCAGTTTTCGGCAGCAAGTTGCTTCAGTTCATCGAAGCCAAAAGGGAGTTGAAAAATAGGTGTTGACAGCAGCGTGTAACGCTGTAGAATTCGCCTCCCGCTTACGAGAGATCGCAAGCGCAAGTGGTTGAAGTTGTTGAAGAAATC